>CAZZIF010000088.1:0-435 GCA_964654025.1 uncultured bacterium
ATGGTGGGGCTGGGCGAGTCGCCCCGCGAGATCCGCCTGCTCCTGCGTGATCTGCGCGATGCGGGGTGCGGCCGCGTCACGATCGGCCAGTACCTGCAGCCCAATCGTGAGTCGCTGCCCGTCAAGCGCTACTGGACGCCCGCCGAGTTCGCCGTCTGGCACGCCGAAGCCGACCGGATGGGCTTCGAACACGTGGAGGCGGGCCCGCTCGTGCGCAGTTCCTACCATGCTGCCGAAGCCCTACGCGGCGAAATCATGAAATGAGCCATCATGCCGCAAGCCGGTCTCGCGCCGGTTCTCTCTCCTCCTAAAGCGGCCTCTGGCGGGTGCCGATGAGAAGACCGTCGGCCCGGCCCAATCCGCGCCGGTTTTCCATACGTGTACGACCGGGCTTCCCGCGGGGGGAGGCCCTCGAGGAAAGGGAGTGAGCATGTC
>CAZZIF010000088.1:445-10190 GCA_964654025.1 uncultured bacterium
CAATCCAATCGGCGACCGTGGAAACCACCCGGGTGAACCGGGCGGGCAAGTATCTCACCTTTCTCTTGGCGGATGAGGTCTACGGGCTCGAGATTCTGAAGGTCCGGGAGATCATCGGCCTGATGGCCATCACCAACGTGCCCGGCACGCCCGACTATGTCTGCGGTGTGATCAATCTTCGCGGCAAGGTCATTCCGGTGGTCGATTTGCGACGGAAGTTCGGCATGATGACGGCCGAGCAGACCGAGGAGACCTGCATCATCGTGGTCAATGTCAATGGGGTCGAGATGGGCACTGTCGTCGATAAGGTCTACGAGGTGCTCGACATCCCCGAGGACGACATCGAGGACGCGCCCGACCTGGGTATGGATGTCCACACGAATGTCATCCTGGGCATGGGCAAGGTTGACAAGAAGATCACGATCTTGCTCGACATCAACAAGATCTTGGGAGGGGACGCCGAGGAACTCGGCGCCCAGTTCTAGCGTCACGGCGGGCGCGGCGCACCGCGCAGCACCGCACCGCACCGCACCGCGCAGCACCGCACCGCACCGCACCGCGCCGCGCAGCACGGCACCGCACCGCGCAGCACGGCACCGCACCACGCCGGATACGAGATCATTCTCGAGACGAGGGGGACCAGCCATGGTCCCCCTCTCGCGTGACGGCCCTCGCCGTCCGGAGCCCCAATCTTCGGGACTCACTCATTTTCGCACCACACCTCTTGAATACCGAACATTTGTTTGGTATCCTCCCCTTGTAGCCAAACCAGAGGGAGGCTCCATGGACCCACTCAGCGAACGCCAGCGCGCGGTTCTCGACGTCATCCTGCAGTGCAACGCGGGACAGGGCCGATTCCCCTCGATCCGGGAGATCGGCCGGTCGCTCGGGGTCTCATCCTCGGCCACCGTGCATCAACACCTCGAGGCGCTGGAAGGGAAGGGTTACCTGCGGCGCCGGGGGCGACACTGGATGCTCACCGACCGGACACGACGCGATCGGGGGGTACCGATCGTCGGGCGGGTGGCGGCCGGCGCGCCTTTGATGGCGGTCGAGCAGATCGAAGGCCACCTCGACAGCGATTTCTTGGGGTTGCAACCCGGACGGTTCGCGGTGGCGGTGGTGGGGGACAGCATGACCGGCGAAGGCATTCTCGAGGGAGACTATGTCATCGTCGATCCGGACCTGCGGGTGGCCGAGGGCGATCTGATCGTCGCCTACCTGGGGCCGGATCAGGAGGCTACCGTCAAACGATTCTTCCCCCGGGCCGAAGAGGTGGAGCTGTGGCCGGCCAACGCGCGCTACGAGCCGTTTCGGATTCCGCGGGACGATCCTTTCTTCCGGGTGGGCGGCAAGGTGGTCGGCCTGGCCCGTCGCCTGGGATGAGCCGTGCGATCTCAGGGGGGGGAATGGCACCAACGCGATTGCAGCCGCCTGGGGCGAGCAGGGAGACCGGAACGTGCATTGGGAGAAGCTCGAAGAGGCCGTCAAGGTGCGGGCGGATTTTCAAGGTGGGGAGATCACGCCGCTGCGCTTCAAGCGGGGACCCACCGACTTGAAAGTGACCCGGGTCAATAGCCGGTGGAAGGATCGCGCCAGCAAGCGCTGCCTGTGCTATTTCTCGGTGACCACCGAAAGCGGCGACATCTATCAGCTTCGCTTCGATACGGGGGATTTGGCATGGCAAGTCGACTCGGTGATGTACGAGGGATGACCCCCACACCCCGGCGCCGCCTGGGCGCCGGGGCGCCGTGGGGCGCGCATCCGGCCATCTTGCATCTGGACATCGACGCCTTCTTCGCGTCGATCGAGCAGCGCCTCAATCCAACCCTGGCCGGCCGGCCCGTGGCGGTCGGCACCGGGGTGGTCGCCAGTGCTTCCTACGAGGCCCGCGCCTTCGGCATTCGCGCGGGCACGCCGCTGCAGGAGGCCCGCCGCCGGTGTCCGGCGCTCATCGTCCTGTCCGGCCACGCGCCGACCTACCAGGCCTTCGCCCGCCGCATCTTCGAGATCGCCGGCGCGTACGGGCCGCAGGTCGAGACCTTCTTGGATGACGCCTATGTCGATCTCACCGGCACCGAACGGGTACACGGCCACCTGATCCGCGCGGCCGACGCGCTGCGCCGCCAGGTCCACGCCGAGACGGGCCTGACCGTCTCCCTGGGACTGGCCACCAACCGGATGACCGCGCGCATGGTCACCCGCCTCTGCAAACCGGATGGGTTTGCCTGGCTCCGTCCCGGCGGCGAATCCGATTTCGTGGCGGCCCAGCCGCTCGAGGACCTGCCCGGCATCGGCCACAAACGCGCGGCCGTGCTGCGCGAGATGGGCCTGGTCCGGGTGGCCGATCTTCGCGAGCTTCCAGCCGCGCGGCTGCGCGATCTGTTTGGCGAGATCGGCCTGCTCCTGGCCGCCCGGGCCCGCGGGCACGATACCCGGCCGGTGAACCCGCACGAGGTTCCGCGTTCGATCCGGCGCGAAACCTCCTTCGACGACCCGGTCACGCGGCGCGATCAGCTCGAGGGCATGCTCTATTACCTGATCGACCGGGCCAGCACGCAGGCGCGGCGTCTGGGGGTCTCGCCCGGGCGAGTGGCCGTTCATCTGCGCTGGGCCGACGGGGGCGGGGACCGCCGCGCGGGGCGGGTGTCGGCCGACGGGGCCGCGAACACGGCGGGGCTCTTCACCGCCGCGCGCGAGCTGCTGGCGCAGCTGCTGACGCGCCGTATGGGGTTGCGGAACCTGGGCGTCGACCTGCAGAGCTTGCACCCGGAACGAGGACGCCAGCCGTCGCTCTTCGACGCGCCGGCGGCAACGGCCGCGGGGGCCGCTGCGGGCACGGGGGCCGCCGCGGGGATGAGGGCCGCGACGGGCACGGGGGCCGCGACGGGGGCAAATGGCGAATCCGCGCCCGAGCGGCTCGATGCGGCCGTGGACGATGTGCGCCGGCGGTTCGGTTTCCGGGCGCTGGTGCGGGGCCGCTCGCTGGAACTGCTCGGCCGGCTGCCCCGCGATGAGCATGGGTTCGTCCTGCGCACGCCCTGCCTGACGAAGTAGGAGCGGTGGGCATGATGCGGTCGGCGCAGCGTCACCAGGGGTGGCCGCTCCTGATCCGCACGGGGTACTCGCTGCTGCGCGGCGTCGGAACGCCGCAGGCGTGGGTGGCGGCGGCGGCCGAGGGTGGGTTCGACCTCATTGCCCTGGCCGATTGGGCCAACCTGTACGGCGCCCTTGGGTTTCTCGAGGCCGCCGAGCAGCGAGGTCTCTCCGGCATCCTGGGGGCTGAGATTCCACTCGCTGCGCGCCCGCTCGATGCGATTCCACGCGCTACGCGTCCACTCGCTGCGCGCCCGCTCGATGCGATTCCGCTCGCTGCGCGCCCGGGACGCCTGCTCCTCTTCTGCCAGGATCTATGTGGCTACCGCAACCTGTGCGCCCTGCTTTCCCGGCTCGGTGACGGCCTGCCACCGCCGGCGCGGAGTGCGCGGGCGGGCCGCGATCCCGGCGTGGCAGCTGGTGGAGCCCCGAGCACGGATCCCGAAGACACTTTGTGCGGCGCCGGCCTGAGGCCGCCGGTGGCCTCGCCAGGCATGCTGCTCGAAGTACTCGCCGGCGGCAGCGAGGGGCTCGTGCTGCTGTCGGATGTTCCGCGGCTCGTGCGCGACCTGCGCGGGATCTGCGGACCGGAGCGCCTGGCGCTCCTGTTGCCGTGGCCGCCGCCGGTCCGGGGAGTCGAGGAGCAGTCACGCCTGGCGGCGCGCTTGGGGCTGGGGGCAGCCGCGTTGCCGCGGGCAACGGTCCTCGAGCCCGGGGATGCGGCGACCCTGCGATTGCTCGCCGCGATTCGCAAGCGGAGGCTGGTGGCCGACGGGGCCGGGGTCGCCGAGATCGCCGAGATCGCCGGGGTAGTCCGGGTAGTCGGGGTAGCCGGGATCGCCGAGTCCGCCGAGGCCGCCGAGTCCGCCGAACGGGAGGCGCCGGGCAACCGGGACGCGGCAGCGCCGGAGGCGCAACCGATCCCCGGCGCGGAAGCGTTGCGGGCGGCGGGGGAACTCTGCCGGCCGGCTCTGGCCCGCGGCCGGGCGTTGCTCGAGAGCTGCCGGTTACGGTCGGCCGACCTACGCCCGCGCACGTTCGTGTTTCCGCGGGTCGGTGGGGACGAGGGGCCCTCCGCGCTGCGGGAGGCGTGTCGGGAAGCGCTCGGTACCCGCCGGCTGGAGGATCTGCCGGCGGCGCGGCGGCGGTTGCAGCAGGAGCTGGCCGTCATCGAGCAGCTCGGGTTCGTGGACTACTTCCTGGCCACGGCCGAGATCGCCCGCTGGGCGCGATCGCGGGGGATTCCACTCGTGGGGCGCGGAAGCGGGGTTTCGTCGCTGGTGGCCTACCTGCTCGGTCTAACCGGTGTCGATCCAGTCGCCTACGGCCTTTCGTTCGCGCGATTTCTCCACCCGCTGCGCGCGAGCGATTACCCGGACCTGGATCTGGACATTGCCTGGGACCGGCGCGACGAGGTGCTCGTGCACGCTCTTTCGGCCTTCGGACCCGAGCGCGGGGCCATGGTCGGTACGCATCAGTTCTACCGGCCGCGAGGGGCGCTGCGCGATGCGGGCCGGGCACTCGGGATCGACGACGCGACACTGAGCAAGGCCGCCCGCGCGATCCCGTTCATGGGCATGGGGGCGGTGGATGATGCGCCGGCCCGTGAGGGGCTGGCGCGTCTGGCGCGGGAGGCGCGGGGGGTGGTTCAGCGTGCCGCCGAGCTGGCCGGTACGCTGCTCGGGCGCCCGCGCGGGGTGGGCCTGCACCCGGGGGGGCTGGTGCTTTCGGAGATGCCGATATCGCGAATGGTGCCCACCGAGCGATCGGCCAACGGCATGGTGATCACGCAGTTCGACATGCACGGTGTCGAGCGGATCGGGCTCATCAAGATCGACCTGCTGGGCAATCGCGCGCTGGCGACCCACGAGGAGGCCGTGCGCGTGCTGGCCGGCGAGAACAAGACGGTCGATCTGGAGCGGGTCGCGCACGCGGACCCGGCGACCGCTGCGCTGCTCTCCGAGGGCCGGACGATGGGCTGCTTCCAGCTCGAGTCGCCCGCCATGCGGACATTGCTGCGCCAGGTACGCGCGACGAACCTCGAGGACACCATCGCCGCCCTGGCGCTCGTGCGTCCGGGACCATCGTCCTCGGGCATGAAGCAAGCCTACATCCGGCGAAGCCGGCAGATCGAAGCGCCGCGGCCGCTGCACCCGTCGGTGGCCCACGTGCTGACGCGCACCTATCACCTGCCGCTCTTCGAGGAAGACGTCATGTGTCTGGCCGCCGAGACGGGGGGCTTGAGCCACGGTGAGGCGGACATGCTGCGCCGGGCGATCGGGGAGGCCGCCCGTGAGGCGGGCCGCCAGGGCGCCGAGACGCCCCGGCTGCGGGAGCTGCGGCGGGGTTTCCTGGCGGCGGCCGGTCGGTTCGGGCGGCAAGCGGCGGCCGAGGTGATCTGGAACGAGCTGGTTCGCTTCGCCGCCTACAGCTTCTGCAAGGCACACGCCGCCGGCTTCGGGGTGCTGGCCTACCACAGCGCCTACCTGAAAGCCCATCACCCCGGGGCCTTCTTCGCGGCGGTGCTGAACCATCATCAGGGCATGTATCCCACCCGCGTCCACGTGGAGGAGGCTCGCCGCCACGGCCTGCGGCCGGTCCCGCCGTGCGTGCAGCGCGGCCAGGCCGGGTGGACCTGGGAGCCCGAGGGGGACCGGTTGCGTTGCGGCCTGGCGCGGGTGCGTCACCTGCGGTCGGCCACGCTCGCGCGCATGCTGGCGGCCCGGCGCCGCCAGCCTTTCGTGGACCTGGCCGACTTCACCGCGCGTGTGGGGCCGAATGCGCTGGAACTGGAGTCCCTCGTGCTGGCGGGCTGCTTCGACGAGGCATTCGGCCTGCCGCGCGGAGCGCTGGTGTGGCGGATGCACCGGTTGATGAGGGCACGACGGGCCGTGCCTGCCGTGCGCGAACCGTGGGCGGGCGGTCAGCAGACCGGGTTGGGCCTGGCCACTGCGGCCGATGCCGCTGACGGTGTGCCTGCCGGCCGGTGGCGTGATGTCTCCACCGAACACCGGGCGGTCCTGGAACGGCGGTTTTTGGGCATCAGTCTGTCGGCCCACCCCATGGCGCTCTTCGGCGGGCGGCTGCCGGAGGTGCCCGGCCGACGGAGTCTGGCCGCGGCCGCCGCGGCCGCGACCGGGGCGGATGGCGGCCTGGTGGCGGTCGCCGGCATCGTTTCGGCCACCCGATCGTTTCGATCCGGCGGTCGAGCGCCCATGCTCTTCTTCACCCTGGAAGATGAGACCGGCCTGCTCGAGGGCACCCTGGGCGGGCCGCTGGCCGGTGATCGAACCTGCCGGCCGCGCGTGGACGACTACCTCTACGCCGAAGGCCGGGTGGAGGGACGCTACGGCGCGCGCGGTCTGCGGGCCACGCAGGCGCGCATCTTGGGCCGCTACGAATGATCCTCCTCCGCCGCATCCTGGGTTTTCTGCTTGCGGCGCCGGCGTGCTCACGTTTCTACTCGGTGTTCCGCGCTGAGCGCGCACGGCATCGCCTCGGGGGCCGGGTGCGCGGCATCGCCTTGGGGGCCGGGTGCGCGGCATCGCTTCGGCGGCCCGGTGCGCGGTATCGCCCCGGGGCGCGGCACCTCTTCGTGAATGGGGCATGCATGGCCGGCGATTCGCTGTTCCGTATCTGTTCACCGGGCACCCACGAACTGATCGTTCGTAAGTCCCGATTCCTCGCCCTGGCCGCTCCGGCCGAAAGCCACGAGGCCGCCCAGGTCCTGCTCGCCGGGCAGCGGGCCGGGCACCCGAAGGCCAATCATCACGTCTCCGCCTGGCGCATCGCCGATCTGGGCGGGGAGGGTTCGCCGCGGATCGAGCACCGGTTCGATGACGACGGCGAACCGGGGGGGACCGCGGGCCGTCCGCTCTTGCAGGTCCTGGAGGGGCGCTCTCTGGTGGGGGCGGCGGTGGTCGTCGTCCGCTACTTCGGTGGCATCAAGCTGGGCGCCGGTGGGCTGGTGCGGGCCTACGGCGAAGCCGCGGCCCACGCGGCCGACGCCGCCCGGATCGAAGAGATCATTCCGAAGGTCCGGTTGCGTCTGACGGTGCCTTTCGATCACCTGGCCGCGGTCGAGACGTGGGCGCAGCGCCACGGGATCGAGATCGAACAGCGCGACTACCAGCCCGAGCCGTGTTGGACGGTCGTGATCCCGGCGTCGGAGGAAGCGCAGGCGCGCGCCGTGCTGCGGGACCTGAGTCAGGGCACGGTGCGCATCGATCGGGTGGGGAGCCTCTGAGCGACGAGAGCACCCAGACGGGGCCGGTGAGTGGCGTGAGCCTCCGGATGATGTGCATGCGCCAGGTGTGGGGGCGGACCGGTCCGGGCGGTTGACTTCAGCGCGGAGTGGTCCGGCCGGTTGACCTTAGCCCGGAGTCCCGCGCCGGAAGAAGGTGGAGAGGATATCGGCGTGGTCGAAGGCCATCGGCTCGGGAAGCGCGTCGAAAGCGAAGAACCGAGCCGTGCGCGCGTCGTCGCCGGCACGCACCGCGCCGCGGACTCGCCCGGTGAAGATGACCGAGACCACGTGATGACGCGCGTCCCGCGCCGGATCCGAGTAGACGTGGTACTGCTCGAGCCCGTCGATCTCCACGCCGGTTTCCTCGCGTACCTCACGGCGGACCGCCGCCTCGACGGTTTCCCCGCGGTCGACGAAGCCGCCCGGTAGCGCCCAGCCCGGAGGAGGGAATCTCCGTTCGACGAGCAAGACCCGGCCCTGCTCGTCGGTGATGAGGCCGTCGACGGTGAGCAGGGGAAAGGGAAACCGAGGGATTTGCTTGCCGCAGCTGGGACATTCGAATGGATTCACGAGTCTGACCTGCTTCCTGACGCTGTCCGGCAGTTTCGGCGCCGCGCGGTCTGCCCGCCTCTCAGGACGCGGGGTTCGCGGAGGCCGCCGGCGGCTCGGCCTGTTCCCGCGGCGTCACGATGTCGTCGAGCCTGAACAAGGAATCCAGCGACAGGCCGGCGCGGGCGAGGGTCTCGGTTCCGCCGGCTTCCCGATCCAGGATGGTCACGACGCGCAAGATCTCGGCCCCGGCCTCGCGGACCACCTCGGCGGCTCGCACCAGAGAACCGCCGCGGGTGACGACGTCATCGAGCAGCACCACCCGGGTGCCCGGGGTGAGGTGCCCCTCGATCTGTCGCTGGGTGCCGTGGCCCTTCACCGCCGCGCGCACGATGAAGGTGGGCAACGGCATCCCGTAGAGATGACTGAGCGCGGCCAGTGCGCCGGCCATCGGATCGGCCCCAAGACTGGGGCCGCCAGCGCCGTCGGGCCACTGGTCCTTGAGCAGATCCATGATCAGGATGGCCACCAGATGGGCGCCTTCGGGATGGGTGGTCGTTCGGCGCAGGTCCAGGTAGAAGTGGCTGGTTGCGCCGGAGGCGAGGGTGAACTCGCCGAAGCTCAGCGAGTGCTCGCGGATCAGCTCGCGCAGGCGAGCGCGGGCGCCCTTGCGCTCGGTCTCGGTGTCAAAGAGGGGTTTCATCGACGCTACCTCGCTAGCCTCACCCATCACCGGCCTGGCCTCTCAGCCGCATCGCGCGGAAGCCGAAGCAATTCGATCGACTGACGGCCGAGTGTATGGTTGGCGGAAGGGAGTGTCAAGCAAGGCCCCGGAGAAAGGCCCCGGAGAAACGACCCGCCCCGGCGGGTGCGCCGGGGCGGGTTGAGGCCGAACCGAACTCGAAGCGGTGCGGAGGGAGCGAGCCGCTCCAGAGCCGTCCGGGTTGGGGGGACGACGCCTGAGCTGGAAAAGGAGGTGTTACAGTTCTACCTTGTCGTCGGCCTGGTGATGCGGGTTGCTCGACGGGTTGGAGGGGTCACCCCACTGGGGCGCTTCACCCGCACTGGTGCCGCCGGCGCGATCGGACGAGGCGGGCGTGTCGCCGCCGCCGTTGTACTGGAACTCGAGTGGAATGCCGCCAAAACTCTCGTTGCCTTCACTGTCGACCGCAGTGACCCAGAAGTAGTGCGTACCAGGGCTGGTGTCGCCGCTGTAGGTGCACCAGGTTTGATCCGCGGGAATCATCGAGCCACCCTGCAGGCATATGTAGCTGCTCGTCCGGTAGGGGCTGGGTGCGTAGACGTAGACCTTGTAGCCGGCAAGGTCCTCCTCGGTGTTCGCCGTCCAGGTGAGCTTGAACACGTCACCGCTGGCATAGTTGACCTCCAGGCCCGAAGGGGCTGCCGGGGGCGACTGATCCCAACCCGAAGCCGAGGGCGTGAGCGTCGGGGACGTGGAGTTGGAGACGTCACTGTCGCAGCCGTTGGAGCAGACGGCCAGGACGGCGAGCAGGATGAAGCTCCAGAAGGTCTTGTGGGACGTGAAAGCGTGCATGGGTTGCCTCCTCAAGGATTCTGGCGACCGGTACCGCCCCGAGGTTCTCTGGGGTAGCCAGCCGCAGCCACTAGCATCACGGTGCAAGTCCGCAGGGCGAGGACTCGGCAAGAGCTGTGCCTGCGGCGAATGCGGGCCGGAACGGGGGCATGCGGGCCTGATCCGTGGCGGATTTGGGCCAACTTGGTGCAGATCCGCCAAGCGGGGTGCTCAAGTCGAGCGGGATCGGGCCGAGGAAAGCGGCCGCTTGCGTGGCGCTTTGCAATCAGCGAGTCTTGGATCTTGCAAGGAAGCATGCG
>CAZZIF010000088.1:10290-13010 GCA_964654025.1 uncultured bacterium
CTCTCGACCGGAGGCGAGACCGGCTGGCCGGTTCGGGCGCTGGCAGCCGGTTGGGTGGCTCGTCTGCGGGCCGGCGCGACCGGCTATGGGCGCGCGCTCTACCTCGAGACCCACACCGGTGAGATCATCGTCTATGGCCACCTTTCCAGCTTCGCCCCGGAACCCGAGGCTTACCTGCGCGAGGCGCAGCGTCGCCGCGGAGAGTTCGAGATCGATATCTATCCGCCCCGGGACCGGTTCGCCGTATCGGCCGGGGATACGATCGCCTTCAGCGGGGCCAGTGGCGCCGGGCCGCCCCACCTGCACATGGAGATCCGTCGCGGTGACCGCCCGCTCAATCCGCTGTTGAGGGGGCTTGCGGCCGCTGATCACTTAGCGCCCGAGTGGCGGGCCGTTCGACTGAGGGCTCTTTCGCCGTCGAGCTGGGCCGGGGGTGGCGAGCAGTGGCTATGGACCGCCGCCCACGATGCCCGCGGCGGCTCGTCGAGTGAGGTTGGGGCCGGCCTCGCGGTTTCCGATGCCCCGGTGATCGAGGTGTGCGGCTGGATCGGCGTCGAGGCGGCGGTGCACGACGGCTGCGGATTGACGGGCGCTCGACTCGCCCCGCTCGAGATCACCATGACCCTGGACGGGCAGGTGCTCTTTGCCCGCCGGTTCGGTGAACTCAGTTTCGGGCGGGGCTGGGAAGTGGACCGGATCTATGGCCGGCCGGCATCCGGAGAACGGACCTGGGTGCAGCGGCTCTACCAATGGCCTTTGGAGGCCGGACCGGATGAGGGCTCGATGGCCGGTCACGGCTGGATCGATACCCGCCGGTGGGGCAACGGCTTCCGCGAACTGCGGCTGGTCGTGATCGACGCCGCCGGACACCGGGCCGAGTGGGTGGCCATGCTGGAGGTGGTGGACGCACCGGCCGCGGGGCCCGGTGCCGAGCTGCCCGGCCCGGGGGGCGATGGCGCGCCGGCGCCGCACTGGCGTGTGGCCGGGGTGGATATCGCCGAGGGACTCGTGACCTGTGACCTGATCGGCCCGCGTCCGGTCGAAGGTCCCTGGCGCGCGCTGCTCGTCACCCGCGAAGGAGAGCGTGTGCCGCTTCGTGATCGTGGGAGGGGGACCGACGGGGCCTGGCGTTTCGCCGTTCTCGGTTGTGGGGTTCGCGGTCAGGCAGCCGGCATCGAAATCGAAGGCGCCGGAGGCTGGTCCGCGGCGGCGCCGTTTGGCGGCCTGGCGTTTCCGGGTGCCACGGTCGCCGGCCACGTCGACACGCTGTGGTTGCGACCCGGCCCGGGCCCCGCGCCGGTGCATGGTAGTGCGCCCGCGCCGGTGCACAGCGGTGCGCCCGCGCCGGTGCATGGTGGTGCGCCCGCGCCGGTGCATGCCGGTGCAGCGGTTCGCCTCGAACTGCACGGCCGGAGCCGGCCCGGGATCATCGGGTGCACGTGGTGCCGTCCGGGCGAGAGTGACTGGCCCGATGTTCTGCGGTCAGTGGAGGAACACCACCGGCCCGGTGAGCTGCGCCTCTTGACCCCGGTGGTGGACCTGGATCCGGCCTGGTGGCCGCTCGAGGAGCATGGCGTGTTGGGGTTCACCCACGGGAGCCTGCTGGATGCAGACCCCGCACCCGCGCCGGGCTGGGGGTTGTACCGCCAGGACGAAGACGGGGGCTGGGAGTACGTGGACGCGCGCAAGGGACCGGGATGGCTGGGAGGCTCCCTGGGGTCGTTCGGCCGGTTTGCGCTGCTCGAGGATCGGCTGGCGCCGGGGATCGAACAACCCGCCCCGGCCGACGGCGAGCGACTGGCTCGACCTCCGGCGTTCCTTCGCGTTCGATTGGACGAAACCGGCAGTGGCTTCGAGCCGGAACGGGCCGACATCTTCCTGGGCGGACAGATGCTGCTGGCCGAGTACGACATCGACGAGAAGTGGCTGCGGGCAGAGGTTGCCGAGAACCTCCCGGATGGGTCACACTCCTGGGAGGTACGGGTGGTGGACCGCGCAGGGCGGATGGCCAGGCAGATCTACCAGTTCGACCTGCGGCGGGAGGATGGCCGGTAGGCGGGTGAGCGCAGATGGGGCGATTCGATGGACGGCAACTGGGTCGAGTTCGAGAAACCACTGGTGGAGCTGGAGCAGCGGCTCCGTGACCTGCGGTCGGTCCCGGGCGGCGGGGGGGCGGAGGTCGCCCAGGAATTGCGCGAGACCGAGCGCAAGGTCGAGAAACTGCGCAAGCAGATCTTCGCGCAACTCAGCCCCTGGGAGCGCGTCCAGCTGGCGCGCCACCCGCAGCGTCCCTACGTGCTCGATTACCTGGAGCATCTGGTCACCGACTTCTGCGAACTCCACGGCGACCGCGCCTTTGGCGAGGACGCCGCGCTGGTCGCCGGACTGGCGCGCTTCGAAGGCCGACCGGTCGCGGTCGTGGGTCACCAGAAGGGCCGCAACACCCGGGACAACCTGAAACGCAATTTCGGCATGCCCCATCCGGAGGGCTACCGAAAAGCGCTGCGGGTGATGAAGCTGGCCGAGAAGTTCCGCAACCCGATCCTCTGCTTCGTGGACACCCCGGGGGCGTTCCCGGGCATCGGGGCCGAAGAGCGCGGCCAGGCCGAGGCCGTCGCGCGCAATATCCGGGAGATGGCGACCCTCGAGACTCCCGTGCTCGTCTTCGTCACCGGGGAAGGGGGCAGTGGCGGCGCGCTGGCCATTGCCGTGGGGGATCG
>CAZZIF010000089.1:0-12957 GCA_964654025.1 uncultured bacterium
ACGCGCAAGGGGCGCCGCGGCGCCGGGGGATGGATGCGGGTCACGCTTGGCATCGTCGTGGTGGTGACCGCCAGTCTGGTGTTGGGCGCCTGTGGTGGGGGGGGCGAGGGAGGCTCGGACCGGCCCGTCATCGGCGTCTCTCTGCTGACCCGCACGCATCCCTTCTACCAGGATCTCGAAGCCGGCCTGCAGGAGAAGGCCGCCGAGCTGGGCTACCAACTCGTCGTCCACGCCGGGGAGTTCGACGTGGCGCGACAGAAGGACCAGATCGAGAACTTCATCGTCCAGAAGGTGGCCGCCATCATCGTCTCCCCCTGTGACTCGAAGTCGATCGGCACGACCATTGAAGCGGCCAACGCGGCCGGGATCCCGGTCTTCACGGCCGACATCGCCGTGCTGGCCGAAGGGGCCGAGGTCGTCTGCCACGTCGCGTCGGACAACGTGGCCGGCGGGCGGCTGGCCGCCCGGGCGGTGGCCGAGGCGATCGGCGGCCAGGGACGGGTGGCGATCATCGATCACCCCGAGGTCGAATCGGTCATCCAGCGTGTCGGCGGGTTTGAACAGCAGCTGGCCGGGCACGAGGGAATCGAGATCGTCACGAAGCTCTCGGGGCGCGGCACCAAGGATTTGGCCTTCCGCACCGCTGAGGACATCCTGCAGGCCCATCCGGACCTGGATGCCATCTTCGGGATCAACGATGACTCGGCCTTGGGCGCCCTGGCCGCGGTCGAGAAGGCCGGCAAGGCCGGGCGGGTGGCCATTGTGGGATTCGATGCGGTCCCCGAGGCCCGCGAGGCGATCGCCCAGGGCCGGATCTACGCCGATGTGATTCAACAGCCCCGCGTGATCGGGCAGCAAACACTCCAGGCCGTGGCCGAGTACATGGCGGGGCGGCCGGTGGAGCCCACCATCCTGATCCCGTGCGATCTCTACACGCGCGAGACCGCCGCTGACGTGCCGGAGTGATGAAGACGTGCTGCCCCGGGAGATGAGGTGAACGCCGATCCGCCGACGCAATCCGATGTTCTGTTGTCGCTGAGCGGCATGGTCAAGGCTTTTCCCGGCGTACTGGCGATCCGCCGGGCCGACCTCCTGGTGCGCCGAGGCGAGATCCACGCCCTGGTTGGTGAGAACGGAGCGGGCAAGAGCACCCTCATCAAGATCGTAACCGGCGCCCATCGGCCCGACCAGGGCCGCATCGAGCTGGCCGGCCACCCGGTGACGATCGAAAGCCCGCTGGATGCGGCCGCCCGCGGTGTGGCCGCAATCTACCAGGAGTTCACGCTCGTGCCGCAGCTGTCGGTGCGCGAAAACCTCTTCCTGGGGCGCGAGACTGCCCGATGGGGATGGCCCGACCGGGCGTGGGAGCGCGGGCGGGCCCGCCAGATCTTCCGTGCTCTGGATGTCGATCTGGACCTCGAAGCGCGCGCCGGTGACCTCACCGTGGCGCAGCAGCAGTTGGTCGAGACCGCGCGCGCGTTGCTGGCCGACGCCCAGCTCCTCATCATGGACGAACCGACCGCGGCGCTGACCCCCCGGGAAGTCGAACGTCTCTTCGCCGTACTCGGCCGCCTGCGTGCGGAGGGGCGTGGCCTGCTCTTCATCAGCCACCGGCTCGAGGAGGTGCTGGCGATCGCCGACCGGGTGACGATCATGCGCGATGGCGAGACCATCGCCAGCGAGGCGGTGGCCGGTCTGACGCGCGAACGACTCGTCGAGCAGATGGTGGGTCGCTCGCTCGAGCGAGAGTTTCCCGAGCGCACGGTGACGATCGGCCAGACGGTGCTCGAGGCCGAGGGCCTGTGCGGCGGCAAGATCCGCGACGTCAGCTTTCGCGTGCGTTCGGGCGAGGTGCTGGGCATCGCCGGGCTGGTGGGGGCCGGCCGCACCGAACTCGCGCGCCTTTGCTTCGGTGCCGATCGTCCCACGGGCGGCGTGATCCGCATGGCGGGGGGCGTAGCCTCCATGAAGACGCCTCGCGAGGCCATCGCGCTGGGCATTGGCCTCTTGACCGAGGATCGCAAGGGGCAGGGCCTGGTGCTGGGGCTCTCGGCACTGGAGAACTTCGCCCTGCCCAATCTCTCGCACTGGTCACGCCGCGGATGGATCGATACGCGCGCTGAGCGATCGGCGTTCGAGCGGTATGTCCGGAGCCTGCGCATCCGGATCTCGGGTTCCGCCCAGCAGGCGGCTCATCTCTCGGGTGGCAACCAGCAGAAGCTTCTGGTGGCGCGATGGCTGGAGAACGATGCGCGCGTGCTCATCTTCGATGAACCCACCCGCGGGATTGATGTGGGCGCCAAGTACGAGATGTATCTGCTCATGAACGAGCTTGCCGCCCGCGGCAAGGCGATCGTGATGATCTCCTCCGAAATGGAAGAGATCTTGGGCATGAGCGATCGCATCCTCGTGATGCACGAGGGGCGTATCCGCGGCGAGCTGGATGCGCGGGACCGCCGCCGTGATGCCGGGACCCGGGGAGGCGCAGGGTCTGGGCCGGTTACGGCGGAGGAGGTCATGAGGCTGGCAGTCGGCTGAAGCCGGCGGTCGGCTGGGGTTGGCGGCCCGGTGGGGCGGTCGTTACCCTGGAGGCGGGATGGGTGCGCATCGGCAGACAGACGCCGGCAACGGGGCTCTCGAGCGAGGTTGGGGCCGCGGCCTGTCGCGGCTCTTCGGCCAATACGGGATGCTGGCCGTGCTGGGGTTGCTGTGCGTGTTCTTCTCGGTCCTGACGCTTCAGGAGCAGCATGCCGGCGGCGAGGATGCGGCCGAACGGATCCTCTCCGAGCTTCGCGGCCGCGGGACCGATCTGGCCACTCGGGGTGTCCTCGTGGCCCTGCGCGGCGGTCAGGTGGACGAGGTTTTCGCCGACCGCGTCGCGGCCGGGCTGGCCGAGACGGGCGTGCCGCTGCGGGGCGTCTTCCGGGGCGATCCGGCCGCCATCCGGGCATCCTTCGAACGTTTCCTCGCCCAGCACGAAGATCCGCTGGCCACCGCGCCGGTGAACGCTCCGGTCGTCGTGACCCTGGACGCCTACGCGCCGGTGGTGCGCACGATCCTGGGCGATGTGGGGCCGATGCGCTCGGCCGAGGTTCTGACGCCGCCGAGCTATCGCTGGCCCACCTTCCTGCTGCCCGAGAACCTGCGCAACGTCGCGAACCAGATCGCCGTGATCGCCATCATCGCGATCGGGATGACCATGGTGATCGTCACCGGCGGCATCGACCTGTCCGTGGGAAGCCTCATCGCGCTGGCCGCGGTGGTGGTGGCCGGACTGGTCGGCCGATTGGGCGGTGAGGAGGCCGGCGCGGGCGGCATGCTGGCTGCCGGGGCCGGTGCGATCGTGATCAGCGGCTTGATCGGCGCCTTCTCGGGACTCGTCATCACGCGCTTCCGCGTACCGCCGTTCATCGCTACCCTGGGCATGATGCAGGTGGCGAGCGGCCTGGCCTATATCCTGTCGCGGGGCAAGCCGATCTATCGCCTGCCCGAATCGTTCGTCACGCTCGGACGGGGCACCGACCCGCTGCTGCACCTGCCCTGGGCCGTGATTCTGATGGTGCTCTTGTACGCGCTGGCCCATCTGCTCATGAGCCGGACCGTGCTGGGCCGCTACATCTACGCCGTGGGCGGCAACGCCGAGGCGGCCCGCCTTTCGGGCGTGCGGGTGGGCGGGATTCTGATGTTCGTCTTCATCACCAGCGGCGCGCTGGCCGGTCTCGGCGGGGTCGTGATGGCTTCTCAGCTCAAGAGCGGCGCGCCGACCTACGGGCTCATGTACGAGCTCTACGTGATCGCGGCGGTGGTCGTCGGCGGCACCAGTCTGAGCGGCGGTGAGGGACGCATTCTGGGAACGCTGATCGGTGCGTTCATCATCGCTGTGATCCAGAATGGAATGAACCTAACCCATGTGGAAAGCTATACGCAGAAGGTCGTCCTGGGCCTCGTGATCCTGGGGGCGGTGCTGCTCGACCGGTTGCGCCACCGCGGCTGGTTCTGGCAGCGGCGCCGGGGGCCGGCGAGGCGAGGCGATCCCGACGCGAAGGGGAGTTGATCATGCGCACCTTGTGCCGACTAACGGTCGCCGTTCTTTTTTGCCTCGCTGCCCAGGGCGCGAGCATTCATCCGGCGTGCGGCGCTGGCAACCCCGCCGCTGCGGGCCTTCCCGAGTCCGCGGCGGCCCCGGCCGCCGAGCGACGGGCGGCCATCGCGGCGGGCACGCCGCAGCTCTACACCGTGGCGACCTCCCATCTGGATACGCAGTGGCGCTGGACGATCCGGGAGACGATCGAGCAGTACCTGCGCCGAACGCTCGACGACAACTTCGCGCTCTTCGAAGCCCATCCCGACTACGTCTTCAGCTTCGAGGGTTCCTTCCGCTACCGCCTGATGGCCGAGTACTACCCCGAGCGCTTCGAGCGTCTGCGTGATTATGTCGAGGCGGGGCGCTGGCGTGTGGCCGGCAGCTGGGTGGATGCGGTCGATACCAACATCCCTTCACCCGAATCCCTCATCCGGCACGTGCTCTACGGCAACGATTACTTCCGTGACACGTTCGGGATGACGAGCCGCGACGTGTTTCTGCCCGACTGCTTCGGATTCGGGTATGCGTTGCCGACGGTGGCCGCGCACTGCGGTCTGCTGGGTTTCTCGACACAGAAGCTGACCTGGGGCTCGGCGGTGGGCATCCCGTTCGACATCGGTCTGTGGCAAGGTCTGGACGGATCGGTGCTGATCTCGGCCCTGAATCCGGGCGCCTACGTGGCCGACCTCGAGGGGGATCAGAGCCGTGATTCGGTGTGGGTGGCCCGCGCCCGTGGGCTCGAGGCTTGCTGCGACCTTCCGGTCGCCTACCGGTACTTCGGCACCGGCGACACCGGCGGGTCGCCCTCGCCGGAGTCGGTGGCCCAGCTCGAAACGAGCCTGGCCTCCGACGGCCCGTTGACGGTGCGTAGCGTTGCCTCCGATGATCTCGCCCGCGATCTTACGGCGGAAATCACCGCGGATCTGAACCGCGGTCTGCGTCCCGCCGTGACCGGAACCCAGGCGTCGACGTCCTGGCTCCAGGAGCTGGCCGCGCCCGGTCACGAAGACGGTGGGCTCACGCTCGGTGGGCTCACACTTGCTGAGGTTTCCACACTGACCGGCGAGATCGAACCGGCCCTGGCTCGGCTTCAGGCGCTCCCGCTCTACGACGGCGAAATGCTGATGACCAGCCATGGCGCCGGTTGCTACACCTCGCAGTCGGCCATGAAACGGTGGAACCGGCAGAACGAGCGGCTGGCCGATGCCGCCGAGCGGTTGGCGGTCATGGCCGGCTGGGTGGGAGGCTACGCCTATCCACGGGTCCTCCTGCGTCAGGCCTGGGAGCGTTTCTTGTGGCACCAGTTTCACGATGATCTGACCGGCACCAGTATCCCCGAGGCCTACGTCTTCTCCTGGAACGACGAGATCCTCTCGCTCAACCAGTTTGCGGGTGTGCTCACCGGCGCCGCCGCCTCGATCGGCCGGCATCTGGATACGGCCACTGAAGGAGCGGCCGTGCTGGTCTATAACTCGCTGGCTGCGCCGCGCGAGGACATCGTGGAGGGCAGGGTCGTCTTCGAGGACGAGGTGCCCGAACACGTGCGCGTCTTCGGGCCCGATGGGCGAGAGGTTCCGGCTCAAGTCGTGGGAGCCGAAGAGGACGGCTTGCGGATCGCGTTCCTGGGCCGCATGCCGCCGCTCAGCGTGGCGGTCTACGACGTGCAGCCGTCGGCCGAGTCCCCGCAGGCTGTTGGCGGACTGTCGGTCTCGCCGCGGCATCTGGAGAACTGGCGTTACCGGGTTGAGATCAGTGAGGCCGGTGACATCGCGCGCGTCTTCGACAAGCGCCTGCAGCGGGAGATGCTGGCCGCCCCCGCGCAGCTTCAGTTGCTGGATGATTCACCGCGGAACTGGGCGGCATGGGAGGTCGACTACGACGATCTGCTGGCCGCTCCACGAGCGGTCGTCGCGGGGCCGGCCGAGATCCGTGTGGTCGAGCAGGGTCCAGCGCGGGTGGCCGTCGAGGTGACGCGAAGCGCCGAGGGATCGACCTTCCGCCAGCGCGTCAGCTTGGCAACCGGAGCGGCGGGGATCGTGATTCCGATCGAGGCGCAGATCGACTGGCGGACGAAGGGGACGTTGCTGAAGGTGGCCTTTCCGCTCGCGGTCGCCAATGAAGAGGCTGCCTACGATCTTGGACTGGGCGCCGTCACGCGCGGGACCAACACGCCCCGTCTCTACGAGGTCCCCGCCCAGCAATGGGCCGACATCACCACCGCGAAGCGCGACTACGGGGTGACCGTTCTGAGCGACTGCCGGTACGGCTGGGACAAGCCGGATGATCACACCGTGCGCCTGACGTTGCTTCATACGCCCGAGGTCAGCCCGGGCTGGGGATGGATCGCCGATCAGGCCACGCAAGACCTGGGCCGCCACCGGTTGCGCTACGGCCTCTACGGCCACCGCGGCACCTGGCGTCATGGCAATGCGCACTGGGTGGCCGACGGCTTCGCCCAGCCCCTGTTCGCCTTCCAGGTACCGCGACACCAGGGGCTGATCCACAGTCCCTTCTCGCTCGTGCGGGTGCGCACGGTCGACGGCCACGCGGTGCCCCAGGTTGCGGTGACGGCGATCAAGCGAGCCGAGCGCAGCGATGAGATCATCGTGCGCCTGCAGGAGCGGGCGGGACTGGGCGTCCGCAACGCCGTGCTCGAGTTCGGCCAACCGATCCAGACGGCCCGTGAGGTCAACGGCGCAGAAGAACCCGTCGGTGAACAGGTCAGGAAATGGGCCGGGGAACAGGCCGGGGACCAGGCCGGGGAACAGGCCGGGGAACAGGCGGGGGAACAGGCCGGGGCGCGGGCCGGGGACCATGCTGGGGAGCCCATTGCCGGCGGCGCGGCGGTGACCGGCGGCATGCTACGCTTCTCGCTGCAGCCGTTCGAACCACGCGCGTTCGCCGTTCGCTTAGAACCCCTGCCGCTCGAGACGTCGCCGCCCGCCCAGACTGCCGTGGAACTGGCCTACAACCTGGATGGGGTGAGCACCGATGCGGATCCCACCGATGGCGATTTCAGCGGGCACGGTCACACGCTGGCGGGCGAGCAGTACCCGAGCCAGATCGTCCACGACGGCGTTCGGTTCGAGCTGGGCCCCACCGGTCCGGGCGCGGCGAACCTGGTGGCCGCCGAGGGCCAAGCAGTGACCCTGCCCACGGGCGCGTTCGATACGCTCTATCTGCTGGCGGCCACCGTGGGCGAGGAGCGACGCGTCGCGGTCGAGTTCGAGACCGCCTCCGGCGCGCGTGTGGCCGAGACGTTCTGGATCCAGCACTACGCGGAGCCGATCGGGCAGTGGGACAGCCGCATTCGAGGCCGCGAACTGATCGAGGACCCGGCGCAGATCGTGCCGGCCTACGTGAAGCGTCAGCCCGTGGCGTGGGTGGGCACGCACTGCCATGATCCAGCCGGGGCGAACGCGGCCTACGCGTTCACCTACCTGTTCGAATACCAGCTGCCGGTTCCGCCGGACGCCCGTGTGCTACATCTGCCTGATGAGCCTACGGTACGCCTGGCGGCGGCCACCTTGGTGGACCTGGGTGCGCGCAGGGCCCGCCCGATTGCGCCGCTCTACGATGAGACCGATGTCGCCTGCGTGCGGATCCAAGCCGACCTCACCGAGTTCGTCGACAGCACGACGGTTGCCCTCGCCAGCCCGAACCGTGGTGCGGTGGTCCGCTACACGCTCGATGGCACCGAGCCGGGGGAGGCGTCCACCGCCTATGATGCGCCGATCACGATCCGCGACGATACGGTTCTCAGGGCCCGCGCCTATGCGCCCGGGCTGCGGCCCGATTTCGTGGCGCGGGCCGCGTTCACGCGCCTCGTGCCACAGGCGGCGCTTTCGGCGCCAGGGATCCTGACGCGCGGACTGGCCTGCGACGGGTACCGCGGCGCCTGGGAGGCGATGCCGGCGCTCGAGGCGATGGCCCCGGCGGCTTCCTGGATCCAGAGCTCGATCGAGATTCCCGCGCGGATCCGCGATCGGTTGAGCCTGCCCGCGGGAGAGGTGCCGGAGGATTTCGCGTTGCGACTGAGGGGGTTCATCGAGGTGCCGCAGACCGGGCTCTACACCATCTACCTCACCTCCGACGACGGCAGCCTGCTGTGGATCAATGGCGAGCTGGTGATCGACAACGACGGGCTGCACGGCGCGCAGACCAGACAGGCCAACGTGGCGCTCGCGGCGGGACTGCACCGCATCGAGGTGCGGTTCTTCCAGCATCTGGGGGGATCGGCGCTCGGCCTCGAGGTTGCAGGACCAGGATTCGAGCGGCAGCCCGTGCCGGAAGAGTGGCTGCGGAATCCGACGCCCTGACAGCAGAGACTGACAGCAGAGACTGACAGCAGAGACTGGCAGCAGAGACTGGCAGCAGCGACAGACAACTTAGGCTGACAGCAGCGACGCCCTGCCGGGGGGAGTTGCAGGCTTCCGGCGCTAGGACCAGCGGCCGCAAGGCAGGCGCCTAGCGTTGGAGCACGCCTGGCTGGCGCTCCGCGACGTTCCACCAACACAGGAGTTCACGGTCGAAGTAATCGTCCAGTCCGGCCGACCGCGGTGTCACCCGCACGGCGAAGCCGAAGTGGCCGCTCGTCTGGCAACTGATCACCCCGCGGAACTCATGCAAGCCGTTCTCGGACTGGGACAGCGAAAGCAACTCGCTCCGGCCGTCGCGAATCTCGCCCTCGACCAGGGTCCCGTGGAAGACCTCCACCTTGACGTCCTGCGGGGTCAAGGCGCCCAGGGAGACCCGGGCCCGCAACGTCAGCCGGTCGCCCACTGCCAGATCCGCACCCGTGTCGGTCGAGACCTCATGCACGTGCACCTCGGGCCACTTGTCGCGCACGTAGGCTTTCCATTCGGCCACCTCGCGGCCACGGCGCATCCCGTCGGCGGTGAGCCAGTTCCAGTTGAGCAGGGAGGAGATGTAGTAGAAGCGCGTGTACTCCTCGGCCGCCCGGTTCGTGTTGAAGCGCGGGCAGATCGAGATCATCGAGGCCTTGATGCGGCGTAGCCACTTGCGGGGCAGATCGTCGGCGCCGCGGTCATAGAACAAGGGCAAGACGTCGTCTTCGAACAAGCTGTAGAGAGCTTCGCTTTCCACGTGATCCTGATAGACGGGATCCTCGTGAACGTCGCCATTGCCGATGGCCCAGCCATTCTCTCCGTTGTAGGCTTCACACCACCAACCATCGAGCACCGAGAGATTGAGGCCGCCGTTGACCACCGTCTTCATGCCGCTCGTGCCGCTGGCCTCCATGGGCCGGCGAGGCGTGTTGAGCCAGATGTCGACGCCCTGCACCATCGTGCGCGCGAGCTCGATGTCGTAGTCCTCCAGGAACACGATGTGGCGTCGGAACGGCGGCTCGCCGGCGATCTGCACCAGTTCGCGGATCAGTTCCTTGCCCGGCTGGTCCTTGGGATGGGCTTTGCCGGCGAAGATGAACTGCACGGGTCGTTCCGGATTGCTGACGATGCGCGCGAAACGCTCGGTGTCGCGCAGCAGGAGCAGCGCCCGTTTGTAGGTCGCGAAGCGCCGGGCGAAGCCGATCGTGAGCACGTCCGGATCGAGCACCTCGGACGCTTCGCGCACCTGCGTCTCGTGCGCACCCCGGCGGCGGAGCTGCGTCTGCAGTCGCCGGCGGGCCTGCGCGACCAACCGGGCGCGCAAGCGCTCGCGAGCCCGCCACAGTTCCGCGTCGGGAATGGTCTCGACCCGCTGCCAGACTTCCTGGTCGACCGGGTTCTCCAGCCAATCGGGGCCCAGATAGCGATCGAAGAGCCGGGCGGTCTCATCCGACTGCCAGGACGGCAGGTGAACGCCGTTGGTGATGTGCCCGATGGGCACCTCCTCCTCCGGGGTGTCCGGCCACAGGCCCTGCCACATCGATCGCGCAACCTCGCCGTGCAGCTTGCTGACGCCGTTGCGGAAGGTGGAGAGCCGCAGCGCCAGCACGGTCATGCTGAACGGTTCGTTGGCGTCCTCCGCGTTGACCCGGCCCAGGCCCAGCAGCACGGTTTCCGAGAGGCCCATTCGGCGCGCGAACGGCCGCAGGTACTCGGCGGCCAGATCGGGCGGGAAGACGTCGTTGCCGGCGGCCACCGGCGTGTGCGTCGTGAAGATGTTGCTGGCCGAGACGACCTCGCGAGCGGCCGCGAAGGAGATTCCCTGTCGTTCCATGAGCGAGGCGATGCGTTCGAGCGTCAAGAAGGCCGAGTGTCCTTCGTTCAGGTGGCAGACGGTAGGCGGCACGTCGCAGATCTCGAGCGCGCGCAGCCCGCCCACGCCCAGTACCATCTCCTGGCGAATGCGCGTGTCGGCATCCGCGTCGTAGAGGAACTGCGTGATGCGGCGGTCGTGGGGATCGTTCTCATTGATGTCGGTGTCCAGCAGAAAGAGCGGCACGCGGCCCACCCGCACCTTCCAGATGCGAGCCAGCACCCGGCGCGTGGCGATGTCGATCTCGACGAGCTCCGGACTGCCGTCTGGGCGGCGCATGACCTGCATTGGGAGGCCGGAGAAGCGATTCTCCCGGTAGATCTCGCGCTGCAGTCCATCCTGGTCGAGGACCTGGTGGAAGTATCCGCGGCGATAGAGGAGCCCCACCCCGACGAGCGGAAGACCCAACTCGGAGGCCGACTTCAGGTGGTCGCCGGCCAGCACACCCAGGCCCCCGGCGTAGAACGGCAGTGACTCGTGCAGACCGAACTCGGCCGAGAAGTAGGCGATCCGGTTCTCGGGGTCCTCGCTCTGCACCTCGCTGTACCAGGTCGGATGCTGCAGGTAGCGTGTCAGATTTTCGTAAACGCGATCGAGATGCGCCAGGAAGGTTTCCTTGGAGGCAAGGCTATTGAGCCGGTCCTGGCTGACGTCGCCCAACAGCGCGATCGGGTTGTGACGGGACTGCGCCCACCTGTCCGGATCGATGCGGCGGAACAAGCTGACCGCATCGGGATTCCAGGTCCACCAGAGGTTCCGGGCGATCTCGAGCAGCGGCGTGATCCGATCCGGTAACGTGGGACGAACACGGTATTTTTGGATGCTCTTCATGAATATGGTGCCCGTATACCGAAAGGCGCGTTCTTCGCCGGGGGGCCGCGGTCGATTCCCCGGCGCGAGTGCGCCATGTTTACGTCCTGCTCACGGCTGGCCTCACGGGGGCGGCCACCCTTTTTCGGCTATTGAGTCAACCCATGACCGGGCGTCAAGGTCCCGGCAAGATCCCAAAGAGTTGCACCCTAGCGGTGAACCCCTCCTCCGACAAGATCGGTGTTCGCCGGCCGGTTCTTGACGACCGGCCAGCGTCGTTCATCGTGGGTTGCGCCGGTTGGCCGCTCCACCGCGGGCTCCACCTCGGGCTCCACCTCGGGCTCCACCTCGGGCTTCACCTCGGGCTTCACCTCCGGCTTCACCTCCGGCTCCACCGCGGACTCCACCGCAAACCCACCTCGGAGTCCACCTCGGGCCCCACCGCGAACCCACCTCGGAGTCCATCTAGGACCCCACAAACCGTACAATGTATTCATCTCAAAATGGTTAGAGGATCGGTTTCTTGCCGGCTTCGGTGTCGGGTCGGTGCGGCGGAACGGCCCCATGATGCCCCGAATCCAGTGCCCAGGATAGCTCCACACCAGCATTAGAAGAGTTCAATTCCGGCTTGTGGCCCCATCTGTCAGAATCACACAGTTCGCAAAACCGCAATCGATCCGGCATCTCCCGGTGCCGGGCAGAAGGAAGCGTATTTCGGGGGGAGGTATACACATGGCCGACGTGAAGATGACCAAGGCTGAGATGGAGGCCAAGGCCGCTCAGCCGGGGATTGATGCGATGAAGATGCACCCGTACTACCGGGGAAAGGTCGAGATCGTCCCCAAGTGTATCGTCCGTGACTTCAGCGACTTCGCCATCTGGTACACCCCGGGGGTCGCCAAGCCGTGTCTGGACATCAAGAACAACCCCGAGACCGTCTTCCAGCACACCAACAAGTCGAATTTCGTGGCCGTGATCAGCGACGGCACGCGCGTCTTGGGGCTGGGCGACATCGGCGCCGAGGCCGGCATGCCGGTGATGGAAGGCAAGGCCTTGCTCTTCAAGTACTTGGGTGGAGTGGACGCCTTCCCGATCTGTATCGATGAGAAGGATCCGGACAAGATCATCGAGATTGCCCTCGCGCTGCAGCCCACCTTCGGGGGGTTCAACCTCGAGGATCTGTCGCAGCCGAAGTGCTTCCACATTCTGGACACCCTGCGTGAGAAGGCGCGCATCCCGGTCTGGCACGATGACCAGCAAGGCACCGCGGCGATCATCTTCGCCGGCCTGGTCAACGCCGTGAAGCTGGTGGGCAAGGACCTCGACAAGGTCAAGATCGTCCTGATCGGCGCCGGCGCGGCCAATATTCGTGCCGCCCACGTCATGAACAAGGGCGGAGTGCCCTGGGAGAACATCATCCTGCTCGACTCGAAGGGCACGCTGCACAAGGGCCGGACGGAGCTGCAGGAGGGCTACAAGGAGAAGTGGGAACTCTGCAGGCTGACCAACGGTGACAACGTGGTCGGCGACATCGAGACCGCCATGAAGGGTGCGGATGTGGTCATCGGCGCTTCGAAGCCCGGCCCCGGCGTCATCAAGCCCGAGTGGGTCACCGGGATGGCCAAAGACTCGATCGTCATGCCCTGCGCCAACCCGGTGCCCGAGATCTGGCCCTGGGAGGCGCTGGAGGCGGGCGCGAAGGTCGTGGCCACCGGCCGCAGCGACTTCCCGAACCAGGTCAACAATTCCCTGGGCTTCCCGGGGATCTTCCGCGGTACACTCGACGTGATGGCCACGACGATCACCGACGAGATGTGCATCGCCGCGGCGCTCGAGCTCGC
>CAZZIF010000090.1:0-6674 GCA_964654025.1 uncultured bacterium
TCCTCAGCCTATTCCTCAGCCGGCTCCTCGGGTGGTTGCTCGAGTGGCTCTTCCGCCAGCTTCTCGCGGTCCGGCAGGATTCCATTCACCCGGCCCTTGCTCAGCAGGAAGAGGGTGTCGTCGCCGGCCCTCTTCACGTAGTGGCGGGTCTCGGCGTCGTTGAGCGCGCCGATCTCCAGAGCGTAGACGGCGCCGTCGTCGAGTTTCACCTCGACCGCCTGCATCGGCGGGTCGAGGCCGGCATCGGCCAGCGAAGGAAGCGAGTCGGGGAAGGTGTCGGCGTTCAGCCGCGAGAGCGTGAGCAAGGTGGATTCAATGGCCGAGGCCTTGACCGCGCCGCTGTCGGGCAAGAAGACATAACTGTCCTCGCCCGTCTTCTGAATGTGCAGGGGTTCTCCTTCTGCCGGGCGCAGATGGATCGAGCGCACCTTCTCGCGGTCGAAGGCGAAGATCGTCTTGTCGCGCCAGGTCGAACGGCCGGCGTCGAAGGCGCTGCGCAGGTAGTCGGGAATGCGGAAGACCTCGTTCGACTCGGCCGGCCGGATGAACTGGCTGCGGAAATCGGGACCGTTCTTGCCCACGATGAAGTGCGCCAGCATCTCGCCCGAGGGGGCCGAGAGCTTGACCTCGGTTCCCATCCCCTCCGTCACTTCAAACGTGGCCTGCATCTCTGGGTTGGTCGAGTGCAGGTATCGCCGGTCAAAGAGCCCAACCTTGTCGAGCATCCGCCCCACCGCCAACGTGTCGGCCGGGTAGTCGCCCTCGGTGGCGACCCGCCACTGGCCGGCCTTCTCGACCAAGCGGGCGGTATCGGTCTCGGTGGCCAAGAAGATCTCGCCGACCGCATCGGCCGTCAGGCCCGGGAAGATCTCTCCCGACTCGAGGCGCTCGCCCGCCCGTTCGCTGCGATTCGAGATGACGGCGATCACCAGCAGTAGGGCGGCGATGACCGCCAGGATGAGCATGGTCCGTACTCGCATCAGACTATTGCCTCCCTCGAGTGCGCGGGGCCTTCCCGCGCGAATCAACCCCTAGCCACCCCTAGCCGCGCTGGACGCTGGCGACCTCGCGGGCGGCCATCTTGCGGCGCCGCATGCCGAAGCGGATCAAGCCCAGCAGAATCACCAGGGCCGGCGTGCCTAGGATGCCCAGTAGCTTGATCGTCGACTGGGTCGTGTTGGAGATCTGCGCGAGCGGCCGGTCGGTCGCGCCGCGCGAGCGGATGGTGATGAGCTGATCACCCAGCGTCAGGTAGTCCACCGCATTTTGCAGGAAGAGCGAGTTGGCGCCGAACTGGCCCAGGAACTGGTCGGTGGCGAAGAGCGCGTTCCCGATGACGATGACCTGGGTGTCGGGGCTCGAGAGCAAGGTGGGCGGGTTCTCGCCGTCAGGCCGGCCCGCGCCGGTATCTGCGCTGGGCGCGACCGACAGCTCGCTCTCGGCACCCTCGCCGGCGGCCCCGTCAGCGGCGGCGTCCTCGCCCTCTGCACTCGGCACTGGTGCCTCGTTGTAGTAGCTCGAGAAGGTACCGGTCAGCGCCGCGACGGTCACCTTCGAGGATACCTCGCCACCGGCCGGGACGAACTGCTGCTGCGGATTGAGGTCGTAGAATCCGCTGACCGTCCACGAGTCGGGCGAGGTCCGCGCCAGGACGTGGGCGTAGAGTTCGGCGTCGGGCATGGCTTCCTCACCCGAGTTGCCCTCGCCGCCGTTCTCACCGGCATCCGCGCCGCCATCCGCGCCGGATTGGGCTTCGCGCCCCGACTCTCCGTGCGCGCCGTCGCCGGTGGTCGCTTCCTCGCCGGCCCCGTCGCCTTCTTCCTCGATCTCCATGCCGAGTTGCCGGGCGAACTCCCGCTGCGCCTCCCGCTGCTGCTCGGCCAGCTCCTCGATGTGCCCCAGCGGATCGCCCGGCGCGATCTCGACATCGAGCTCCAGCGGGGCCGTCCAGGGCAGGACCACCGATTCGAGACGGTTGGTGATCGGGTGTTCGGCGTTCAGCAGGTCCGGCACCGCCTTCACCCAGTAGGGGTAGGGGAGCTGGTAGCGCACGTAGCCGCTCGAGAAGGAAGCGGTGGCGTTGGCGGCCCGGTCCAGGACCAGTGCATTCTGGACCCGCACGCCGTAGTGGGCCAGCAGATCCTCGAGCCCCGATTGGATGGGGGTGGCCTGCAGGCCGCCGCCGGTGGCCAGCTCGATCGCATCCATCATGAAGATGATCTTGCCGCCGCCCATCAGGTACTGGTCGATCTGGTACTCCACGCGATCCGGGACGTCGCGGGGCCCGGGCACGATCAACAGGTCGGTATCCGGGGGGACCTCGCGTTCGCCGTCTCCCAGATCCACCGGCACCACGGTGAACTGATTCTGCAGCAGTTCCTTCAGGCCCGTGAGCTCGGTGTTCAAGTCGTGCTGCGTGTGGCTGGTCAGGACGCCCACCTTGTAGGTGCGGTCGCTGGCGACCTTGAGGATCGCCGAAGTCAGGTCGTATTCGAGCGTGTAGGTATCCTGCACGACCGGGATCACTTCCTGCTTGTCCAGGTAGCTGATCCGCATGCCCAAATAGATGTTGACCGACTGGAACTGGTCACGCTCCAGCGTCTGGGCGGTGATCTGCGGGATGCCCAAGGTGCGCATGCGCTGCTCGATCTCCGGGTCGCTGGTTGGGTCGACGAAGTCGACCTGAACCCGGCCGCGGCCGTAGTTGCGGTATTCGTCGAGCAGGTCGGAGATCTGCTGCCTCAAGGTCGAGAGCTGCATGGGCAGCTCCTCGGACATATAGACGGTGATCGTGACCAGGTCATCCAGGTCTCTCAGGATGTCCTTCGTCGCGTCGGAGACGGTGAACTCCTTGCCCTCGGTCAAGTCCAGGCGCAGGAAGTTGTCCTGCGCGATGACATTGACCAGCACCAGGATCGCCGCCACCAGCAACACGCCGATGGCCATGCCCGCCGCGGCGCCGCCCTTTCCCATCCGGCTTGCCATTTCGAATTCTCCTCCTTTGGCCTCAAGTGGCCTCAAGGCTCCGTGCGCACTCTCGCGGTCGATAGGTCCACTACTGCCCGCGGCGGCTTTCCACCGAGCGCACGTTGAGGAACAGGAAGAACCCAATCATCGAGAGGTAATAGATCAGATCGCGCGAATCGATCACGCCACGTTCCATCGAACTGAAGTGACTGCCCAGCGATAGACCCTTGAAGAAGGGCACCAGCTCACGCGGCATCGATGTCAGGACCAGGTCGACGCCGATGATGAAGAATACCAGGCAGAGAACGAAGGCGCCGATGAAGGCCACGATCTGATTCTCGGTGAGGCTCGACATCCACAGACCGATCGCCAGGTAGGAGCCGCCCAAGAAGAGCAGCCCCAGGTACCCGCAGAAGATGGCCCCCGAGTCGGGCGAGCCCAAGGCGTTCACGATCAATGGCAGCGGGAAGGTGAGGACCAGGGCGACCAGGTAGAAGAAGAACCCGGCCAAGAACTTCCCGACGACGACCTCCCAGTCTCGCACCGGCAGGGTCATCAAGGTTTCCAGGGTGCCCATCTTGCGCTCCTCGGCCCACATCCGCATCGAGATCGCGGGGATGAAGAACAAGAGGAGGATCGGCGCCAGGCCGAAGAAGTCGCGAAGTGTGGCCTGCCCGATCACGAAGAACTTCTGCAGCTCGAAGAAGAGCACCGAGTTGAGCACCAGGAACACCACCAGGAAGATGTAGGCGATGGTGGAGTTGAAGTAGCTGCGGAACTCCTTACTCGCAATGGTCAGCGCGTTTCTCATCCCTTCCTTCCTCCGTTGGCCTCGTTTCGACCGCCTTGTCTCGATCGCTTCGATACGGCCGGCCGCCTTTCGACATGGGAACGTGAGTCTCAGGACGAGACGGGTTCACGGGTCGTTAGCTGCGTGAAGACCTGCTCTAGGCTCTTCGTCTCGCGCTTCAGTTCGGTGAGGATCCACCCGTTCGCGACCGCCAGCTGGTAGAGCTTCTCTTCCGGATCCTCTGCCGCCGTCCCCACCGCGTAGCGGACCTTGCCCCCATCTTCGCCGACCAGCCGTAGGTCACTCGCCAGGCCGCTGTCGCGCAGCGCGGGTTCGACCTCACCGGCGGCGGCCTTGATCGTGAGCATGATTCGCTGCTCGCCTTCGGATTGTCCGGCCAACTCGGCCGGTGTGCCGCTGGCGACGATGCGGCCCTCATTGATAATGAGGACGCGGGAGCAGGTGGTCTCGACCTCGGGGAGAATATGGGTGCTCAGGATGATCGTCTTCTTCTGGCCGATGCGCTTGATCAGCTCGCGAATCTCGACGATCTGGTTCGGGTCGAGGCCGGTGGTGGGCTCATCGAGAATCAGAACCTTCGGTTCATGGATCATGGCCTGGGCCAGTCCCACGCGCTGGCGGTATCCCTTCGAGAGGGTGCCGATGGTGCGGTGGGCCATCCGCTCCAGGCCGCAGACGCTGATCATCTCATCGACCTTGCCCGGGAGCACATCTCCATTCATGCCGCGGATGCGCCCGATGAACTCGAGGTAGTCGATGACCCCCATGTCTTGGTAGAGCGGGGCGCTTTCGGGCAGGTATCCGATCTGGCGGCGCACATCGACGCTCTGGTCGCGCGCGCTGTACCTGTCGACCGTGACATCGCCTTCGTCGGCCGGGAAGTAGCAGGTGATGATCCGCATCGCCGTCGACTTGCCCGCGCCGTTGGGGCCCAGGAGCCCCAGCACCTCGCCCGAGGCGACATCGAAAGAGATGTCGTTCAGGGCCACGGTAGGTCCGAAACGCTTCGTCAGATTGCGGACTTCGATCATGAGCGTTCCCCTTGATCCTGTGACGTTCCTGCCTTGAACTTGTATAAATGATTGAACTTAGGAGAATCAGGCGCGAATTATAGGTGGAAGGGAGTCCCTAGGTCAAGGGGCACAACCCCACCCAAACCTCCGCCTGACCTAAATATTGGACACGGCTTCTTGGGGTGGGTTCCCGTCTAGGGCGTGGCTACCAGTACCCGCGCCGGCAATCGTGATCGGAATCGGCGAAGACCGTCGTCGAGGTCGGGGGCATCATGGGCGGCTAGGGCGAAGAAGGCCACCGTGTCGCCGCCGGTGACCACGTTGCCCTCGATGCGCCAGCGGGCCACCCGGGTCCACTCGGCGGGGACGCGGATCCAGTTCTCGTAGAGGACGGCGACCGACACGCCTTCTTCGCGCAAGATCAGCTCGAGCGCTCCCGGGCCGTAGGTTCTCGCGCGGATCCGGCCGGCGATGCGCTGATTGGCAAGCCCCATCAGGTCGACGCAGCGAATGTTGGCCAGGAAGGATGCCGCTCCAATGTCATTCATTGCCACCGAGCGGTCGCCGCAGTGATCGCGCAGGAATCGCGCGACCTGAATCTGCTGCTCGTAGATGTTGCGCATTGCTTTGGGAGTCTCGAGCGTGGCGCGAGCGGCGCGATCGGCGAGTGGGGCGGCCGAGAGGAGCAGCGTCAGGATCAGGGCCACCCGGGCCGTTCCGTGCTGAACGAACCTGTCGAACACCTCGCGGGCCGCATCGACGGCGCTTCCCAGACCGAGGGCGATCGCGAGGATGCCCAGCCCCACAAGGTAGGCCTCGTAACGGTGGAACCAGCCGACGTCCGCCAGCGTCAGATGCAGCAGGGTCGTCGCTGCGAACAGCATCAGCGCCGTGCCCGGGAGCGGCCGGCGTACTGGTTGCGTGGCGATGCTCGCGCCCCGCGCGGCGAGCGCGGTCAACAGCCCCAACGCCAGCAGTAGGGGCACCAGCAGGTGGGCGTTGATGAACAGTCGGCGCAAGGCCACATAGCCGGTGGCCGTCTTCAGGAGGGCGCCGGAGTCACCCAGAGGCAGGTTGGCCTTGAGGAGCACCGGGTTGGGGAAGAAGTACCCGCCGTGGGCTACGGACCAGAGGCCGAAGGCGAGCGGCGGGAGGAACCCGAGCCCGGCCAGGATGGCCCCGTCCGTCCAGCGGCGCCGCAGGGCCAGGATCAGAACGGTGACGCCCACCAGGAGCAAGCTCTCGTAACGCACCAGCCCGAGCGCCGGCGTCGCGATCCACAGCTCCAGCGGTAGCCGGCCGAGGCCACGGGACGACGGGGCCAGCAGCCGGCCCAAGCCGATCAGGAACAATACGATCAAGAGCAGGTGGAGCAGGTGTTCCTGGCCCGTCGCGATCATCGGGACGACGGGGACGAAGAGAACCAGCGCCACCAGGACGAGGGCGCGCGACCGGGGAGCGAGGTTGCTCTCGCGCACCAGCAGACGGTTGGCCAGAAGAACCAGGGCCAGACTGAACGCGATGTTGAGCAGAAGCGGCACGATCGCACGCGGGCCGGCCAACAGAAAGGCGAGTCCCAGCAGGGCGGTCCACAAGGGCGCCGAGGAGGTGGAGGAGAATTCCTGCCGGTTGACGCCCCATACTCCATGCTCGGCGAGGTTCTTGGCCATGGCCAGGTGGATGTAGGCGTCGTCCAGAGCATAGGTGAGGTGGCCTTCGGTGTGATGCAGCCCCAGGGCGAGGGTGAGCGCCAGCAAGACGAGCAGAACAATGGCCGCGGCGGCCACCGGGGCCCGGGATTGCGGACGCGGATGGCGCCTGTTCCCGCCCATCGGCGTTCCCTCCAGGTGCGCTCCACGACGACCTTGGCCACTCTGGCCACT
>CAZZIF010000090.1:6774-12889 GCA_964654025.1 uncultured bacterium
TGGCCACCCGCCGGACATACTGCCGAAGCGGCCGATTGTCCGGACCTTGACCTGGCACCTCTCAAAGCCATGCTACCTCATTGGCCGGAAGCAAGGAATCGCCGAATCGGCGGCCATTTGACAGAGCCGGCTTCCTCACCTACAGTCGCGCCAGCTTGGGACGGCTGCCCGCGAGGGCTTCTTGCACGCGCCCGGAAAGAGGTTGCCAGGAGGCTCGCAAAGATGAGAGGCATCTTCGGGAACGGTCTTGCACGAAAGATGCGGTGGTTCGTTCACCTGGTGGGCGTCGCCGGCCTCCTGGTGCTGGGCAACGGATGCTCCGTGCAGCGCCTCGCCACCGGCAGCATGGTGCCGGTCATGGAGGCCGCACTCGCCGAGGCCTACTGCTCCCGCGACATCGAGACCGCCCGCGAGGCCATCCCCGGCCAGCTCCTCCTGCTGCGCGGCCTGTGTCGCTCGGCCCCGGACCGAGAGGAGCTTTGGACTGGAGCCGTGCAGCTCTACGGATCCTACGCGATGATCTTCGTGGAGGAGAGGGATCCGGCCCGAGCCGCCCGTCTCTACCGAGAGGGTTGGGACCTGGGCCGGCGGTTTCTGATGCGGCGAGACTGGTTCGCGGCGGCCTGGGATAGGGGCCCCGACGCCCTGGCGGCCGAGCTGGCCGAACGCCGGCCCGAAGACCTTTCGCCCCTGCTGATGTGGACGGCGGCCTGTCTGGCCCCGCACATCCTGGCCCACCTGGACGAGCCGGCGATTCTGGCGGATCTGCCCTATGCCCACGTGCTGGCCGACGCGGCCATCGCGATGACGCCCGAGTACTTCCACGGCATGCCCTATGTGCTCAAGGCGATCATGCTGGCCAAGACGCCGCCGATGCTGGGCGGGGATCTCGCGACCTCACAGCGGCTGTTCGAAGCGGCCTTCGGTGTCACGGGCGGACGCTTCCTCTATCACCGAGTCCTCTACGCCCGGTACTACTGCGTGGCGGCGCTGGACCAGAGGGCGTTCGTCACGGCATTGGAGGCTGTGCTGGCCGCTCCCGAAGACCTCTTCCCCGAGGTCCGCCTAATCAACCGCATCGCCCAGGAAGAGGCTGCGATCCTGATCGAGGATCAGGACTACTTCTTTTAGCAGTGTGTGGCTTTGTGCGGAAACTTGGGGAAATCGCCCCCGCGGTCGAGTGTTAGTAGTGATAGATCTCCGGATGGTACCAGATCTCCGGATGGTACCAGGTCTCCGGGTGGTGATAGGTCTCCGGGTGCCAGGGACGGTCGGCATCCGATCCGTGGAGGTGTCGGGTGAAACATGACACGCAAGGGTCACGCCACATGGACCGGCTTCCGGGACGCGGCCTGACCCAGGGGCCGCCGCGGCGCGGACCGCGCCGGTGGTGGCGGTTCGGGGTCATTTTGTTGTCGGTGGCGGCCCTCTTGGTCGCCGATGGGCTGGTTCGACTGCCCGGCGAGCAGGATCCCGAGGCCCGGCGCCGGCGCCCCAAGAAGCTGATCAAGATTGCCACGATCGCGCCCGAAGGCTCGACCTGGATGAAGCTCATGCACGAGATGAACGATCGCGTGCAGGAGGAAACCGGCGGGGTAGTGGGCTTCAAGTTCTATCCGGGCGGTACCCAGGGCAGCGACCTCGACGTGCTACGCAAGATGCGCAGCGGGCAGATCCACGGCGCCGGCCTGACCGGCGTCGGTCTCGGAGAGATCGAATCCTCGCTACGGATCATGGAGCTGCCGTTCATGTTCCGGTCGCCGGAGGAGATCGACCGCGTGCGCGACGAACTCGACCCGCTCTTCGAACGCCGTCTCATGGAGAAGGGCTTCGTCTTGCTCGGTTGGGCCGATGTCGGGTTCGTCTACCTGTTCAGCCAGGAGCCGGTCCGCTCACCCGAGGACCTGCGGCAGATGAAGATGTGGTTGTGGGAAGGCGACCCGCTGGCGCAATCCCTCATCGAGGCCTGCGGGGTTTCCCCGGTGCCGCTCAATGTCACCGACGTGCTGACCAGCCTGCAGACCGGGATCATCAACACCGTCTACACGACCCCCTACGGCTGTCTTTCCTTGCAGTGGTTCACGCGTTTGAGTTACATGACCGATCTCCCCATCACACACGCCATGGGTGCGGTGGTGGTGAGCAAGCGTTCCTTCGATGAACTCACATCGGAGGAGACCGCGACGGTACACCGCATCGCTGACGACGTGTTCGGCCGCCTGCAGATCGCTACACGAGAGCAGAACCTCGAGTCGATCGAGGTGGTCGCCGAGCGCAACATCGAGCGCGTGCCCCCCGATCCGAATCGGGTGGCCGAGTTCGAGGCGATCGGCCGGACGGTGTGGCGTGAGATGACCGGGGAGCTGTACGAACAAGCCCTACTCGACCAGCTCACCGACGCGCTGGCACGTATGCGTTAGACGAGAGGATGCGGGTGCCACGAAGCCGGCGCTGAGCGAGAGGATGCGAATGCCAAGGAGCAGGCACACCAAGTGAGCGCGTTGTTCGGTAGCCTTGCGGGTCCCGGAACCTACTACCCCGTTTTCGGGGCTTTCGTGGTCGTCTGCCTGGCCGTCCGGGCGGTCGTGCGCCGGCAAGTGGGCGCCGCCGGCTGGAGCCGCGGGGTGGGGGTTCTCGAGCAGTGGGTGCTGACCGGGCTACTCATGACCATGCTCGGGTTCGCTGTCCTGCAGATCGTATTGCGCAACTTCTTCGACACCGGCCTCGTGTGGATCGACCCCCTGCTGCGCCACCTCATGATGTGGATCGGCTTCGCCGGCGCGGTCGTGGCTGCCGGGAAGCTCCGCCACATCCAGATGGATGTCGTGGGACGTCTCGCGCCGATGGGGCCGCGTCTGTGGATCGTGCGCTTCACCACCCTCGTGGCCGCGGTGATCTGCGCGGTGCTCTCACGCGCGGCGTGGGTCTTCTTGGGACAGGAGCAGGAGTTTGGGATGACCGGATTCCTGGAGATTCCCACCTGGATCCTGCTGGCCGCCCTGTGGATCGGTTTTGCCTTGATCGCGGTGCGTTTCCTTGCCCGAGTGCTGACCTCCAAGAGTGAGCTCGAACAAACCCTGCTCGAAGCACACGGCAGTGAGAAGCTGAGTCTGGCCGAGAACATGGGGCTCATGGGTCCCGGTCTGGATCCCGTGTTTGCCGATGAGGAGACCGCGCGGGGCAGGGATGATCTGGATCCGGCTGCGGGTCGTGGTGCGGACCGTGATACCGACCGTGATACGGATCGCGAGGCGGATCCTGGCGGGGAGGGGCGCGATGGGCGGTAAGCGTAGCCCCCGGCGCGGCGCGCTGGGCGGGAAGCCGAACCCCAAGGCGTCCGCGATGGGCGGGCTCGCCATCCCGGCCTTGCGAAGTCTCGTCGCTGGACTGCGGTCCAGGCTGCGGGCACGGGTCTCGGGAATGGCGCGCTTGCCTGGCGTCTTCCTGCCTGGCCTGCTTCTGCCTGGCGTGCTTCTGCCTGGCGCCCTTCAACCTGGCGTGCTCTTATCTGGCACCATCCTCCCGGGGGCCGTCTTGCCCAGCGCCGCTTTCCTGATGAGCGGTTGGCTCAGCTCCGGGCTGTGGTGGATCGCGATCCCCCTGTTGGCGCTTCTGGGCACACCGCTCTTCGCTGTGCTCGGGCTGGCCGCTCTGGTGGCCTTCGGCGCGGAAGGGATCTCCTCGGTGGCGGTGGCTGCCGAGATGAGCCGGCTCACATCCTCGCCGGTTCTGATCGCTATCCCGCTCTTCACCTTCGCCGGATACCTGTTTGCCGAGTCGGGCACCCCGCAGCGCTTGGTTCGTCTCACCCGAGCGGCCTTCGGATGGGTGCCCGGGGGGCTGGCGATCGTGGCAATGATCGCTTGCGCGGTCTTCACCGCCTTCACCGGCGCCAGCGGCGTCACGATCGTGGCGATGGGCGGGCTGCTGATGCCCGCTCTGCTCAAGGACAGGTTTTCCGAGCGCTTTTCCCTGGGACTGCTGACCACCGGTGGGAGTTTGGGGATTCTGTTTCCGCCCAGCCTCGCACTGATCATCTACAGCTATGTGGCCAGCCGCAGCGCGGGCGCCGATCTGATCGACCCCTTGAGCGGTCCGACCGTCGACCGGCTCTTCCTGGCCGGTATCCTGCCGGGGATTCTGCTGATTGCGCTGCTCTCGATCCTGGCGGTCTGGCAGAATCGGCATGGGCAGCAGACGACGACCCCGTTCCGCTGGCGCGAGCTTGCCGGCGCGATACGCGAAGCCGCTTGGGAGATTCCGCTACCCTTTGTCCTGCTGGGCGGGATCTACGGCGGCAAGCTCACGGTGACCGAAGCCGCCGCCATGACCGCTTTCTACGCGCTTCTCGTCGAGGTCGTCATCTATCGCGACATCCCGCTGCGCAGATTGCCACGGGTGACTCGCGAGAGCATGACCTTGGTGGGCGGCATCCTGGTGATCCTGGCCTCGGCGATGGGACTGACCAACTACCTGATCGATGCCGAGATTCCGATGATCATTCTCGATGAGATGGAAGGTCTGATCAGCAGCCGGATCGGGTTCTTGCTGGCGCTGAATGTCTTTCTCCTCATCGTGGGCTGCTTGATGGACATCTTCTCGGCCCTGATCGTGGTCGTGCCGCTCATCGTGCCCATCGCCATGGAGTACGGCGTGGATCTGACGCACCTGGGCATCATCTTCCTGACCAACCTGGAGATTGGCTATTCCACCCCGCCGGTGGGCCTGAACCTCTTCATCTCCTCCTTCCGATTCCGTCAACCCATCGTGAAAGTCTATGCGGCCTCGGTGCCCTTCCTGCTCATGCTGCTCGTGGCGTTGATGCTGGTGACCTACCTGCCCGAGATCAGCCTCTTCCTGGTGCGGTTGTTCAGCTAAGGGGTTGCGGCAAGCGTTTCCCTACTCTCTGCTTCGTCCGGTGCACAAGCCGGTGCGCACCCCGGCGCTCACCCCGGCGCTCACCCCGGCGCTCACCCCGGCACGCACCCCGGCACTCACCCCGGCACGACTTCCCACCTTCTTCTCTCCGATTTGTCATGCGTGCACGCGTTACAAACAACTGAGGAGTTCGCGCCCACCGTTCGGGGAACCGGGGGGGGCGATGTGGGTCGTTGCCCGCCCTCACCTGCGAAGATGATGTTGGCCGGCTATAGCAACGGCATTCCGACGACGGTGAGTCTGGTCAACGAAGAGACCCAACTGCCGCCGAGACGCCGGGACGTTGGCGGATACGTTCCGATCGACTGCCCCATCAAGGCGGCTCCTGGGTTGCTTCAAGAGACCCTCGCATTCTACTCCGACCTCTACGGGGATCTGTATGCTGGTGGACTGTATGCCGAGCCGGTCACTTTCGCTCCCATGGCCGAGCTGGTCCGGTGTTGCCCGGACGAGATTTCGCCTTTCGACTCGACCATGACGAACCTCGAATATGCGCTCACGATGTCCGTGGCGCCGGTGCTCTACCCCGGGCATCCGTTCCATTACTGGGCCGGGACCTTCGACGAGTCTGGGGCGCCCACGGGCTTGCGCTTCACGGACTGGGAACTGTGGCTCGACTTCCTGGCCTCGGGTACGGCGTATGAGCCGATCATCTGGAGCGTGGACTGGACCGGGTACGTGGCAGGCCCCCTGGAGACACCTTCTCCTGCTCTTGAGAACGTCAGAACGTCCGCCGCCTGCGAGGTGCGGTTCAGGATTCTTGTCAAACTCTAATCCTGTAAGTGTTACAAAATAAATTGCTTACGGTCGGATTCCGGAATCCAAATCGGTCGTTTGCGTGCAATTGAGTTGCGCCCGCGGCCTGGACTGCGCGCTTCTGCCACCGCCTCTCTCACCACTGGGTTGGAGAACTGACTGCAAGGACGCGATGTCGGCAGCCCACGACGTGCTTGTTGCCTTCACGTGCGGGGGTTCTTCGTTTCCCATGGACGAGTCCATTGGCGAGCCCATTGGCAAGTCCATTGGCGAGTCCATTGGCTATGCGCCTAGATCGGGAACACATCCCGGCCTCCTTGGGTAAGGGCGATAACTCGCGCGAGGTGTGTTGGCAGGAGTCGCTGACTATTGGACATCGCGATCTGGGAGTCATACGCTGGGGCTTCAGAGAACCCTCAGC
>CAZZIF010000091.1:0-4939 GCA_964654025.1 uncultured bacterium
GCCTTGATCGAGTTCCGGCTTGATTCGTCGACCGAAGACGTTTTCGTGGACAGCGACGGTAAGGCCGACGACACCGAGATCTCGGTTGCCTTCGAAATGACCTACACCTTTGACGAGACCTTCTAGGCCGCGATCGCCGGACCTGAACAACAGACGGGGCGTCCCGCGAAGGGACGCCCCGTTGCATGCTCGGCGATCTCACCGGCCCGCGCCCGCACGAAAACTGGCCGCGGCTTCCGAGTCGCTCGGCCCGCGGCCGCCTCGAATGTCGGCCGCGACGCGCGGGGTCGCTAGACTCGGCGGCGCCCTAGAAGTTGGCCGCCGCGTCTTCGTCGAACGGAATCACCTTGTGGCTATCCCCGGTCTCGCTGGTCGCCGGCGGCTTCACCTCGGCGGTCACCTGCGGTTTGCCCCCGGTTGGTGCTTGCGGCCTGGCCTCGGTCACCTGCGGTTTCGTCCCGGCCGGTCGCGCATTCAGCGAGGTCCCCGCGGTCCTGGTGGTTCTCTTGGAGCGCGATCGGGAAACGGCACTCTGGCTTGACGCGCCCTCGATGACAGCGGCCAGATCCCGCACCATGCCGTTGAGCTGCTCGGCCTGGGAGCTGAGCTCCTCGGAGGCGGAGGCCGACTCCTCGGCGTTGGCGGCATTCTGCTGGGTGACCTCATCCATCTGGGTCACGGCCTGGTTGATCTGCTGAATCCCCTGAGCCTGTTCACTGGAGGCTCCGGCGATCTGAGCGACGAGGTCATCGACCTGGGTGGCCAGCTCGGTGATCGACTGGAGAGCTTGGCCGACCTCCTGGTTGATCTCCACGCCATTGGTGGCGTTCGTGACCGAGCCCTCGATCAACTCGGCGGTGTCACGGGCGGCCTCGGCCGAGCGCTGGGCCAGGTTCCGAACCTCTTCGGCCACGACGGCGAAGCCCTTGCCGGCGTCGCCGGCGCGCGCGGCTTCGACCGCGGCATTCAAGGCCAGCAGGTTCGTCTGGAAGGCGATCTCGTCGATCGTCTTGATGATCTTGGCCGTCTCGTCGGAGGACTTCTTGATATCGTCGATGGCTTTCGACATGCGCTGCATGGATGCACTGCCCTGGTTGGCTTGCTGGCGCGTCTGGCCGGCGAGCTCCTTGGCCTCATTGGCGCTGGTGGCCGACCCCTGTGTCATCGACGTCATCTCCTCGAGACTCGAGGAGGTCTCTTCGATGGCGGCGGCCTGCTCGCTGTTGCCTTGGGCCAGCGACTGGCTCGAGGAGGAGACCTGACCAGCGGCCTCCGATACCTGTTCGGCGCCGTCGCGAAGCCCGGCGATGATGCGGTTGATCGGGCCGCTGATCGATCGGGCGATCGTCAGTGCCAGGAAGATGATGGCCGCCGTGCCCACGATGCCGATGATGCCCATCGCGACCTTGAGAGCGTTGATGGCCGCAAAGGCCTCGGCCTGGTCGATCTCGGCGAGCAGCCCCCAGCGGACATCCCCCAGATCGACTGGCGTGTAGGCGCTCAGGACCCGGCTGCCGTTGTAGTCGGTGATGATCTTGGCCTCGGTCTTCCCGTCCAGGGCCTGGCGGGCCGCTTCGGTGTCCACCTTGCCCGTGGCGGGATTGGCGAAGGAGGCCATCACCGAGTGGTTCTCCGGGTCCAGGTAACTATCCGATCGCATCAACAGATCCGGACCGACAAGGTAGGTTTCGCCGGTCTCACCCATGCCGTCCCGCTGCATCATGATGTCGTTGATCGAATCGAGTGAGAGCTGCAAGGCCACGACGAGATCGACGTCGCCGTCCTTCACGAGGGGCTGAGCGATGAACGCGGCCGGTTCACCGTTGCTGGGCGCGTACGGTGAGAAGTCGGCCAGTGCGTACTCTTTCGATTGGAGCACCTCGCGCGTGAGCTGGCCCAGGCCGGAGTCGGCGTACTTGCCGTTGACCATGTTGGTGCCGAAATCGGCTTCCCGGCAGACCGAGTAGAACACCTGCCCCTCGGGGTGGATCAGGAAGAGATCGTAATAGCCGTACTGATCAATGTATTGGGTGAAGTAGTCCTTCGAGGCGCCTTCCAGGGTGGCGGCGATGGCCTCTTCCAGGTTGATCTTCGAGACCATGGCCCAGTGGAGACCTTCGAGTTGGAGCGGGTCGTAGGCAACCAGGGTCAGGTCGCCGTTGCTGTCGGTGTAGACATCGAGGGCCCGGCGCCCGGCAAGTGCCTTCTCGATGTAGGGGGTGGAGATGGGGTAGCCGATCACGAACTTGCCCCCACCCATCGTGAGCATGTCGCTGCGGAAGGCGGTCTCGCCCTCGTGGCGCCCGACGAGATAGGTCTCACCGGTCTCGCCCATGCCGTCGCGGCGCTGCACGATTCGGTTGATGGGACCGGTGGGCAACTGGAGAGCCACTACGCCGAGGGGCTCGCCATTCTGCTGGATCGGTGCCCCAATGAACGCCGCGAACTCGCCATTCGAGGGTGCGTAGGGCTCGAAGTCTTGAAGCGCCGGTCCTTGCTTGGCCCGCTGGAAGCACTTGGCCAACGGGCTGTCCTTCAGGCTCCCGTCGATCAGATTCTCGCCGAGATCGGATTCCCGGGCCGCGCTGTAGACCACGTCGCCCTGCGCGGAGATCAGGAAGAGATCGTAGTAGCCGTAGGTTTCCTGGTACTGGGCGAGCCACGCGTCGTGCTCCTCCTCGGCCGCGGACCAGGCGGGTGAACTCACCGTCCCGCCGGTAGCGAATACCTGCGAGAAGTCGGCGAGGGCATTGGTGACCTGGCGATTGCCCGCCAGCACGCTCACATCGCCCATGCGTTCCTGGAAGTAGGTCTCGGTCTGGGCTTTCTTGATCTGCTGAATGGATTCGAGCTTCTCGCCGGCGGCTTGCTGAAGCTGGGCGGTCGTTTCCAGCAGTACGCCCATATCACCTTCGCGCTCTTCGAAGTAACTCTCGATCTGGGCGCGCTTGATATCCCGCACGCTGCTGAGCTGATTGAAGGCCTGGTCGCTCAGAGCGCTGGATGACTTGAGCAAGGTGACGACGCTGATGATGGCGAAGGGCAGGATGCCCACCGCGAGGAAGGCTACTAGAAGTTTGGTGTTCAGACGAAGATTCGAGAACATGAGTACCTCCATCCCCATACATTCACGGCGTGGAACACCTCGCAATGGGGGGTCGGGAATCCACTTGGCATCGGCTCTACGCATATTCGTCGGCAGGAGACTGCTGCCTCTTACCAAAACCGGTCCCGCGCTGGACTCTTGGTCTCAAAGCTGCAACTAGGTGGATTTTAGGATTCCTGCTTGCTTTGCGGGCGCGGTCACCGGTGTCGGAGGCGCTGTCGGAGGCGCTGTTGGAGTTCATTGAGAGCGAGGCAGTTGCGGCATCTCGGCGACTGGCTCATTTCCCGCAGAAGGGGCGGCGGGGGGTGACGGGGCAACCCGCGGAGCAGTGATTGAAATCGGCCACGGAGTATCCTGTAGAAGCTCGTCGTTCCACAGCATGGGTATGGTCGGCGGCTGCGCCGTTCACGGCGGATCGGCTTTCGCGGGGTCGATCCGCACGGGGTCGGGCCGCGCAGGGTCGGTTCGTGATAGCTCGGTTCGTGCCGGGTCAGATCCGCGCCACTTCGGTCTTCGATTCCAGAAACCGGGCCAGGCGATGGAAATCGGATCCCGGCTGGATGTAGCGAACCTCGGTCTTGAGCGTGCGCGGGTTGACGAGTTTCTTGAAGGCCACGTAGCGCAAGTCGAGCTGGCCCGAAACGCTGACCATGTGGCCATTCAGGTTCTCCTCGACCAGCGCCCGGTAGGCCCCGATGCCGAGCTGGCTGCCCAGCATGACATCGAAGGCATGGGGCAGGGCGCAGCGTGACTCATAGCCGATCTGCAAGCCGGTGACCTTGCGTTTGCGTCCCGTGCGACGCCCGTATTCGGCCTCGACCAACCGGGCCAGGATGTAGCCCAGATCGATCTTGCCGATCGAGATGTGGCCGTGCTCATCCTTGTCGATGCCCCGGATGTAGTTCTCCGGAAGCAGCTCGGCGAGACCCTCGGCGAGAACCACGGTGCCGAAGGTCTTGCCTTCCTTCTCTTCGCGCCAGACCATCATGTCGACGATCCGGTCCACGAGCGCCTCGATGCGTAGCCGTTTCTCCACCTGACGCTTGCCGTCCACCGTGACCCGCTCATCGAAGAGCATGTCCTCGGTGATGTCTTCGACGCTGAAGATCATGTTGGCTTCCCCAGCGATGCCAACCCCGTAGGACAGCCAGCCGGCCTTGCGGCCCATGGCCTGGGCGATGAAGTAGCGGTTGCTGGCCTCCGCGTCGGCACGCAGGTTCTTGACCTCCTTGGCCAGGAAGTCGACCGCCGTGAAGTAGCCGAAGGTGAAGTCGATGCCGGAGTAGTCATTGTCGATGGTCTTGGGCAGATGGACGATCTGCACGCGCTTGGCGTTCTTCGGCAGCAGCTTCTGGTACTCGTAGAGGAAGTTGGCCGTCTTGAGCGTGTCGTCGCCGCCGATCGAGATGAGCCCGTCGATGCCGAGGTCGATCAGTGCGGAGTAGACGTTTCGCAGTTTGCGGGTGCGTTTGGTATCGGTCAGGTCCTTGGCTGAGCGGATTTCTGAGCCTGGGTTCGCCCGGGAGGTGCCAATCAGGATGCCCTGGGTGTTGCGCATGCCCGTGACGTGGCAGGGCTGGAACACCCGGTAGTGTTCATCCTGCAGCAAGCGCTCGGTGACGGGATGGTACTGCTCGAGGTGGCGGTATCCGGAACGGAAACCGATGACTTCGCGTCCCGTGTCGAGAAAGGAGATGGCCGCCGAACTGATGACGGCATTGGCGCCCGGCGCGGGACCGCCCGCGAAGACGATGCCTACCCGCCGAATGTGATCACCCTGGATCTTTGGTCTGCGCAGCTTGCTGTGGGGAAAGACACCCGGTGGCAGCTTTG
>CAZZIF010000091.1:5039-12867 GCA_964654025.1 uncultured bacterium
GCGGCGATGCTATTGCGCTTCGCGCTCCGCGTCGTGGTGGTCTTCCCGCGCTTGGCATTCAGCGACTTGCCGGCTGGACTGCTCGTGGTCTTCTTCCTCGCCATGGGTACTCCTCCTTGAGCGACTTTCTCCCTGCACTCACCGCCGGGAAAAAGGTTCCTGGGTAGGTATCGGCGGCCGTCGCGTCTTCCGAACCTGGACGTGAGGATGGACAGCGCGGCAGCGACCGCTCGTGACGGCGGGAGCCTTGGAGATCGGCGGCCGGTGGGCTACCAGCGCCAGAGAATTCCACCCCAGGTCAGTCCGGCACCAAAGGCTACCTGGAGAACCTGGCTGCCTTTCGTGATCTTCTTCTGTTCGCGAGCTTCGTGGACGGCCATCATCGTCGAGGCCGAGGACGTGTTGCCGTATTTCTGGATGTTGACGAATACGCGATCGGGAGGCACGCGCAAGCGCTTGCCCACTGCCTCGAGAATGCGCAGGTTCGCCTGATGAAAGACGAACAGGTCGATGTCCTTGGCCGTCAGACCAGCCTGCTCCATGAGGATCAGGCACGATTCGGACATGGTATTGATGGCCGTCTTGTAGATCTCATTGCCCCGCATGTAGAGGGTGTGGAGGTTCTGCTCCACGGTCTCGTGCGACGCCGGCAGCTTCGAGCCGCCCGCGGGCATGTAGAGGGTCGGACCCCGTTCGCCGTCGGAGGCCAGGTGAAAGCCCAGCATGCCGATGTTCGGGTCGTCGTTCGGTCCCACGACGGCCGCCCCGGCGCCGTCGCCGAAGAGCACACAGGTTGAGCGATCGGTCCAGTTGGTGATCTTCGTCAAGAGTTCCACCCCGATCACCAGCACGTGCTTGCAGGCCCCGGAGCGAATGAACTGGTCGGCGATCGAGAGGGCGTAGATTGCCCCCGTGCACCCGGCCGAGATGTCGTAGGATGGGATGTGGCCGGCCCCGATTCGGTGCTGCACCAGGCAGGCGGTCGAGGGGAAGAGCGTATCGGGCGTGACCGTGGCCACGATGATCATGTCGAGGTCTTTGCCGGTCAGTCCAGCTTCGGCGAGAGCCTGCTCGGCAGCAGGCGTGGCGAGGTCGGAGGCGGCTTGTTCGTCCTTCACCCGGCGCCGTTCGCGCATACCCGTTCGCGTGACGATCCACTCATCGCTCGTGTCCACGATGGTGGACAGATACTTGTTTGTGATGATGTCATCGGGTACGCACATGCCGGTACCCAATACCCTGCAACCGACCTCCATGGAGATCCTCCCTGCACGCAAAGGCCGTCCGGGGCGTGGGCTTCCACACCCGAGAACAAGGGCAGGAGTATACGCCTATGAGCGCAGGCAGGGAAGCGTCTTGTGGCCCCGCGCGCCCGTGCCGAGGCCCGTGCCGAACCCCGCGTCAGGAGCGAACCGGGAAACCGCCTGCCACTACTTGATATAGCCGAGCGTCCTCAGCCGCTCCAGGAGGGCCGGATCCGCGGTCGTCGTGATCCCGATCAGGGCGGACTGGGCGTACTGGGAGACCAGGCCTTGGAGGTACCCCTGGAGCAGGGCCAGCGTGTCTGGATAGACCCCGGCCAGGTCGTAGAGCTCGCCCGGATCCTGTTCCCGATCGAAAATCTTCCACTGGGGCGCCTGGGGCGACCCGCGCTGGATGAGTTTCCAACGCTTCCACCGCAACGAGAAGAGGTGGTCGGGCAGCTCACAGAGGATGGGCCGCTCACGCGCGGGCGGACGCTGGCCGAGAACCTCGGGGATCACGACCCCCTGGTGGAGCGGCGGCGCATCGAGCCCGATGCGCGCGCACAGGGTGGGCACGATGTGGAACCACCCGCTGTGCTCGAAGAATTCCTCACCATGATCGGTGCAGAAGATCAGGTGAGCCTCATCCAGGACTCCCTGGCGCCGCAGCTCGGCCAGGAGGCTGCCCACGTAGTGATCTCCCAGTCGTACGTCACCGTCATAGTTGGCCACCATGCCGGTCAACTCGTCAGGCGGGAGCGTCACGGGCGGGTCGACACACTCCCAATCCCGGCACCCTTCCTCGGCGATCCGGTGTTCGTAGTCCACGAAGAGGGGCGGATCGTGCGGGCCCTCGGGTGCGCCCGGCGCCACGGCCTCGCGGTCCTCAGGCCGCGGCAGGTAGCTCGAATGCGGTTCGAGATAGTGGACGTAGACGAAGCGCGGTCTCTCACGGTGGTCCTCCAGCCAGGCGAAGATCTGCTGGTTGATCGTTCGTCCGAGGGTCGAGTGGCCGGGGGCGGTCAACCGGGAGGGCAGATTCTCCAGGGCCGTGCGCTGGTGGTACGACCACCAAGGTGCCGGCTCGGGGAAGAAGGTCCGAAAGCCTTGCGCGTAACCGTTCGACCCGGAGATCGTGTGGTTGGCGATGAAGGCCGCGGTGTCGTAGCCGTAACTGCGGAAGTGTTCGGCCAGCATCATGGCCTCTTCCGGAATGCGATAGGTGGCATCGGTGATGCCGTGCGCGCTGGGGTAGAGCCCGGTGAAGAGGCTGGCGACCGAGGGGGTGGTCCAATTGCTCGGCGTGTAGGCGTTCGTAAATGCGTAGCTCTCCCGCAGCAGGGCATCGGTGTTCGGAGTCGTTGGGCGATGATAGCCAAAGAAAGAGACATGATCCTTGCGAAGTGTGTCGACCAGAATGATGAAGACGTCAGGGAGCTCGAGCGTCTCGATATCCTCTCTCTGGGCGTGGACCGTCTCCCGCGGCAAGGCGACAAGAACAGCAGCCGTGTTGCCGACCAGCGTGGCCAGGGCAAGAAGAAGCCCCAGCGTGGCGGGAGCTGTGCCAGCCCATCGCCGGCGCCGCTCGGGTGGGACGATGCGCCCGAACGCATAGCCCAGAAGAAGGCCCGCTGCACCGCCGCCGCCCATCGCGGCCGCCGTGGCGAGCTTGCCCTTCAGGGTGTAGAAGGGCGGCCAGAAGGATCTGAGGTTGAGCCAGTAGACCGGAATGAGCGCCAGCTCACAGGCCAGGAACACGCCGATCGCCAAGATCGGGAAGCTCTTCTCCGTGCGTGTCCAGAACAGGATCCGCAGAAGGAAGCAACAGACCAGCGCCCACAGGATGTGCAGATTGGCCCCGTAGACGAACTCGCCCAGCGACGCGGGATCGCGTGGTTCGGCGATGATGGTTTCGATGACGCCGATCAAGGCACCGGCGACAGCGGTAATCAGAAAGGCGACGCCAAAGGACCGCCAGCGCAACGTGGCCATCTGGCCTCCCGCTCAGACTTGATCGTTCATGACGAATCCGGCTTCGTGCGCCGGGACCCGAAAGACCATCTGTCCTCAACCAGCCTAGCGGATTCCCCTGCCATGCACAAGCTGGGGCGGGCGCCTCTGGGGCAGGCGCCTCTGGGGCGGGCGCCTCCCCTGGGGAGAGAACCCCCCGCCCCCCGCGCGAGAACACCACCCGTTCGATCTCGCTTGGCTTCATCGCCGATTGAGGGCATTATTGCACGCGGATCCGAGTAACCCGGCATTCTGCCAGCCGAGCACGCGTGCGGCGCATGTGCGGTACATGTGCGGTGCATGTGCGGTGGATGTACGGTGGACCTGCGGTAGGAACGCCAGATCCTCGATTCGGAAGGGAGCTTGATCCACATGTCACGCCAGGATGCCAACGCGGGCAATGCCGGGGATCAGCTCAAGCACGCCCTGTTGATCGAGGTCATCGAGCGGTTGCCGATAGGGTCTGGCTGGTCCTACGCCGAGACCCACGCCGGAGCGGGCCTCTACCGTTGCGACCGGGCCGCTTGCCTGCTGGCGGCTGCTGGCACCCACGAAGCGCAGCGGGGGCCGGGTAGCGGGTATGCCCGCACGCTCACGGCCCTGAGCGCGAAGTGGCCCCTCGAGGAACGAGACCAGTGGTATCCCGGCAGCGCGCTACTGGCAACGAGTGTGGGCCGTGAGTGGGCCGGTGTGCGGCTCGCGGAGGCCGACGCTGCCGTGGTCGACCGGCTTGCCACCCACATGACGTTGCATGCCCCAACACGTGAGGAGCAAGCCGGACGCCAGGAGAATCCTCAGGCGACCGCGGCCGGCCCGATCGGTGGTGCGGCCGGCCCGATCGGTGGTGCGACCGGCGCCTTGCAAGGCGTTGCCACCGACACGGGCATCGACCTCTATCCGGGTTCCTTCGAAACGCATCTGGACGATCTGCTGGGCACCGGGCCCACGCTGCTTCTCGTGGATCCCTACTACTATCAGTCCGCCTTGCTCGACCCAGAGGAAGGGCGTCTGGGCTTGCGCCACCTCGAGGTGATCGTCCGCGCGCTGTCGGGCCGTGACGCCGTTCTCATGGTTTTCACCTCGCGCATGCCGGCCGTGGCGCCCCCGCTCTCCGGTCATGAGGTCGGCGCTCCTCTCTTGGCGCAGACACCCTGGCAGGCATTGTGCGCCGATTTGGGCTGCATGGTCACGGGCAGCGTGCGCTGCTTCCGTGTCGCGGACCATCCGCACGCGGTATGTCTGGCCGGCTGGCGAACCGGCGCACGCGTGGTGGCGGATCTTCCAGGGACCGAGGCGTGGGCGTCATCCTGGTTGGCCGCGCCTTCGGTGGGTGTCGAGATCGTCGAGGAGCCCATGGCGAACGAGCGGAACCTAGGACGAGCGTGATCTGTCGCGCGCGCAATGCATGACGAGCGAGATCTATGATGCCACCGGTTCCCCCCAAGCCCGGCCGTTCTTCCGACACGCGGCAACTCCGGGTGAACCCGTCCGGTGGGCCGCCTGAGCAGACCAACCGGATCATCCTGGGTGAGAACCTGGCCTGCCTGCGCGCGTTGCCCGGCGGATCGGTCGCGCTCATCTACATCGATCCGCCTTTCAACACCGGCCAGACCCGCCGCCACACGCGAATTCGTGTGGAAGCCGATCAGGACCGGGGCGATCGCACCGGCTTCGGGGGGCGACGCTACCGGACGATCGAGCTCGGGCGCCAGCAGTACGCCGACGCCTTCGATGACTACTGCGGCTTCCTGCGCCCGCGATTGGACGAGGCCTGGCGCGTGCTCGAGCCCAGCGGATCGATTTTCCTGCACGTGGACTACCGGGAATCCCACTATGTCAAGGTCCTCTGCGACGAACTCTGGGGACGCGAACGGTTCATGAACGAGATCATCTGGGCCTACGATTACGGCGGGCGTTCGAAGAGCCGGTGGCCGGCGAAGCATGATGTGATCCTGTGGTACGCGCGGGATCCGCAGCGCTACACGTTCGTGTTCGATGAGATCGACCGCATCCCGTACATGGCGCCGGGCCTGGTGGGGAAGGAGAAGGCGGCGCGCGGCAAGACGCCGACCGATGTCTGGTGGCATACGATCGTGCCTACCCGGGGAGATGAGCGCACCGGGTATCCCACCCAGAAGCCCGAAGGCGTGCTCGAGCGCATCATCAAGGTGCATTCGCGGCCCGGCGAGCGGGTCCTGGATTTCTTCGCCGGCAGCGGCACCACCGGCGCCGTGGCGGCGCGACTGGGACGCTCGTTCTGGATGATCGACAACAACCCCGATGCCGTCGAGGTCATGCGGGCGCGACTTGCATTCGCCGCACCCGAGATCATGACCGGGCCGGATGCCACCTAGCGTTCGGCCGGGGCACCCGGGCTACCCTGGGCACCCGGGCTACCCGGGTCACCTGGGCCACCCGGGTCACCTGGGCCACCCGGGTCACCTGGGCCACCCGGGTCGCGCTAGGCGTGGTCCTCCCCGCGCAGGCCGGTCATCAGCAACCACACGGCGATGCCCGCCAGCAGAATAGCCCCCGGCCACGCGCCAAGGGGATTGTCGGCAATGGCCAAGACATCGCTGCTGCCGGTGACCACGATGGGAATCGCCATCAGGATCCCGACCAGGGCCTCGCCGGTGATCAGTCCCGAGGCCAGCAGGAGTCCGCGATTCATCGCCTTCTCGACGGCCGCCTTCGGCCACCCCCGCCCGTTCAACGTGCGCCGGATGATCAGGCTGATGACACCGCCGGCGAAGATCGGTACCGCGAGCTCGAACGGCAGGTAGATTCCCACCGCCACGGCCAGCACCGGGAATCGGAACGCGGCCCGCCGGGCCTTCTGGATCTCATCGAGGATGATGATCACCACGCCGGTCAGGGCGCCGAGGCCCACCATCGTCCACGGCAGATCGCGATTGAACACGCCCTGAGCCACCGAGGCCATGAGCGTGGCCTGCGGCGTGCTGAGAGGATTGGGGTGGTCGACGGTGGGCTCGCCGAAGCCGTAGGCCTTGAGCAACAGGGTCAGTACCGGCGCCATGATCAGGGCGGCGCTCAAGGTGCCCAGCGCCTGCATGACCTGCTGCTTCCAGGGCGTCGCTCCCACCAGGTAGCCGGTCTTCAGGTCCTGCATGTTGTCGCCGGCGATGGCCGCTGCGCAGCAGACCACCGCGCCGATGAAGATCGCACCCTGTGGGCCGTGTCCCGCATTCGAGCCCATCAGGAGCAAGAGCAGCAAACTCGAAAGCAACACTGTCGAGATCGTCACGCCCGAGATGGGGTTGTTCGAGGAGCCCACGAGGCCGGCCATGTAGGCTGCCACGGCCGAAAACAGGAACCCGGCGATCAGCATCAATACCGCCATGACCCCCGAGATGGCCACATCCTGGATCACCGAGAGGTAGATCAAGAAGATCGGCACCACCGAGACCAGCACGCCCCAGAGAACCCACTTCATCGGCGTGTCACGCTCGGTGCGGTCGATCGCGGCCAGACCGGCTCCGCCCCCCGGCACCGGATTGCCGTTCGCATCCAGTCCGCGGGCCGCGCGCAGGCCGGAGGTGACGCCCTCGATGATGCGTCCGCGCAGGCTGAGCAGCGCCCAGAGCCCGCCGACTACCATGGCGCCCACCCCCAGATAGCGGGTCTGGGTGGACCAGAGCTGATTGGCGTAGTCGACTGCTCCCAGAGCCGCGCCGCCCTCGGTGGGCCACGGCTGTCCCGCGGCCACCAGCGGGATGGCGATGAACCAGTTGAGCGCCCCGCCGATCAGCACCAGGGAGGCGATGTTGATGCCCACGATGTAACCGACCGCCATGAGGGCGGGCGAGAGGTTCGAGCCGAAGTAGGCGATCCAGGAGCCTGGGCCGCCGGCGGTGGCCGTCTGCAGAGAGGTCTGCACCTGCCCTCCCAGCCGGCGAGCGGTTTCGAATACATCCGGCCACAGCCGCAAACCGCTTTGCGCGAACTTGTAGATACCGCCGGCTAGGCCGGCGACGGCGATCAGGATGGCACCCGTGCCGCCGCGCTCACCGGTCTCGAGCACCTCGGCGGTAGCGATGCCCTCGGGGAACTGCAGGGCCTGGCGTCCCGGAATGAGGGCCCGCCGCAGGGGGATGGTGAAGAGCACGCCCACCAGGCCGCCCAGCCCGGCGATGAGCGTGACCTGCACGAAGTCGAACTCGGTCCAGACCCCCATCATGATGAGGGCCGGGAAGGTGAAGATCACGCCGGCGGCCAGCGACTCGCCGGCCGAAGCGGCCGTTTGGACGATGTTGTTTTCGAGGATGTTCGTCTGCTTGGCCAGCCGCAGCCCTCGCAGCGCGCGTAGCACCCCCATCGAGATTACGGCAGCCGGGATGCTGGCCGATACGGTCATCCCTGCGAAGAGCCCCAGGTAGGCGTTCGCGCCGGCCAAGATCACGGAGAGCAGGATGCCCAGGATGACGGCTTTGACCGTGATCTCGGGCAAGCTGGTCGAGGCCGGAATGAAGGGCCGGTGCTCGTCGGATGCGGGGGCCGGGCTCGAGGGGGAGGGGGATGCGTCATGCGGCGCCATGCGAAACCTCCTTGAGGGC
>CAZZIF010000092.1:0-3109 GCA_964654025.1 uncultured bacterium
GCCCGAAGAGGTGCCGGGAGAGGTGCCGGGAGAGGTGCCGGGAGGGGTGCCGGGAGGGGTGCCGGGGCACGGGGCGCAGGAGAAGACCCGCGCTTTCTTCGACGACGTCGACGATTACACCATCTGGGATGGCAGCTATCCGCTGCAACAGAAGGATGGGACGCGCATGGGCTTCACGCAATACACCCGGAAGGTCGAGGTCGTCTACACCACGCCGGCCAACTTCGCCGCCGCATCCCTGATGGCCACCGCCTACAAGCGCATCACGGTCCAGGTGCTCGAGAATGGCAAGATCGTGGGTGAGTTCCAAACCGTCCGTGTGCAGGGAGGACGCCATGTCGACGCTGCTTCCTAATCTCAGTCCGGGCCGGCTGCTGAGCGTCTTCTCCCGCGCGACCCCCTATCCGGTGGGTGTGGAAGCGGGCGAGACGTGGCTGCGCTTTGCGCAGTGGCATCCATCCCCGGGCCATCCCTCTCCGCCGGAATCGGCAAGCACGACGTCCTGGCGCTTCACCGACCTCGATGCGCTTCATACCGGCGAGGCGCCCCTGACCGATCTCGGAAAAGTCCACCGGAACCGGCTTCAGGCGGCTGGTTTGCAGGGCCGGCAGGTGTTGTGCGCGATCTCCTCGCCGGCCGTCGAGATCTTTCCGGTGAGCTTCCACCCGAAAGGGAGTGACACCCTCGAGAGCCTGGTGATCTTGAACGCCCGCGAGCGGCTCAGCTACCCGCTCGAGAAAGCAGTACTCGACTATGCGATCCTCCCCGAGGAGGCCAAGCGAGCCGGGGAAGATGCGGTCTCGGTCTTGATCTTCTCCGCCCCCCGTGTGCTGGTGGAAACCGCCCTGGAGCGGCTCGAGAGCCTGGGGCTGGAGGCCGCCCGGATCATGACGCCGGGTTGCGTGCTCGCGCCGCGGATCAAGGGCGATCCCGAGGCGCGGCACTTGGTGGTGAACGCCGGCGAGATCGCCTCCTCGATCGCGGTCGTACAGAACGGGGCGGTGTTGCTCGAGCGCATCCTGCCCTGGGGACTGCAGAGCCTGCTGATGCACATCCAGGCCGAACTCGATCTCACCGAGACCCAGGCCCGGCAGCTCATGAACGAGTTCGCGGCGGATGCCTCGCCTCGCAAGACCTTACACCGCACGCTCGAGTCCATCATACTATCGCCCTTCCAAGAACTAGCCCACGAGGCCGCGAGTTGCCTGGGGTACTGCGACTCCTACCTGCAACACCGCGTGGCGGCCTCCTGCGTGGTGCTCGGCACGCTGGCGACCCAGCCGACGCTGCGCAGCGTGATCGAGAACCGCCTCGGTCTTCCGGTCCTCAGTGCCGATCAGGGGTGTAGCCTGCCGGAGTGGTACGCCCCCCCGGACGGCGGTTGTTACGCCCTGGCTGCGTGCGCCTCCCTGTGGCGAGAGGAGGATGCGGCATGACGGTGATCAACCTGATCCCCCCGGACCGGCTGCAACAACGCGAGGCGCGCCGCCGCATCGCTTCCTGGAGCGTCAGGATAGGTGCACTGGTGGCGCTGTTGGGCGGACTCTACGCGGGCGCATCCCATCTGGCCGCGGGACAGAGCGGCGAGATCACCACCATCACGAGCCGCTACTCCAGTCTTCAGCAACGTCTGAAGTACGCGCGCTATCTCCTCGGGGAACGCGAACGGCTGGCCAGCCGCCAGGAGGCGGTTCATGCGATCCGCGACCCGCTGCCGGCCGGCCTGATCCTGGAGACCATCGGCGGGCGACTCACCCCCGAGAGCTATCTCACCTACCTGTCGCTGCAGCGCGATAGCGGGCAGACACAGGACCCGAACGAGCGCCAGGCCCCCACGCTGAGTTTGAAGGGGCGAGCACCGGGGCATACCGACGTCGCCCGGATCATCAGCAACCTCTCCAGCGCTCCCGGCTTGCACTCGGTGGTGCTGGTGGCCACCCGCGACGCGCCGCGCCGGGAAGGCCGCGCTCGGGAGGTGGAGTTCGAACTCCTGTGCCTGCTCGAGGAAGGAGGCCGGATGTGATCGCCCCGCATCGCTTCGACACGCTGGGACGCATCGCCATGGCGGCGGTCCTGACCGCCTTCGTGCTCTTGATCGTCCACACCATCCTGCGGCCCATGTACACCACGCGGCGTGATGTCGCGGCGTTCCGCGAAGCGGTCGAGATCCTCGCCGATGCCGAGGGGAACGTGGACCGGCTGGACGCGGAGATCCAGCGCATCACCACCGAAGTCGAGCATAGCCACGCCCTGCTGCCCCGCGATCTGAACCTCAAGGAGTTCCTCGAATGGCTGGGGGCGATGGGCCGCGAAACGGGGGTGCGCGTCGAGCGCCTCTCGCCGGGCGTCGTCGATCATCAGGCGCTCTACCGCCGCCAACCCGTCCGGGTGCGGATCACCGGAGACTTCGACGACATCTACGACTTCCTGATCGAACTGGAACGCAACGACCAGCTCTCGCGGGTCGAGAGTCTGCAGCTATTGGGCTCGGCCGATAGCAGGCAATGCGCCGCGGAGCTTGCGATCGCGCTCTACTTCGCTCCCGCGCCGGAGGAAGGCCGATGACCGAGCAATCGAAAGGGCGCCCCTTCTGGCGTCGCTTGCCCGAGGGCCCCACGATCGCCGCCGCGGCGGTGACCCTGGTCATCGTCTCGATGGTAGCGATTCCCGCGCCCTCGAACGATTCGGTGCGTGACCCGGTGGCCGAAGCGGCCGAAGCCTATCGCTCCCTCCTGGACCAGATGGAGGAGGGAGCGCGAACACCGGCGACGCAGGCCACCGTCGCCGCCGAGGACTCCGCCGGCGGGCGGGCACCTTTGGATCGCGACCTGTTCCGCCCCAAGCCGAAGCCGCGGCCGCAACCGCAGGTCCCGAAGAAGCCGGCGGCACCGAAGCCGCCGCCCCTGCCGGCGCTGTCGGCGATTCTGATCGGCGGCGGCGGGCGCCAGGCAATCGTCGGCGGCGAGGTCGTCACCGTCGATGAAGAAGTCGGAGGGTACCGCGTGGTGGCCATCGAGCGGGATGCCGTCGTTCTCGCGCGCCAAGGACATATCCACCGATTGAAGATCGGAGGTTCGTGATGAGGTTGGGGATGAGGCTGGGGATGAGG
>CAZZIF010000092.1:3209-7022 GCA_964654025.1 uncultured bacterium
CTGGCCGGCTGGGTCACCGCCGTTGCCTTCGCGCTGCTCTGCAGTGGGGTGCCGCCGGCCGGCGCACAGATGCTCACCCAGACACACGCCACCCGGACCGACACCGCTCAGACAGGCACCACCCAGACAGGCGCCACCCGGACCGACACCGCCCGGACGGGTACCACCCCGGCGGGCACCCCCCAGGCACCCGAACGCCTTGCTCCGGTGACGTTGTCGGTCCAGCAGCTCGACGTTCGCGAGATCCTGAGCCTGCTTGCGCAATCGCGCGAGATCAACATCGTCTGTGAAAGCGATGTGGGCGGTCCCATCACGGTCGAGCTGCACGATGTCCCCTTCGAGGAAGCGTTGCGGGCCATCGTTGCCATGGCCGGCTTCGAGGTAGTGCACAAAGGCAACATCTACTACGTGCACAGCGCCGGCGACAGCGATCCGACCATCAGCGTCGGTCGTAGCGTCCGCACCTTCCGGCTCGACTACGCGCAACCCGAGGCCATCCGATCGGTGGTCGAGGAGTTCCTCTCGCCAATCGGCACGGTCACCGCCTACTCTCCGCTGCGCTCGGTGGTCGTCGAGGACTTGCCACACGTGCTGGACCGCGTGGCCGACATGGTTCTGCGGCTCGACCAGGCGCCCCGCCAGGTCTTGATCGAAGCAAAGATCCTCGAGGTCTACCTGTCGAAGGACGCCTCCCTGGGTATCGACTGGACCTTGCTCTTCAGCGAAGACGGCGGCGGTGGCACGGTTGACGTGCAAGGCTTCGCCAATCCGGCTGCCAGCGGTCTCGAGGGGGTCTTCATGAGCTGGGGCAAGGGCGATTTCACCGGCGCCTTGGAGGCGCTGGCCGGCATCGACAAGCTCAACACCCTGGCCTCGCCCCGCGTAATGGCCGTCGACGGCATGACAGCGGGGATCCAGATCGGTGGACAGCTCGGATTCACGGTGCGCACGATCGTGGACAACACCGTCATCGAGTCGGTTCAGTTCCTGGACACCGGCGCTCAGCTCACCATCACCCCCACCATCACCAGCGACGGCTACGTCCAGATGGAGATTCACCCGGAGCTTTCCGACGGTGTCATCCAGGAGGGATTGCCGTCGAAGACCACGACCCAGGTCACCAGCAACGTACTCGTGCGCGATGGGGAGACCGTCTTCATCGGCGGACTGATCCGCGAGCGCGAGGAAACGATCCGCAGGGGCATCCCCCTTCTCATGAACATCCCGCTCTTGGGCATCTTCTTCGGTCACAACACGATCGATGTTCAGAAGAGCGAGGTCGTCGTGCTGCTGACCCCACACATCCTGGATCCAGGCAGACCCTACGCGTACGAACCGAAGCACTTCTCGAAGGCAAAGCGCGGGGTCATCCGGGGCGCGTTGGACGCCGAGCGGGTTGCCACGCGTGAGGATGGCGAGCAGGACGAGCCGCCGCAACCGGACGACTAGGCCGGGCGACGGCGCGGCTGCCCAGCGCACGAGCCACAAACCGCGGCACGGCTCTCTCAGCGCACGAGCCGGAAACTGCGCTCGAAGCGCTGCTCGCCAATACGCGCCTGGTAGAAGTACGCCCCCGATCGCGCTGGGCGCCCAGAGCGATCCTGCCCGTCCCAGTTCAGCTGCAGATAGCTACCCGTCTCCCGGGCCGGACCATGGCGCCACATCAGGCGGCCGGCGCTGTCGTAGATCTCCACGGCCACCTCGGCCCCCCCGGACGGCAGCCGCAAAGGGATGACCACTCGTCCGGTGGCCGGGTTGGGTACCGCCGGGGCTGCATAGGGGTTGACCACATCGTAGCCCTCTCCCTCGATGGGCACATCGCCCAGAATCTCGAAATGATTCGAAAACACGGTGGCACCAATCGTGTCGGGCCCGGCATGGAAGAGATCGAGCACGAGGTCCCACGTATCCGGCTCGAGGTAGGCCGGTGTGACCGTGATGTCGAGAGAGGCGGTGTCGGCCTCCGTTCCTCGGACGAGATAGATCTCCGAGCTTCCCAGATTGCGGAAGGCCATATCTACGAAGGCACGGGCCTTCAGGTAGACCTGGGCTGAATCGCCCTCCTCGCCGTAGTTGGCATCCCACTGCAGGCGAAACGCCCGGTAATGACCGTCGCCGTCGACATCGACCTCGGCGGTGATCCCCACCCACCCGATCGAGAAGGCCGGCGGCAGGTCCGACTCCTGATCTCGCGCGGCGCCTTCGACGGGCAGATCGCCCATCACCGGGAAGAGGTCCGGCGTGGCGACCGCTTGGAGCTCATCGGGCGCATCCACCTCGAAGAGCTCCAGCCGGAGGTCCCACGTGGTCGCCTCCAGGGTGTCCGGTGTCACATCAAACTCCAGCACGATGTCTTCATCGACAGCCTGACCGTGAATCTCGTAGGTGTCGCTGGCCTCGAGCAGTGTTTCCCAGGTCTGCCCGTCAGCCGAGCGCAGCACGCGCATGAAGACCGAGGCCTCGCCCCATTCCACATCGGGGTCGGCGGTCACCGCGAAGCGGGCCATCCAGCCGTCGTCGTCGATATCCTCGAGGGGGGCCACCGTGATGGTCTTGAAGCTGTAGGCCGGCTCCTGGTGGCCATCGATCGGATAGAAGCGCGGCTCGCGGCCGGGCACGAACTCGGCGAGGGTCTTGACGGGAATCGACTCCCAGTTGCCGGGATCCGAGCCCATCTTCTGTGAAGCCACCACCCAGTAAGGAAATCCTTGCTCCGAACCGATCGCCACGGTCGGGTAGAACTGCACCGGGTCGCTGGCGTAGCCATTGTAATGACGCAATGCGTAGAGGGTGTCGCCCCGGGTCATGATGAAGTTCAACCTGTTCCTCGGCGCGGCGGCGGCCACCTCGCGCACGCCCAGCCGCAGGGCTTCGGCGGTCGTGAGTTCGGGATGCTCCCGGCGGTACTTGTTCAGCAGCAGGAAGTAGAGCTCGGAATCGATGTAGTCATCGCGGCCGCTGCTGGTGTCGTTCCAGTCCGGCGGATAGGTGTCGAGATAGTCGGGATCATCGGCCTCGAGCATCGAGAGCAGCGTCTCCTCGGGTACCGAACCGTTATGGACGAAAATGGCGCCCTCGTGCTGGAAGGGGTGTGGGTCGGGCACGCCCACGTGTCCGGAACTACGGAGGCGAACATGGCCGAGGATCGTCCGCGGACGAACCGCGAGCATCTCCTCGACCGCGAGCAGGTAGTCCTCGTCCTCGGGGGCCGGTGGTCCTCCGCGCCGGAAGATGGGACGGTTGAGCGGCACCGCATGACTCTCGGGCAGGTAGTAGGCGAAGGCCCATCCGTCGTAGTTCTGCCCACCCAGGTCGCGCAGGCTCTGGAGGCCGCCGTCGATCAGGTGCGTGCTCAGGATCTCGCCGGAATAATCCGCACCGATGAGGCCCCAAAAACGGCAGTTGTGGGGAACCTCGACATCCGGCGACTGCGCCGGGAGCTGCTCGGCGGCGCGCATGGAAGGCCGCGCCCGGAAACTGAGTTGCATCACGGGCGCCACCAGGAGCGCTCCGAGCAGAAAGACCGCCAGGAACCCGGCGCCGGCGACCACCGCCAAACGGCCGGCCAGGCTGGGGCGGCAGATCCTCGTTGGGCCACCGGGCAGGCTGGGGCGGCAGACCATCGTTGGGCCACCGGACAGGCTCGGGCGGGTGGCCGACACGGGCCTTCCCCGATCCCGACGAGACCTCATCCCGCATCCATCGTCCACGGGTACCGCCATCTTCTGGTGCGCCTCCTCTTGCTGGGCACTCGATCTGGACATCTCGGACAGTCACCATGGACACGCACCATGGTCACGCATCTTGGTCACG
>CAZZIF010000092.1:7122-12775 GCA_964654025.1 uncultured bacterium
GGACATCTCGGACAGTCACCATGGACACGCACCATGGTCACGCATCTTGGTCACGTATCTTGGACACGCATCTTGGACACGCATGCCAATGCGCACGTAGACCATCCTTGCATGCATACCAGGGTGACACTCGCCGGGTCCTGGAATCAACTCCTGCCTGCGACCTAGTGACGAAGCCCCAGCGAAGTCCCCGGCGGCCAGACATTCCCATGGTTGCGCCTGCCCGGGCCTGTCCCCTACTGTTGCAAACCATCGACTGCAATGCATCGACTGCGTGCATCGACTGCGTGCATTGACTGGATGCATCGACTGCGAAGCATCGGCTGCGAAGCATCAACCGGCCGGACTGATCCGGAATCACTAGCAGGGAGTGACACAGGATGGAATCCACCGTCTACTTCGTCCCCATCTCGGACTGGACGAACCCGGCCACCGTCGAGGAGCGCTTCGGCGCCCTTCTGGCCCGTCTGCCGTGGGAGGCAGCTTCCGACCAGGCGCTCGCGGCGATCAAGCTCACCTTCGGAGAGGCGGGGAATGCGGGCCATCCGCCGGCTCACTTGATCGCAGCTCTGGTACGGCATCTGAAGGCCCGCGGCTGTCGCCCCTTCCTGACCGAGACCAACACGCTCTACCATGGCCGTCGCATGAATGCGGTAGACCATTTGGAAGTGGCCCGCGAGCACGGGTTCACGCATGAGAGCGTGGGGGCACCAATCATCCTGAGCGATGGCCTGGCCGGCCGGGAAGACCACGCCGTCCCCTTGGGTGGCAAGCGTGTCGAGGAGGCCCACCTGGCACCGGTCGTACGGGATCTGAACTTCCTGGTGGCTGTGACCCACCTGACCGGTCACATGGTCGAGGGGGTGGGCGGGGCCGTGAAGAACCTGGGCATGGGTCTGGCATCGCGGGCCGGCAAGCTGGACCAGCATTCGGCAGTCAGTCCGTTCGTGTCCGAGGAGAAGTGTGTCCGCTGTTACCTGTGCGGATCAGTCTGTCCGGTTGAGGCGATCACTCTCTCGCCCACCACGGCCCTCATCGATCGCGCGACCTGCATCGGCTGCGCCGACTGCATCGCGGTCTGCCCCACTGGCGCCATCCAGATCGACTGGAGCCGGGAATCGGCGCACGTGCAGGAAGCCACGGCCGAATACGCGCTCGGTGTTGTGCGGGCCATCGAGGGGCGCGGCCTCTACATCAACCTGCTGAACCACATTACCAAGCAGTGCGATTGTGTGGGACCGACGAAAGAGCAGCTGGTCGGGGACATCGGCATTCTGGCAGGCAACGATCCCGTCGCCTGCGACCAGGCCTCGATCGACCTGGTGAACAAGGAGGCGGGCGTGGATCTCTTTCGCCGCACCTGGCCGGAGATCGACTACGAGATCCAGCTCCGGCATGGCGAGGCAATTGGCTTAGGGACAAGAAGTTACAGGCTTGAAACCATCTAGAGCAGTGTACAGCGGGCAAGCCCGGCCGGCCGAGACGCTCACGGAGTACCCAGCACCGTGACACCCGACAGCGGCAAGTCACCTTTGGGAATAGGGCGGAACCGGTCGAGCCGATAACCATATTAGGAGTATGGGCTTGCCATGGACGTCGGCTATATGGAGACGGGTCGTGCGCGCTGTGTGTGACCCTCGCACCGGGCGCGACCCTCGCGCTGCGTGCGGCTTCCGCCCCGGCCCGACGCCTGCGGCGCCCGTTCTGTCTATCAAGCGACCGAGCCTGCGGTCAGGAGTGCCAATGACGACACGACGTATCCAGATGCTCGCGCTCTTCGCAGCTGCCGGCCTGTTCGCCAGCTTGGCGCTCTCGGGCTGCGCTGCAGTGCGATCCGGAAAGCGCACCACCAACATGGAGGTGCGTTTTCTCACGCAGAGCTGCTTCTTCGGTGAAATCGTCCCCTGTGGGTGACACGGCAAGCGCGGCGGGTTGGCCCGGCGGGCCACCTTCATCGACAGCTTGCGGCACTGGGGCACCGAGTTCCTACTCATCGACGGCGGCAGCTTCTCGCACAAGAGCAAGAACAATATGCCTGAGACCGTTGCGACCTGGCGGGAAATGGACCGTCTAGGTTATGACGCGATCACCCTCGGGGTCGAGGAGATCGGCTACTGGCAGGAAACCGACAGCCTGAGGGCGAGCCTGGATTTGCCCATCGTATGTACCAATCTCGAACAGCGACAGGGTGATCGCTGGGTGCCGATCGGTGAGCCCTACCGGATCGTCGAGCACAAGGGCATCAGCGTCGGCATTCTGAGCGTGACGAACGAAATCTTCATGAGCGAAACGGTCCTCCAGAAGGCCGGCGGCGAGGTGCGTCTACTCCCGCCCGAAGAGACGACCCACAGGGTCTCGCGCGAGCTGGCCGAGACGTGCGAATTGGTCGTTCTGCTGGCCCATGTGGATCCGGGCACCATGGAGCGATACGCTCAGGAGTTCGAGCATGTCGACGTCATCTTGGGCGGACGCAACGCACCCAAGGACGAGGGGCCGCAGCGCTACGGCCACGCCATCGTCAACCGATCCGGCACCCGTGGCCAGTACGTGGCCAACACGCGCCTGATCCTTTCGCCCGAGAACGAGATCGTCGATTACGGCGGGCTCAACATTTCGCTGAGCACGGACATCCCCGAAGACCCGGCCGTGCTGGCTGAGGTCGCGAAGGCCGAGGCCGAGATGGCAAAGCTGCGCAACCAGCGGCGGCGGCCCGCCCTGCCTCGCAACCGGGAACTTCCGGTGGCACCCGGCGTCCACCGCCAGCCGTTGCCGCGAGATAGGGACAAGGAGAAAGAGTAGGGCAGAGGCCGAAGCGACCGGGACACCACCGGTCGCGTGCTTATCGGTCAACTGCCTTCCAGACAGAGAGTTGTGCCTTGGGACAAAGCATGGAAACACTGCCCGGAACTGGGGTATACTTGATAGTCCGTACGGGTGAGGGATCGCTTGCCACCTGGTGCTCCAAGCGCCCTCAGCCGCGCAATCATTAGGATCTCTTGGTCACAATGGAGACTCACGCATGACCGTCAGACGATCGCTGCTGGGCGTGGCTGCCGTCTTGGCCGTGTTCTTGTTCCAGGGCTGTGCTCTGATGGGCGGGAATTCGGGCAAGCGGGCGACCAATGTCGAGGTGAGGCTGCTTTCGCAGAGTTGCTTCAACGCCGAAGTCGTCCCCTGTGGGTGACACGGCAAGAAGGGTGGGCTGGCCCGGCGGGCTGCCTATGTGGATGCGCTGCGCAAGCAGGAGGTCCCCTTCCTGCTGATCGATGGGGGTGATTTCTTCCACCGCAACCAGCGCAACAACTTCCCCGAGAGCATCGCAACCTGGACCGACATGCACCGGATCGGGTACGACGCGGTGACCTTGGGTGAGATGGAACTCGAACAGTGGGATATGGTCGACAGCCTGCAGCAGATGATGCCTCTACCGCTGGTCGTCTCGAATGTCGAGATCCAGAGGGACGGCGTCTGGCAGCCGGTGGCCGACCGGTACCGGATCATCGAGTCGAACGATCTGCGCATCGGCTTCATCAGCACCATCAGTGAGGCGCAGGTCAACCAGACGGCACTCGATCGCAGCTCGGGCACGTTTCGTATTCTGCCTCCCATGAGCACGACCACCGAACTCATTGCCGAGCTGCGGCCGCGGGTGGACATCCTGGTGCTCATCGCCCATCTCGATCTGAAGGTGATGGAGCAGTACGCCGTCGCCCTGCCCGAGATCGACGTGGTCCTCGGCGGTCACGTGACTCGACTCGATGATGCGCCTTTGATGGTGGGCGAGACGATCCTGAACCGCTCGGGTACGCGCGGCCAGTACATCGCCAACACGAGGCTCATTGTCTCCCCCGACAACGATATCGTCGATTTCGGCGGGCTGAACATCACCCTGACTGCTGACATGCCCGAAGACCCCGAGGTTGCGGCGCTTGCGGAAGCTGCCACGGAGCAGTCCGCCCGGGTTCGCCGGGAACGTACGCAGCGTGCCCGCGAAGAGGCCACCCGCAAGCGCGAGGCCATCCGCGAGGGCGCCCAGCAGACGAGCCCGACGCCGGGTCGTATGACGATGCCGGTCGCTGGCCCTGATAACAGCAAGGGCGAACCCGAGTAGACCGGTCTGCGGGACCGCCGGCGGACGGGCGGCCTGCAGACTCGTCAGTAGGCCCCGCCTGGAGGCCCGCATGCATGCCCGCCTGCGGGCGCGGGCGGGCATGCATGCTCGTCTGTCCCCTCCGGGGTGGATTCGCTCGCGCAATCGTAGCGCGAGCGGTGGCTGGCGGTGTCCCAAACCGCGGACAACCGCTTCTCAACAGGACGATCAAGACCGGCGAGCGCCCGCTACCTGGCGGGCGCTCTTCTTGTGCCCGCGTAACTCTTGTGCCCGCGTAAGTCTTGTGCCTCTTCTGCCTCTTCTGCCTCTTCTGCCCGCATGAGGCGCCCCGTTGCGCACCAGGATGAAGACGCCACCTCGCACGCCAGGATGAGAACGCCACCTCGCACGCCAGGATGAGAACGCCACCTCGCACGTCTGATTGCGGCGGACATGCAGCCGCGGTTGGGAGAGGGCACCGGCGTGCCGATGATACAGATAGAGGAACGTGCGGTCAGGAAGGGAGGATCCGATGTACTCTGGCCAGGCCAGCGCGATGGGAGAACCGAATCCCGTCATCCAGAAACTCACGAAGCTGACCATTCGACTGCTAACGGCGATCTACATCCTCAGCGTGACGATGATTCTCCTCATGGGCGGGATGATCCTACTGGTCTCCGCAGCCGAGCGAAATCAGGCCGCCGACATTCTGGCCCAGGAAGGTCTGGCACCCGAGCGTCCGCTGCCCGAGTCGTGGGCCGCGAGCCGGATGGTCATCGCCGGGGCCGGCGTGCTGTGCCTTCTGGTCGCTCAGTGGGGCCGCGCCTTCCTGCTGAAGCGAGAGCGGATGTGGATGGGCACCAGCTCACTGGCCGAGCTGGGACGGCTGATTCAGGAAAAACGTGCCGGCCGGCCTTCCCTTCTGCGCGGGCCGGGCTCACGAGCCCGAACCGGTTCCACGCACCCATTCCTTCGCGGCTTGCGCCTGGGGGCCGGTGAAGAAGACCCGGACACCGACAGCAACCCCGACACCGACACCGATTCCGACCCCGACAAACGCGCCGCGGTTTGGGGCGCCCAGCACTTGATCTCCCGTATCGCCGCCGCGCACGCGTTCGGCATCGTGATCGCCCAGCTGTTGGCCGTCATGGGCCTGCTCGACCGGATGGTAACGGGACAGCATGCGATCATGGCAGGCTTGCTGCTTGCGGCTGGCTATCTCCTGCTCCACAACCGGCCGTCGAAAGCATCCATCGAAGCGATGCTCACGCCGGATCCGAGCGGAGCGCTGGAACGTTCCGCCTGAGATTCGAGCGAGGATCTGAGCGTCCATCCTGCCCCTCGAAGCCCAGCCTACGAACAATGGGACCGCGTGAGGTGAGATTACTTCGTGTCCTGGGACTCGGGGGCATCCCGCGACCCGGTCACGCGGGGGGCTAGGTGGTGCTCGGGGACTAGGTTGTGCTCGGGGACTAGGTTGTGCTCGGAGACTAGGTCGCGCTCGGAGACTAGGTCGCGCTCGGAGACTAGGTCGCGCTCGGAGACTAGGTCGTGCCGAGGGCC
>CAZZIF010000093.1:0-12558 GCA_964654025.1 uncultured bacterium
CGATCGAACTCGGATTGTGCCAGGTCAGTGTGACCTGGATGTCACCGGTGCCCACCGATGTCGTCGGCGTGGGCGTGCAGTCGCAAGGCCCGTCAGTGGCGCCACCAGGAGGCGAGCCGTACGAGATCGGCGTCGTCGTACCCTGAGTGCGTGACCAGGGGCTGTTCAAGGACTTCTCGATCGTCCAGCTTTCGGGATCTCCGGGCGGCGAGGACACCGTGCCGGCACGCGACATCTCCACGCAGATCGTGTAATCGCCCTGGGGGAGAAACCATTTCCCCGAGTTGTTCCAGCCGATCGTGCCTACCGGCGCCCACTGGCACTGGGTATTGCCGTCGAAGTAGGCCTCTTGGTCATCATACTTCAGGTCGTATTCCTCGACGCACAGGCTGAGCCAATGGGTGGACGAGGTGTTCGTAACCTCGAAGGCGCCCCAAGCCTGGTCAGTGTTCTCGAAGAGAGAGACGAAGTAATCGGACAAATGGTAACGCTGAGCGCTGATCGTGTTAGTAGCCGGGTCGTAGATGCCGCCGACCATCTCGGTTTCGCCCGTGTTCGGATCGATCCGGTTCAGGGTCACCTCTTTGCCGGTCGTGTCGCCCAACACCGGAACCGTGATCTCGACCATCTCGGCGAAGGTGAACCCGTCGGGGCCGAACCGGTAGACTTCCGAGCCGCGCGTGTGGCCGCTCAAAGGCGTGGGGGCCGCGCTGGTGTTGCGCTCGATCGAGAAGACCATCGTGCCGTGCTCGCCCGACTCGGTTTCCGGTACGGCATAGCGCGGCACCTGCAACTCGGCGCCGGTCTCGGTGCTGATGACCGATTCCTGCGTCGTGGTCACCGTGCCTGAAGCCTGGTAATCGCTCTCGTTGCCCGCGGGCGGATTCGAGTTGGTGCTGTTGTCATCGTCATCTCCGCCACACCCGGCAAACACCACCGCGATCGCCACCGCGACCACGCTCCACCGTCCCCACTGCTTGTGGCTCATCGTCTTCCTCCATGTCCGTTGTGCCCGGATCAGGGCCGTCGGCCTGCTCCGTTTTGAGAGGAGTCGGGCGTTGGCGCCGGCGCCAAGGGCCGGTCGTCCGCCTGAGGTCCCGTGCCTCCGCATGCGCCCTCCTCGAGCGAGAATCCCTGTGCAGCTCTTATCGGCCGGCCCATGCGCTTACGTGAGGAGTACTGGTGTCCGCTTGCGAGCGTATTCGTGGCGAGGATTGGTACTTGGCTTGACGTACGGGCGTGTACCTGGCTAAGGGAGACCCCTATGCCAGAATCAGTTTTGAGCGACCGGGTGGCGGAATGTAACGTGGGACCGGTCCTTAGCCAGTGACAGCGGACACACCGACCACAGCGAACCGCAGCGGATCAGAGCCGACCTGGCGGCCAGACGATCCCTTCAGTCGTGTGGAGACTCCCGAGGCGGGTATGCCGTTTCAGGTATGCCGTTTCAGGAGGCCGTTTCAGGATGCCGTTGCAGAAGGCCGTCTCAGGAGAAGGAGGCTCGGATGAAAGCATGGATCGTCTTCCTGGTGTTCTTGATCTCCAGTTCGGTCATCAGTGGGCCGGCGGCGCAGGGCGGCTACGAAGAAGGCTCCTCTGAATCGACTCCGTCCGGCGAGACGGTGCCGGCCGCCGGAAGCGCACGCGAGAGCGACCAGGCGGGCCTGGCGGATCCGCAGCTCAGTCCCGAGCAGACCGTGGCGGGCAAGTGCATGACCTGTCACAAAAAAGAAACCCCGGGCCTCTACCGGCAGTGGTACATGTCAGCCCACGCGATGCACAACGTGACCTGCATCGAGTGTCACGGCGCCGTGCGCACCGACGAAGATGCCTATCTGCACGAGGGCGCCTACATCGCCACCCTGGTGACCCCGATCGATTGCGGGCGCTGCCACAAGCGCGAGGCCGAGGAGGTACAGGGTTCCTATCACGCCAGGGCGGGGGAGATCCTGGAATCGGCGGATGCCTACATGGCGCATGCGGCCGGCGGCGAACCGGCCGCGATCGCGGGTTGCGAGAGCTGCCACGGGACGCGGGTGAAGATCGACCCGAACGCCCCCAACAAGCTGGCCCGCGAGAGCTGGCCCAACTCGGGGGTCGGCCGGCTCAATCCCGACGGCAGCAAGGGCGCCTGCAACGCGTGCCATGCGCGCCACAGCTTCGACAAGGCGCAGGCCCGCCAACCGGAATCCTGCGGCAAGTGCCACCTGGGCCCCGACCACCCGCAGAAGGAAGTCTACGAAGAGTCGAAGCACGGCAATGCCTACTACACGCACGTCGACGACATGAATCTCGAGGCCGAGCGGTGGGTCGTGGGCGTGGACTACTGGGAAGCGCCGACCTGTGCCTCCTGTCACATGAGCGCGACGAACAAGCAGCCGGTGAGTCACGATGCCGGTGGCCGCATCTCCTGGACCCTGCGTCCCGCGATCTCGGTCATGAAAGACGACTGGCAGCGCAAGCGCGCGAACATGATGCAAGTCTGCACCGCCTGCCATCACGGCGAGTTCATCAAGGGGCATTACTACCAGATGGACGGCGTCATCCAGCTCTACAACCAGAAGTTCGCGGAGCCGGCCGGCGCAATCATGTCGATGATCCGCGAGAAAGGGCTTCTCGAGAACCCCTCGAGCTTCAGCAACGACATCGAGTGGATCTACTGGGAGCTGTGGCATCACGAGGGCCGGCGCGCCCGTCACGGGGCCGCCATGATGGGACCGGACTACACCTGGTGGCACGGGATCTACGACGTGGCTCACAACTTCTACTTCGAGTTCCTTCCCGCGGCCCGGGCCTACGAGGATGAGCAGGTCAACGCCTATATCGATGACCTGATCGCCGATGAGCCCATGCATCAGTGGATGAAGCGGCCCACCGAGCAGATCAAGCAGGACATTCGCGCGGGAGGTCTGCAGGCGATCTATGACGGCCTCTACCATCCGGCCGGGGAGAAATAGCCCGAGGAGGAGTGGCCCGGGGCCGGAATCGAGGTGATCATGCTGGAGAGGTTTCGTCGTTTCGTCCGGGGACTGTCCACCAACTGGGCCGGAACGCTTGGCGTGGTGCTGACGACGAGCGCCTTCCTGCTCTTCCTGTTCATGGAAGCCATGCGCCTGCTGGGGCTCATCACGAACGCCTATGTGGGCCTGATCAGCTACCTCGTGCTGCCCATGATGTTCGTGGTGGGGTTGATTCTGATTCCCATCGGTTGGCGCCGGTTCCGCAAAGCCGCCGGCAAGCCGACCGACGAGCTGCTGCGCGAGCGGTTCAGCGAAGACCTGGTGCAACCCAAGTCGTTGCTGGGCTCGCGGCTGACGGGCCTGATCGCGCTTCTGACCCTGGTCAACCTCTTCTTCCTGGGGATCGGCGGTGCCCGGATGCTGCATTTCATGGACGAGCCGGTCTTCTGCGGCACGGCCTGCCATTCGGTGATGCACCCGGAGTGGGAAACCTACCAGCACTCGGCCCACGCGCACGTCAAGTGCGTGGAATGCCACGTCGGCGAGGGCACCGATGCCTTGATCGATGCGAAGCTCAATGGGCTCTGGCAGATGGTGAGCGTGACCTTCAACCTCTACGAGCGTCCCATCCCCACGCCGGTCGACAACCTTCGCCCGGCCCGGGAGACGTGCGAGCAATGTCACTGGCCGGAGAAGTTCTACGGCCAGCGCGTCGAGGTCTTGCCGCGCCACGAGCTGGACGAAGAGACGACCCAGCTCTTCTCCACGCTCGTGCTCAAGGTGGGATCGGGAACGGGCCAACAGGAGGAGACGATCCACTGGCACATCGCCTCCCACAACGAGGTGCGCTTCGTCTCGGTGGACGATGAGCGTGAAGAGATGCGCTACGTCGAGGTGCGGCAACCGAATGGCGAGTTCTGGCGCTACGAGAATCAGACGATCTCGGTGGAGCCCGAAGCCGGCGAAGAGGTGCGGGTGCTCGACTGCGTCGACTGCCACAACCGGGCCACCCACGTGTACGAGGATCCTGAGCGGGCGATCGACGAGCGTCTGGCCAGCGGCGAGCTGAGCCGCGAGCTACCCTGGATCAAAGCCCGCGCTCTCGAGGCGCTGACCGACCACTACCCCAGCACCGCCGACGCCATGACCGGCATCCGTGACGGCATCAGCGCCTTCTACGCGCGTCACTACCGGCGCGCGACCCTGAGCCATCAGGAAGCGATCGAGTCGGCGGTCGATGTTCTGCAGGCGACCTATCAGCGCAACATCCATCCCCGGATGAACGTCTTCTGGAATCCCTACCCGGATCACAGCGGCCACGATGAGGGGGGTGGGTGTTTCCGCTGTCACAGCGGCGATCTGGTGGATGCGTACGGCAACTCGATCGAGCACGACTGCACGCTTTGCCATTCCATCCTGGCCTTCGAGAGCCGGGAGCAGTTTGCCTTCCTGAGGGGCGTGGATCCTCAGGCCCGCGAGCGGCGGATGCAGGAGTACCTGCGCCGGGAGTTCTTGACCGGCCGCGACGATGGGGGGCAGACGGACAAGCTCATCCGCGACTGAAGCGCCGGAGTCCGGCCGATTCCCGGTGTCCTGCTTCCCGGTCTAAAGGCCTCCCGCCGCCAGCGCGGCCTCGATGGCGCCCTCGAGATGCTCGCCGCGCACCTCCTCGCTCCAGGCGATGAGTTCCCCATCCGCACCCACCAGGAACGGCGCCGGGATGCTTCCAATGCAGAAACGTCTGGCCAGCATCGAGTCCCACCCGTCGCCGTCGTAGATGTGCCGCCAGTGAAGGCCGGCTTCTTCGATCCACGCCCGGTACTCTTCCGAGGACAGACGGTCGGCGAAGTCGAGCGAGATCGACAACACCTCGAAACCGCGATCGCGATAGGTCTCGTAGGCCGCGACCAGGTTGGGCAGCTCGTCCCGGCAGGGTGAGCACCAGGTGGCCCAGAAGTCGATCAACACGACCTTGCCGCGGTACTGCTCCAGCGATACGGGGCGGCCTTCCAGGTCCACTGCTTCGATCTCCAGCGGCCACAGATAGGCGGTGGCATCGTGACCGAACCGTGTTGAGAGGATGCGGCGCACCTTCGCATCGGTGGGGTAGGCCGCCACGATGTCCTGAATGGTCTTCCGGTAGGCGGCGGTGTCGGCCTGACCGAGTTCGAGCTCATGCACGGCCAGCAAGAGCTGGGCGCCCCCGGCGTAGAGCGACTCGGAATCCACCTGGGACAGATACCGGTCTGCCCGGGCCACCGCCTGTGCGAAGCGCGGATCGTCGGGGGCGTGTTGCAGGGAGAGGGCGATGCCGGTCCAGTAGCGGACCTCGTCGGCATGATCCCCCTCGGCGCCGGTGGCCAGGTAGCGATCGGCCTCCTGGACGATCACCTCGGCCAGGCTGCCCCACCCGCGCTCATGGACCGAACCGAGATCGAAGACCCGCTGGCAACGAACGTAGATGGGATCATAGGTGGGGTCCTCACGCCTGAGCCGGTGTTCAGCGGCCAGATACTGCGCCGTGAAGGCCATCTGCTCCCGCATACGCTGCGTCCAGGTCCAGAAGCGGCCGTTCATGCGCAGGACCCGCACACGGTCGCGACTCCATTCGGAGAGTTCGGCCACCGACGCCAGCGAGTCGAGTCGGGCCGAGGCCACGGCCGAACCCAGCGTGGCCGGATCCGGCAAGCCCGCGGCCACCAGCTGCTCCCCGGCGTTCCGGTTCTTTCGAACGCGGGCGATGACGTCTTCGAATGCCTCCAGTGCGCGAACCGACTCGAGATCGCTGTCGCCGAGGAGCCGGGCGGGTTCGTCGTAGCCGGAAGCGGCGAGTGTTTGCAGATAGGGCAGTGCCTCTTCCGGCTGTTCGTTTCGGGAGTAGGCGCAGGCGAGATGGTAGTGACCGCTGTGTCCGTTGGGAATCGTGGCCGTGACCGCCTCGAATGCCGCGGTCGCGCCGGCGAGATCATCGTTCGCTAGAAGCTCGTAGCCCTCGCGGATCTTCTCTGTGGCGGCGATGAGATCGGCCTCGGCGTAGAGCACCGCCTCCGGGGGGGCGACTCCCTCCTCGGGGGCGCACGAGAGCAACAGGGCTGCGAGCGCTCCTGCGAGCGTTCCGGCGAGAACCGGGATCACGGTGCGAAGACGGTGAGATCGGGGGACATGGATCATGTCCATTTTCCTTCCTTTCAGTGATTCGGTCCGGGTTCGTCGGAGGCGCCTTGACAGGGTGGGTCGGGGTGGCGCCCATCGGGATATCGGCGGTGGTAGGCTTCGATCAGGGGGCTCGAGCCGGCCCCGGCCGAGATGATCGAGCGCATGACCCGTTCGAGGGGGATGTCGATCGGGAAGACCGCATCGGGAGGCAGGTGGTAGATGAAGCCCGATGTGGGGTTGGGGCCGGTGGGCACGAACACGGTGTGGGTGCCGTCGGGATGCGAGTCGGTGATGAAGGCCGAGACGAGGGTGTCGTTACCAAAGGGACGGGCCAGGACGGCTGTCGAGAAAGGCGGACGTTCCTTGCCCAGCAGCTGGACGATCGTATCCTTGACCAGGGAGTAGCCGGGCGCGATCTTCAAGACCCGCCGTTCGAGGATGCCGTAGAGGAGGCCGCCCACCTGTGTGCGCACCGCCAGCCCGATCAAGAAACAGACCAAAAGGATCAGGGCCAGCACGATCAGGTGGGCCAGCAAGGCGTACCGGTTGTATTCGGGACCCAGCAGCGGCGTGAGCGGCTCGATCGTGTTGCCGATCACCCGCACGATCCACCGGCCGACGAAAAAGAGGATCGCCATCGGCAAGATCACCACCACCCCACCCAGGAGGGTCGTCTGAACGAACAGGCGAAACTTCCTCATGCCTACCTCCATCACCCCGTGCTCTCGGCACGGGCGGAGTGTAGGGACGGTATCGAACGCTGGCAAGCGCTCGGCTCGGGCAAGCGTTCGGGCAGGTGCCCGGTCCCAGCCCCAGCCGGCGCTTGCCCCCTCAGCGCAGGCGGATGATGCGGCGGACGTCCTCGTAGCGATCCGGCTGGCTTCTCAGGCGGTAGAAGTACAGCCCGCTCGGTACCGGCCGTCCCGCGCGGTCGGTGCCGTCCCACACGACCCGGTGCCGGCCGGGATCCACGTCGCCTTCGACCAGGTGGCGCACGAGCCTGCCTTGCAGATCCAGGATGCTCAAGGTCACCGGGCCGGGTCGCGAAACCTCGAAGATCAACGCGGTCTCGTGCCTGAAGGGGCTGGGACCGCCCACGCGCAGCGAGGGTGTGACCGGTAACGGATCGGCTGGGCCGCTGCTGGTGAGTTCGGTGTAGCTGATGACCTCGACGTCGTCGATGTACCACCCTTCCGCGTCACCCATCAGACCGGTCGTGCCGTCGCTGCCGAATCGGAAGCGGAAGCGGACCGTCCCGCTGTGGCCTTCGATCCGGCAGACGGCCTGGCGCCAGCCGAAGTATCCGGAGAAAACGGGCGTCTCCTGGGGGAAGGGGCCCGGCGGCGTCGTGGCGTGGATCAGGAAGTCGTATCCGGTGAGCGGATAGACCTGTTGCCATGGAGCCCCGTTGATCGAGGCTTCCACGATACCTCCGTCGCTGGCGTAGCCGGGACTGCTCATCGAGAGGTGGGCGCGGACGTGATGCCAGAAACGCAACTCGCAGACATCCCCGAGCGCGATCTGTGGGGTGACGAGCACGGCGTCGAGCATCTCCGGGTAGGTCACTCCCGAGTCGGGGGAACCGCACTTGAAGCTGAAGAGGCCCTCGGGCGTGTGGTTGCGCGCATCGCTCAGGTGCCAGGCATCCCCGTAACCGTCCTGGACGGGTTCATGCGTCCAGTTCGCGTCCCCGTTCTCGAGGTGGTCGATGAAGCCACCGACCGGCAGATCAAGCCCAAACGACGCGGCGTACTGCCAATCCGCCTCCAGCGATACCTCGAAGGCGATTCTGGTCGGAGTCGGACAATCCGGGCCGACCGTGATCTGGAATGCCGGAGATAGCCGCCCGTCTTCGCGCATGAACAAGGTGTCGATGCCGGCCGTGGGCTGATCGATCTGCACGTGGGGGGATTCGCTGCAGAGATGGGCGCTGACGCCGGTGGCGTCGGCGTTGCCCTCATTGGCCACCCAGAGCCACACCTGGGCCGATTCGCCCGGCTCCAAGATGTCGTCCCCGCCGTCGTCGACCAGGTGGTTGGCGTATTCGATCGTGGGGCCCTCGGCCCGCTCACTCAGCTCACGCGTCCAGGTGATTGTCTCGCCGGCGGGATTCTGAGCCTCGATCTCGAGCGTGAAGTCCCACATGTGGAAGGGCCACCCCTTGGGGAGCACGTCGAAGACGAACGCCGCATCCGGGAAGCCCGTCCCACCGGGCGGCAGATCGGGGTAGGTGGCCGCTGCGCTCACGATCTCGATCAGCGTATCGGCCGTGGCCAGGGTGGCCGTTACCTGCGTGGCAGCCTGATTGCCTTCGTTGATGAGCAACGGAAGGTATTCGATCCGTTCGCCCAGCTCGATCTTGTGGTTTCCATTGCCCTGACTCGGCGGAATCAGGTCATCGTCGTACTCCACCTTCTTGACGATGGGCCAGGGACTGTCGGGCGGATAGAGCGAGACGATCTCGGGGGCGCCGGTGGCCGTGAAGATCCCCATGCTCTTCGGCGGCAGGCTGAGCCAGCCGGTCGTGTCGCTCCCGACCGGCTCACTGGCCACGACCCAGCTTCCCGCCACCTTCCGGTAGCGCACCCGGTAGCGGTCGTGATCGCCGGGATCGAAGCGAACGGCGAAGAGCGTGTCGGGGGAGGCCAGCAGGCAATTGGCCGCCGTGCCCAGGGCGCCCCGATCGTAGAGGCGCAGCAGGGCCTGCGCGAGCGCACCCTCGATCGATCCGGACTGCTCGGTCACCTTGCGCACGTAGAGGAAGTAGAGTTCGCTGTCGATGTAGGGATTCTTGAAGTCCACAGGATGCTTGTCGAGGTAGGCGGGATCATCCTCCAACAGCAGATCGAGGACATCGTCGCTGTGCAAGGTGCCGTTGTGGGCGAACAGCAAATCCTCACGCTGGAAGGGATGGGGATCGGGAACGGAGGCGTGTCCCGACGACGCCGCCCGGATGTGCGCGATCGCGCGCGTGGGCTCGAGCGCGAACATCTGGCTCACCGCCTGGTCGTAGCGATCATCCCACTCATGATCGGCCGGCGGCCCGCCGCGGAGGATGAGCGGTCGCTGCAAGCCGGCCGCGGTCAAGGCCGGCGACTCGAACGCGACCGCCCAGCCGTTGGGATTCGACGCGGCGAGGGTCTTGAGAGAGTAGGTGCCGGTGACGAGCTGATCGATGATCAGCGAGTCGAGCGGTCCGTTGCCCACTGCCCCCCAGAAGCGACAGGCGTGATCGGGAGGCAGGGCCGGGGCCCGTTCGGGCGAGCCCGAGAACGGTGAGCCCGACCACGGTGAGCCCGACCACGGTGAGCCCGACCACGGTGAGCCCGAGAGCACGGCAGCAACCAGAATCGGCACCGCGAGCAGCAGAGCCAGCCGACAGCGTCCGCGTCGGTCCTGCTTGGAAGCGCACACAATCGGTCTCCCCCTCGTTGGCTGCGGTGGTCCCGGCTACTCCCTCCGGCTATTCCCTCCGGCTATTCCCTCCGGCTCCCGTGCGATGGGGCTGCTATCGGAGCAGCGTCATCTTGCGCACCTGGGCGGTCCCGGCGGCATCGAGCCGGTAGAAGTAGATCCCCGTCGCCACCGGCCGGCCGGCATCGTTGCGGCCGTTCCACTCCAACCGGTGCTGTCCCGCGGCCAGATGGCCCTCGAGAAGGGTTTTGACCACCCGGCCGGTCGCATCGAGGATGGCCACGCGCGCCTCACCGGCTTCGGGCATGTGCAACGAGAGGCGGGTCGTGGCCGGGAACGGGTTCGGCCGGTTGGCGCCGAGCGCCGGGCGCAGTGCGAGCGCCGACTCGATCTCGATGCCCGAGGTCTCGCCCCACGAACGCAAGTGCACGTCGTCGATGAACCAACCCTCCTGGCTCACGGCGCCGTCGCTACCGAACCGGAATCGGAGCTGGATGGTCCCGGGTTCGGTCGTCATCGTGCAGGTGACGAGCTCCCAGTCGTGCGTACCGGAGAAGATGGGTGTGTCGGCCGGGAACGGTCCCGGCGTGCCGCCTTCGCGCACCAGATGGGAGTAGCCCTGATCGGGCGTGATCTGCTCCCAGGTGCCGCCATCGACGGAGATCTCGATCAAGCCGCCGTCGTAGGCGTACTGGGGATAGCTACTGCTCGTCTCGGCATCCATCCAGTGCCAGAAGGTCAACACGCTGTTCTCGGCCACCTCGATCACCGGGGTGACCAAGGCGCCGTCGGCCAGGCTGGCGTAGTCGCCGCTGCCGGTGTCGCCGAACTTCCAGCTGTACGCCCCGCCCGCGGTGTGATTGCGCTGGCCGGACCGATGCCACTGATCCTCGAAGGTAGGGGTCACGACCTCGTGCACCCAGCCGCCCTCGCCGGCCTCCATGTCGTCGCGGAACCCGCCCACACCGACATCCAGCGGCAACAACGCTTCGTACGTCCAGTCGCCTTCGAGCTGCAGCGAACAGGAGATCAATCCGGGCGACTCGGCGCCGGCATCGAGCGCGACCTCGAACGGCGGCGCCAGCAGCGCCTCCGCGCCGATACCGATCACGGGGGTCGAGCCGCTTCCTTGCAGGATCGTCAGGTGGGGGTGCGTGGCCAGCAGCGTCGCGGTAACCGCCTCGGCCGGGCAGTGCCCTCCATTGGACAGCCGGACGGTCAAGAGCGCGCTCTCGCCCGGGTCCAGCAGGCCGTCGCCGTCACCGGTGGCGCTGTCGTCGACGGTCAGATCGACCCAATCGACCATCGGCGCGTTCATGACGTAGACAGCGGTGCCGTCCCATTCGTGTTCGGCGTCGTCCTGGATTGTGATGACGAAGGTGACCGTCTCCTGATCCGGGCAGTCACCGTGAACCAGGAAATGGAAGCCCTGGCCGGGATCGGGCACCTGGATCTCGCCCGGGTCCAGGCTGCCGTAGGCGACGGTCGGCTCCGTGCAGGTCACGTGCTCGCTCTCGCTCGAGATCGTGGCCATGACGCCGGTGATCGGTTCGGACCAGACGTTTTGCAGGGAGACGCGCAGCTCGATGTCCTCGCCGATGTCGGCGTCGCCGTCGCCGTTGCCGCCGGTGAGGTCGTCGATCTCATGGTCGTAGACGATGACGTAGGGCCCTTCGGGGACGATGGGAACCTCGAGTTCGCTCACCAGCAGGTTCGCGTCGGAGACGATGAGGTGCAGCGTCCCGGGCTGGCCCGGATCGAGGGGCAGGGTGACCTCCCCGGATGCGCCGGTGATGCCGTAGGCGTAGGTGGAGCCGATCTCGTCCCAGGCGCAGACCCGCGCGCCCGCGACCGGCCCGCCGGCGGCCTCGACGGTGACCGTGTACTCGCTGGTGCCCAGGACGAAGACGCCGGCGTGGCTCACGAGGGGCTGTTGCGGGGTGGCCGTCCAGACCGGCATGGCCGGATCGCCGAACGCGGTGATCTCGTAGTGGACCCACCGGTTGGCCTCGTAGTCGATGTAGCCCACGTTGTCGGCGCGCGAGTCACCGTTGGCCGCGCCGAGGCGATGGATGCCCTCACCGAAGAGCGCGTCCACGTACTGCCGGTGGTAGTACTGGGAGGACCCGTTGGTCGTGTAGTGGATGCCGAATCCGTAGCGCGTGTTGCCGACCCAGGCGACGTAGCCGGTCGGGGAGAGGATGAACTGCTCGAGGATCGCATCGGAGGTGTCGAAGGACCCGGCGTCGCACCCCTGCGAGTAACCGACGTTGTGGATGTGGTCGACGCCATTGGCCGTGAACGATGAGATATCGCTCGTGTAGACCTTCGCGTTGTAGCTCGAACTCGAGTGTCCCAGGTGGTGCATCTGGTGGGTGCCCGCGTTCATCCGGTTGATGTAGTCCGCGCCGCTCCAGTTTCCGGACATCTCGTAGTAGGTGTAGGTGTCCCAGGTGAGCGGTACGCCCGCCGTGGTGTAGCCCCAGGAGTCGGATCCCAGGCGGATCTCCTCCATGTACATCTCACCCCAGGTGTCGGTCCACAGGTACTCGCCGAAGAAGGCGGCCGTCTCCACATCGCCGAGCACCGGCTGGCGCTCGTAGGCCAGCAGCTTGTCGATGAAGTTCTGCGCTTCGGCCGAGTTGTCGGCGCACACGCGCCCGGTATAGATGTCGGGCACCAGGTCTTCTTCCCCGGGCTCGCCCCAGCGATCGTCCTGGTCGTCGTTCCAGGTGGCGTCGAGCCCCTCGTAGTAGAGATCGCAGCACAGGTTGTTCGTCTCCATCGGATTGCCTTCGTCGATGATGTAGACGTAGCAATCGCGGTCGGGGATCACATCGACATCCCCGGCCAGCAGCACGTACTCGATTCCCCAGCCCTGGTAGGCATCCAGGATGAAGTTGCGGATCTGCTCCTGGGCATCGACGCCCGTGTAGTTCGCATAGATCTCGGTGGTCGTCACGATCGTGGCCGGCAAGCCGCGCGCCGTGCGATCGGCCGCCAACGGTTCGTAGACCGGCGCCAGCGA
>CAZZIF010000094.1:0-2665 GCA_964654025.1 uncultured bacterium
CGCGTTCCGCGGCGGATCCCGCCGCGGAGGCTGGCTCGGGGGCTGGCTCGGAGGCTGGCTCGGGGGCTGGCTCGGAGGCCGGCTCGGAGACGTGGTACCGCATCGACCCGCGGCTGGGCTGGACGCGGGCTCCCGGCTTCACCGGCGAGGTCTATGGCGCGTCCCGTCGTTTCGGCGCTGAAGGATACCTCGAGGTCGATCAGGAACAGGTGGCCGTCGCGGCCGGTGCGGGGGGTGCCCCCACGATCTTGATCGTGGGGGACTCACGCTCGTTCGGCAACCGGGTGCCCGTCGAGGCCACCTACGCCGAGGTGCTCGACCGGGGGCTGCCCAACCATGCCGTCATCAATGTCTCGGTGCCCGGCTATTCCGTCTACCAGGGAAGAACCTTGCTGGCGAAGTTGTTGCCGGAGCTGCGTCCCGACATCGTCGTGGCCGCGTTCGGCTTCAATGACAGCCGCTACGTGCTGGGCGAAGGGCAGCGGGATGGCGAAGCGTGGTTCGGCCGCGTCTACCGAACCCGCACCGTGCTGGAGACGCTGATCCGCACCTCCGGTCTGGTGCGTCTTCTGGCCGCGGTGGCCGGCGTACGGGTACACGGCCGTTCCGTTCCCGGAGAGTCGCTCGAGCGCGCCCATCCGGAAGACGCCTCCCCAACAGACGCCCTGACGCTCGACGAGGTCCGGCCCCGGGTATCACCCGAGGAGTTCGGCGAGCACTTGGCGGCCATGAGGGACATGGTCGAGCGCCAGGGCGCCCGCTTGATTCTTCTCTATCTGCCCGACAACCCCCGATTCATGCCGACCGAGCTGAACGACGGGATGACCGCGTTGCAGCGCGGTGACCCGGAGGCGGCGCTCGAACCTCTGCGGGTCGTCGCGGAGTCTGCGCACTGGTACTCCATGCTTGCGCGGCGCCAGTGGGTGGCGGCGCTGCGGGAGGCCGGCCGGCTCGAGGAGGCCGCGCGTGCATCCCGGATCCCGGTGCCGCTGCGGTCTCTGCACGGCGCGCTCCCGCTCCATTTCGATCAGGAGTACCGGCACGTCATGCGGGGCCTTGCCACCGACCCAGGGGTGCGCTTCTGTGACGGTACGGCGGCATTGTATTCGGCTCGCGACTACTTCGATCGCGATCCGTGCCACTTCGGGATGCGAGGACATCACCGGGTAGCCGAAACCTTGTTGCAATGCATCGCCGATAGTGCACGATAGTTGCATTTTCTCGTCCCAAAGTGTTGCATTTCAGTCACTTGTGAAGCGGTCTCGTCAGGAAACTAATGTTGATCTCCCTCCTGCCCGATCCATGCCTACGGATCGAGGACACCAGAAGGAACCGTCTCTTCGGGGCAGAAACGCACAGTGATTCTCAGCCATTCGTGATGCCCCGCGGCGTGGCCCCTCTTCCGCCCGGAGTCCTGACCCGGAAGCAGTACCCACGTCGTGCCGATTCCGTTGTGGGTGACGGAACGCGCACGATTGTTCAATTCGATCGTTGTCGTAAGGGAGGCGACCATGAAGTTGGGAGCGAAGATCGCGAGCGGGTTCGGTTCACTGATTGTCATCTCGTTAGTGCTCGGCGGGCTGGCGGTCTACAACATGAAGAACGTCGAGAAGGAGTCGGCCAAGCTGGCCGACGAGTACGTTCCGGAAGTCGAGTATTGCAACAACGTCGAGCGCGCCAGCATGCAGACGATGTACGCGATGCGTGGCTATGGTCTGACTCAGGAGCAGCACTATTACGATCAGGGCGTCAAGGGCCTCGAGGACGTTGCGACGTGGCTCCAGAAATGTGAGGAGCTGGCCCAGGAGGCCACGCATCTCGTCAAGCTTGGCCCGGCGGTCGAGGCGACCAGGGAGAGCGTGTCTGAATACGAGGCCCTGGTTGCGCAAACCGTCGAGCTGGATCAGAAGATGGCGACCAATCGCACATCGCTCGATGAAGCCGCCGCTGCCTACCTCAGCAACTGCAACACCTTCCTCGGTGGGCAGAACGACAAGATGGAAGAGGAGATCGCTGCGAACTCGGAGGCCGGTCAACTCCACGAGCGTCTCTACAAGATCAACGAGATCAACAACATCATCGATGCCGGAAATGAAACCCGCGTGGAGTGTTTCAAGAGCCAGGCCCTGCGGGATCCGCAGCTCATTCGTCAAGCCAATGAGAACTTCACTGCCATCGAGCGCATGCTGAAAGACCTGCGGCAAGTGACCTACGAGAAGCAGGACCTGGAGGCGCTCGACAATATCGAGCAGGCGGCGGGCGACTACCAGTCCAGCATGAATACGTTCCTGGCCAACTGGGAGACCAATCTTGAGGTGGGGCGCCAGCGCACCAAGGTAGGTGATGAGGTGCTGAGCATCGCGGGCGAGACCGCGCAGGCGGGCATTACCGGGACGAGTGAGATCGCCGAAGGCGCCCAGCGCGCTCTGTCAACCGCCTCGATGGTGATGATCATCGGCCTGGCGGTGGCACTGGCCGTGGGCTGCAGCCTGGCGTTCGTGATCGCGCGCAGTATCACCAAGCCGATTCACCGGATCATCGAGGGTCTGACGGCCGGATCGGAACAGACCGCGAGCGCGGCGGGCCAGGTGTCCTCGGCGAGCCAGAGTTTGGCCGAGGGAGCCTCTGAGGCGGCGGCCAGTATCGAGGAGACGACGGCGAATGT
>CAZZIF010000094.1:2765-12505 GCA_964654025.1 uncultured bacterium
AGGTGACGCAGCAGAACGCGGCGAATGCGGAGGAGTCGGCCTCGGCGGCCGAGGAACTCAGCTCGCAGTCCGAGCAACTCAGCAGCATGGTCGGTGACCTGGTGCGCCTGGTCGGCGGGGCCGACGGACGGGGCCACGAGCATGTCTCCCGCGAATCGAGCACGCCAACCTCGAACCACCACCACGGCTGGAAGGGCAAGCCGAAGCTGCGTGAGGTGCTCCATCGCGCCAGCATGCACGACGAAGACGCCTTCGATGATTCGGATCAGAAAGCGGCGAACTTCTAGTCCGTGAGAGCATGTCCCTGGGCCCGCTGCCGACACGAAACCGGCGGCGGGCCCGTTTCGTCCAGCCCGTTTCGTCCAGCCCGTTTCGTCCAGCCCGTTTCGTCAGGTTCGTCTCCTCAGGTTCGTCACGCCAGACCTTGGCCGGGCTCTCTTCCTTCCTGTCGTGTCCACCAGATTCCAGCTCAACAATGCTCCACCCATGGTTGGGACCGTACCGGAACCCCTTCCTGACGCCACATTTGGCAGCTTTGTTGCGGAAACGCGCCACTATCGCAACAAAGTTAAGTTTTCACGAACGTGCCGCCGATGATTTGGGCAGAGATCAGTATTGACGGTCAGGCATCCCGGCGTAGAGGCGTTCACCGTGAGCACTGGAGCTAGCGAGCTCTTCGCCGCACGGGGCCGGTCCGTCTACCCAATGACACGAAGCTGAAACCGGCGAGGTTGGTCTCTGGCCTTCGCGGCGGTGTGCCCTTCGCGGCAGCGGATGCTGTTGCATCGCGGTCGCCGTGATGCAGCGGCTGCCGTCGCGCAGCGCTTCGAACGGCTGTGGACAACGCCAGGAAACGACAGTACGACCTTGCTAAGGGAGAGAAGACCATGACACTGGGGACGAAGATCGCAAGCGGGTTCGGTTCGCTGATTGCCATCTCGCTGGTCCTGGGCGGGCTGGGAGTCTACAACATGAAGAATGTGGAGGGTGATTCGGCCAAGCTGGCCAAGGAGTACGTCCCGGAAGTCGAATACTGCACCGACCTCGAACGGTCCAGCCTGCAGACCATGTATGCGATGCGTGGCTACGGGCTCACGCAGGAGCAACGCTACTACGACCAGGGCATGAAGGAACTCGAGAATGTCGACCACTGGCTACAGAAGTGTGATGAGCTGGCCAAAGAAGCCGAGCATCTAGAGAAACTCGGTCCGGCGGTCAAGGCCGTCCGGGAGCAGGTTGGCCAGTACCGGGACCTGGTGGCCCAAACCGTGGAACTGGACCAGAAGATGGCGGCCAACCGCACCGCGCTCGATGAGGCCGCCGCCGTCTACGTCGAGAACTGCACTCGTGTGCTCGATGAACAGAACAAGAACCTGGCCGCCGAAATCGCTGCCGACGCCGAAATCGCCAAGCTCGAAGAGCGCCATTTCAAGATCACCGAGATCAACAACGTGATCGATCTGGGCAACGCGACCCGCATTGCCGCGTTCAAAAGCCAGGCTCTGCGGGATCCCCAGTTGATCCGCCAGGCCAATGGCAACTTCGCCGGCATCGAGAAGATGATCCGCGAGATCCGCGAGGTCACCTACGAAGCCCATGACCTGGAAGCGCTCGACAACGTCCAGATGGCGGCGAATGACTATCAGTCGGCGATGAACAAGTTCCTCACCAACTGGGAGGCCAATGTCGAGGTCGGCCGCCAGCGCAACAAGGTCGGTGATGAGCTGCTGGCCGTCGTGAGCGAGACGTCTGCCGCCGGCGTGGCCGGCACGCGCGAGATTGCCAACGAGGCCGAGTCCATGCTGAAGATGGCCTCCTTGGTGATGATCGTCGGCCTGGCCATCGCCTTGGTCGTGGGCTCCGGCCTTGCGTTTGTGATCGCGCGAAGCATCACCAAACCGATCCAACGGATCATCGAGGGCCTGACGGCCGGATCGGAACAGACCGCGAGCGCGGCGGGCCAGGTATCCTCGGCGAGCCAGTCGCTGGCCGAGGGAGCCTCTGAGGCGGCGGCCAGTATCGAGGAGACGACGGCGAATGTGACCGAGATGGCGGCGATGACGAAGAAGTCGGCCGAGAACGCAAGTGAGGCCCGGAACCTGACCGGTCAAACCGAGTCCGGCGCGGCGAAGGGCACCGAGGCGATGAAGCGGATGTCGGCGGCGATCAATGACATCAAGCAGTCCTCGGACGAGACCTCGAAGATCATCAAGACGATCGATGAGATCGCCTTCCAGACGAACCTGTTGGCATTGAACGCGGCCGTCGAGGCCGCCCGCGCCGGCGATGCCGGCAAGGGCTTCGCGGTGGTGGCCGAGGAGGTGCGCAATCTGGCGCAGCGTTCGGCGGATGCGGCGAAGGACACGGCGACCTTGATCGAGGGCTCGGTCGGCAAGGCCGAGACGGGCGTGGAGATCAGTCAGGAGGTCGGCGCGGCCTTGGACGAGATCGCGACGCTGGCGAGCCAGGTCAACGAGTTCGTGGGTCAGATCGCGGATGCATCGAACGAGCAATCGCGGGGGATCGACGAGGTGAACTCGGCGGTCGCCCAGCTCGACCAGGTGACGCAGCAGAACGCGGCGAATGCGGAGGAGTCGGCCTCGGCGGCCGAGGAGCTCAGCTCGCAGTCCGAACAGCTGAGCAGCATGGTCGGCGACCTCGTACGCCTGGTCGGCGGTAGTCGTGACGCCAACATGCACGCATCGATCGCTCACGAGCATACGCCGCAGAGGACCTCGGGGGCCAAGATCACGCATCTTCACGACTTCGCGAAGAAGCGTGATCAGGCATCCAAGAGGGCGTCGGAGGAAGCAGCGTCGTTTGACGAGGAACAAGCTGCCAGTTTCTAACGTCCAGCGAATGAGCCGGAGTGAGAAGACTGGAGCGAACGCTCGAACAGGAAAAGCCCCCCCGGCCATCGGCCGGGGGGGCGTCGGCTTATCGGAGCACGATCAGGCGCCGGCTGGCTTCCTGTCCCAGACCTTGCAGACGCATGAAGTAGACGCCGCTGGCAAGATGGTTACCGCTCGCATCGCGGCCGTCCCAGCTCACCCGGTGTTCGCCGGGTTGATGGCGTCCCCCGGCCAGCGTGCGGACCAATCCGCCGTCGATGCCGAAGACCTGGAGTTTCACGTCCCCCGTGCGAGGCAGGCTGAACGCCAGCTGCGCGACATGGCCCGCGCTCTCCGCTCCACCCGCTGCTCCCAGACGGAGCGGATTGGGAGAGACGGCGCCCAACGCGAAGCGCCGCTGCGGTCCTGCGCCGCCGTCTCCCTCGATCGCCGCGGGAGATGGTTGTGACTCGATCGACACGTCATCGAGGGCAGCCTCAATCAACGAGTCGGAGCCGTAGTCGCTCGCCACGAAGCGCAGCACGACCTCGCCGGTCAACGCGATGTAGTCCTCGAGATAGAATTCGCGCAGCTGCCACTCGGCCGCACCTTCGTTCGTGTACTCGAGGTTGACCCAGGTATCGCCCCCGTCGGCGCTGACGTCCACCTGCCAGTAGTCCTCGCCCGGGAAGGGACCGAGATGGTTCGCATACCACCGCCAGTAGAGCAGGCGGGGATTGACGGCGGAGCTGAGGTCCAGCACCGGAGAGCGCAGCGTGGTCTTGCCGCCGTCCACATCACTTTCGCGGGCGGGCTGGCCCACGCCGCCCTGCTCGGTGACGAAACAGTGGGTTCCATCGGGCGTGTGGTCATCCTCGGGCGCGACGGGCGCGGAGCCGAAGTAAGACCCCACCGGATCGACTCGCGTCCAGATCCCTGCGGTGGCGTTGTCATCGGGAACACCGACCACCCAGCCGTCCTCGGTTTCGAAGGCGTTCTCGTAGAGCGAGGCCACCGGAATCTGGAAGGTGGCGGAGAACGACTGTCCGGCCCAGGTTTCTCCGGAAAGCACGAGATCGAGCACCTCGTCGGTGGGCACGTGGATGTCCAGACGGCCCCGAATCGGCGGTGCCAGATCACCGGTGCCCGCACACGGAATCAGTTCGACGGCGGCCGGATCGGGATCCAGATTGAGGAAGAGGTTGTCGCAGCTCAGTGAAGCCGCCACCTCCCGGCCCTCGTCGCTGCCGGAATTGAGCAAGGTCACGGTCAGTTCGACCGTCTCCCCCGGATCGAGGTCTCCCTCGCCATCGCCGGTGGCCGTATCGTCGATCTCCCAGCCGGCGATCGACAGCACCGGAGCGTGCAAGGTGAGCGTGAAGTCATCTGTGCCGGCCCAGCGCTGTTGGCTGCTCAGGGTGAGATCGAGTTCGACGATGTCGCCGTCGGCGATCTCGCTGGAGATCGCCACGACGAGATCATCGCTCTGGCTGCCGATGCCGCCGGCAGGGATCGTCCCGTAGGCGGCGGTGCCATCTGTGATCGTCACCCGTTCGTCTTCGCAGGTCAGCTCGAGCGAGGCATCGAGGGCGTCCTCGGCGCCCACGTTTTGGAGGGTGATCAATAGCTGCAGGGTCTCGCCCAGGTCAGCGAGACCGTCGCCGTCGCCCATGCTGGGGCCGGCCTGATCGTCATCGATCGCGGTGGCCTGCCACACCAGCCAAGGGCCCTCCGCCGGGGCGACTTCCACGGTACCGGAAGCCGGCAGGTAGCCGGTCTTGACCGCCTTGAGATTCAGGGTCGTCGGGTCGTGGGGATCCGGGGTCACGGCGGCGACCCCGTCGGGACCACTGGTGGCGCTGGCCCACACGCCGAGATCGTCCGAGTAGAGCGTGACGGTGGCTCCGTCGACCGGCTCGCCGTCGCGCAGCACGGTGACCTCGTACTCGCCCTGGCCGATGACGTAACCGCCCCAGTGCGCCAGCTCCAGGTGGCCCTCGAATACGTTCCATTGCGGCATGGCCGGATCGCCCATGAGACACAGCTCGTAGTGGCACCACAGATTCCAGGGATTGAGCATCCAGATGTTGTCGACCTTCGAGTCGACGTTCATCCAGCCAATGGTCTCGATGCCTTCTTCGTACCGGGCGTCCACGAACTGGCGGTCATAGTGTTGCGAGGGGCCGGAGGTGGCGCCCATGACGTACCACCCGTAGCGCGTGTTTCCCAGGAAGGCCGGCGCGGCGTTCTCGGCGAACAGGAACGCCTCGGAGATGGCGTCGCTTCCGGAGTTGTCGAAGTTGTTGTCGTAGCAACCCTGCGAGGCCATGAAGCAGAAACTATGGGTCACGCCGTCATTGGTGAAGTACTGCGTATCGGCGTTCCCCATCTTCATGCAGTAGGTCGTGCCTGAATGTCCCAGATGGTGGCTGGTGGGAAAGCCGCTGTTGAAGAGATCGATGGCATCCCACTTGCTCCAGGCTCCGTCCCGGTCGTAGAGCGTTTCTTTCAGATACGTGTTGGGATATCCGGATGTGCAGTAGCCGTGCGTGCAGCAGTAGTCCTTGAGCTCATCCATGTAGTTGCCGCCCCAGGTCGGAATGTCGTCGAGCTGCTCACCGAGGAAGAGCGCTTTCTGGATCTCCTCGACGACCGGTTCCTCGACATACATCCGGTTCTTGCGGAACCAGGCGGTGAATTCGGATTCGTGATTGATCGAGACGCGGCCCACGGCCACCTCACCGATCAGGTCATACTCGCCTTCTTCGCCCCAGTACTCATCGCCGTCGGTGTTCCAGTTGCCGTCCAGGCCCTCGTAGTAGCAGTCGCCGGGGAATTGGTCGATGGTGCCGCCGGCATCGACATAGAGCGGTCGAATGGGGACGACGTCGTAGTCACCGCCCAGAACGACGTACTCGGTCTCCCAGTTCTGGTAGGCGTCGATGATGAAATTGCGCAGCTGCATGGCCAGGTCGTCGCCCGGGTAGACGCCGACCTCGTCCAGGGTCACGACGACGGCGCGCAGGCCTCGGCTGGAGGCATAGGTGGCCAGCTCGCCAAAGGTCTCGGCGAACTCGGCCGCCGTCACGATGACATAGGGGTAGTCGTCTGGATCGAGCCGCGACCCATCCGCCCTCTGGATCAGGCACCCTTCGTAGCGGTCGAGCATGTCCGGGTTGCCCACCATGGATGCCAGGCGATGACGAACGGTGTCCGTCCGACGAAGGTTGGGCAAGGAGGAGACCGGGCCGAACCCCTCCCGGGGGGCGGTGTCGATCTCGAGTGTGATGCGCTCGTACCAGGCGAGTTCGCCGCTGGCCGGCCGATAGACGACCGGATGCACCTGGAAGAAGGCCACCCCGTGTCCCCACGCGGTTTGCTCGGTCACCAAGTGGGCAGCCGCGGCCGGATAGGCGCGATCGTGGTCATAGATGGCCGGATCGGGCGCCGTCGGCGGGAAGGGGCCTGGCTGGCTGATGGGCCGCGGCTCCTGGGCGGCCGCTACGTCGTGCCGGCCGGCAAGGGGCCTGGCCTCACCCGGCAGGGCGCGAACGGCCGTCACCACCTCTCCAGGAGGCAACAAGACGGCCGCCTCGCGTGCCGGCAGCAGCGGGGCGCCCGGGCTGCCGAGCGTTACGCAACCGGGCATCGTCACGAGAGCGCCCTGATCGTCCGGTTCCTGCAGGGCGGGCTCGGTGAATTCGAGTTCGAGGCGGATCGTCTCCGCATGAGCTCCCGGAAAAGCGCAGGCGAGCAGGATGAGTCCGAACGCCACTATCCGGCCGATGCCATGGCACATGTTGAATCTCCTTTTCATGCGAGTGCGGGAAGATGGCCACGCGAGCCACAAGTTGTGATGATATCACAGAGTTGCGCCGTGGTCGACCGACTCCGATTCCGACTCCGACTCCGGCACTCCGTCTCGGGCAGGGCACTCCGTCTCGGGCAGGGAACTCCGAGTTCGACAGGCGGGGGCGTGGATGGGCTCGCGGCGGCGCCAGCACGCCGCCGCGCAAAGAAGCATCTCGGTTCCTAAGCGGCCTTCGACATCTCGTCGATGCTGTCGTGCTCGTAGCGGAAGATCGTTGTCGGCATCGAGCTGTGCTCACGGATGTCGTACTGGCGAGCGAGCAGGTCGAAGACCTCTTCCAATCCGGCCTCATCCAGCGATGTCGACCAGAGAACCTTGAGCGCGTTACCGCAGGTGCCCTGTTCGATGCTGGCCACCGACGGGATGCTGGCCAGGACCGTGCCCTCGATGCCGAGCCGGCGCAGAATCAGGTAGGCGGTCAGAAAGTCCGCCTGCCGGCCGCTCTGGAACTCGAGGTAGGTCTCATAGGTGCGTTCGCCGCGCTTCAGGGCGCTCAGCACCTGTAGCTGGACGGTCGGCGACAGTTCGAAGGCCTTGCCGATCAGTTCACCGTCGGCACTGGCTTGATGGGCCGGCGTTCGGACGTCGGCCTCTTCGCTCACCCTCGCGAGCAGCTCCTCGCTCGGTTTGACGGCGCCGCCCGGTAGGCTCGCGGCCACCTCGGCCAGATAGCTAACGCAGTCGAGCAGGAGATCGGACCTCTCGGGCGTCAGCGGAACGCGATCGCCGCGCAGATAGTCCATGATCGTCTCGACATGGTGCGCCAGCGAGGAGGCCGCCTCGGCGCCCAACATCGTGAGGTTGCCCTTGGCGGCGTGCAACCGGCGGAATGCTTCGTTGAGGGTGCTCGTTTCCTCGGGATCGGATTCGAGCGTGAGGAGGGCGTCCTGCAGGCGCTGGACGTGGTGTCGCAGCTCCTCGACCAGCGCCGAGGTATCTCCCGGCTCCAGATCATTGAGAGATCTTCTGGAGACGCCTTTTCGCAAACTCTCATTCTCGCCAGACGCAGCGTCTTGATGTGCGCCTTGTGGGTCGCCGACCACACCGGATGTGGGCGATGCGGCCGAGGAACTTGCTGCACCGGATACACCGGATGCACCCGTGCCGACTGCGTCGCCGGCGGGAGAGTCGCTTTCCTGATCCAGCGACAGCGAGAGTCGATTGCTGGCTTGGTGTCCGTGACCCGAGGAGACGAGCGCGTCGATGTCAACGGTGAGGCCCAGGCGGCCGCCGGTGAACACCGTCGTGCCAATGACGCCGGGATCGTGTTCCATGCCGTCTTCGAACGGTATGTTGACCAGCTTGGCCGGCCCCAGGAACTCACTGACAATGAGTGCCAGTCGGCCGGTGCGACCCTGGACGATGACGACCGGCAGAGGGTCGGTTTCCTCTTCGAGGGAAGGGGATCCGAGCAATTCTTGCAGGTCGCGCAGGACCACGACCGATCCCTGGTAGACGAAGTAGCGCGAGCGGTCCATGGCCGTTTGAACCTGATCCCTGCGGACCCCCAGCGAGGCGATCACCTGCTCAATGGGCAGGGCATACAGACTGGGACCGGCCCGAAGGGTGAGCGCATCGATGATGTTGACCGCGCGTAGCTTCGGAATCTTGAGCAGGAACGCCGTGCCCTTTCCGGGCTCGGTTTGCAGTTCCATTTCGCCGTCGAACTCCTCGACGACGCTGCGAACCAGATCCAGGCCCACACCGCGCCCGCTCGTGGCCGTGACCGAGGCCGCCATCGTGAAGCCTGGCACACACAACAGATCAAGCAGCGGAAGAGTGTCCACGTCGGCTTTCAGGCCGGCCGCGCGGGCAGCTTCCCGGGCCTGGGTCGCATCGACGCCGGCACCGTCGTCGCTGACCCGGATCTCGGTATGGTGTTCGCGATCCACCGCAGAAACCAGGATCCGTCCCTTGGCCTCCTTGCCGGCCCGCGAGCGCTCCATGGGCGCCTCGATACCGTGATCGACCGCGTTGCGCAGTAGGTGGAGTAGCGGGTCCACCAACCGTTCGGCCAGCGCCTTGTCGATGAGCGTGTCGTCGCCCTCGAAGACCAGATCCACTTCGCGGCCCAGCTTGCGGCACAGGTCGCGCACCGGCCGCCGGAAGAGCCGGAACGTTTCGCCGATGCCGATGAGGCGGATGGCCATGACCAGCTCGTGGAGATCTTGGCTGACGCGGCGGGCCGCCTCATTGCTGGTCTTGATGACGTCGATCCCCTCGGGGGGCAGCGGCCGGCCTTTGTCGGTGGCGTCGGTGGCGCGCCGTTCCAGGTCCTGGAGATTGGCGCTGGTGATGATGACCTCGCCGGCCAATGAGAGCAACTTGTCGAGATGCTCGAGCCGCACCTGCATCCGGTCGATCGTTCGCTTGTTGACCTGCGCGATTTCAGTCATGGGATAGCACCCTCCCGATCACTTGCGCGAGGACCTCGCGGTCGAATGGCTTGGGGATGTAGTCATCAGCGCCCAACTTGAGCACCTTGATGACGCTGGTCGCATCGCTCTGGGTCGAGACCATGACCAGCGGCGTGCCGTCGTACCAATCGGCGTGCTGAAGCCGGTAGCAGAATTCGAAGCCGTTCATCGTGGGCATCACGATGTCGGAGAGAATGATCTGCGTGGATCCGATTTCGCGCTCCAGGTAGGCGAGGGCGGCCGAGGCATCGTTCTCATCGTGCACCTCGATGCCAAAGGTCTCGAGCAGCTGGCGTAGGATTCGCCGCGTGGTCGCGGAGTCATCGATGATGACTGCCTTCGTGTTCGGTTCGAGCACGGCGCTCAAATGCTCTGCGTGACTCATCGATCTGGTCCTCCCAGAGACGCTTGCGTTCATCGCGAGGATGCCCCGACTCGTGAGGCCGGTAGTGACACCCCCGTGGGTCGCCCCCGTGGGTTGCCCCCGTGGGTCGCCTCGTGGGGCGCATTCGTGCATCCTGCCTCAGGAAGCGCCCCCTTGTTACAATCGGCATGTGGGCGCCGACCCTTACAATCCTTTGATTTCATGGCAGAAAGCTCCAGTCCTGCCTGGTAACGACC
>CAZZIF010000095.1:0-12447 GCA_964654025.1 uncultured bacterium
ACGGTTCGCCATGGTAGCCCAAGCCGAATCAGGACACAACAATCGCGGGAGCCTCGCGCCGGCCGGTTGCAGCGGGGCGGCCGCTATCCTCCACGCCGCTTGTGTGACCTGTACACGGCAGAAGGCCGCTGCGTCGCGCGGGGCCGGGCGCGCCCGCCCTACCCGCCGCCGTTCAGGACCACCGTGGAAGAGTCGCCCACGTTGAGCTGCTGGAAGGTACCTCGCACCTCCGCATTCTCGCCGATCACGGAGCGATCCAGCAGCATGTCCTCCACCACCGCACCCTCGTTGACAATCGTGTCGCGTACGATCGCGCGGCGGATCACGGCCCCATCGGCCACCGACACGTTCGGCCCCAGGATCGACTTCTCGATCCGGGCCGTGGGCGCGATGAAGACCGGCGGCACCAGCGTGACGCCGGGGATCGGCGCGGGCTGGGGCACCTTGCGCAGCAAGTGCTGGTTCGTGGCGAGCAAGGTCTCGGGCTTGCCGCAGTCGAACCATCCTTCGACGGTGGAGACCCGCATGGCCATCCCGTCCTCGAGCAGGCGCTGCAACGCGTCGGTGAGCTGGAACTCGCCTTTCGTGCGCCGGTTCTCCTCGATCAGCGCCTCGAGGCTCGCGTGGAGTGGCGCGGCGTCGGGGAAGTAGTAGAGCCCCACGATGGCCAGGTTGCTCCGCGGCTCGGGCGGCTTCTCCACCAGGCGCAGGACCCGCTCGCCCTGGACCTCGACCACGCCGAAGCGGCGCGGGTCATCGACCTCCTTGACCCCCAGCACAGCCTCCTGGCCGCTCAGGTAGGCGTCCCAGTCGGGCTCGACGATGGTGTCACCCAGGACAATGAGGATGGGACCGCTCGAGACGCGCTCGCGGGTGACCGCGATCGCGTGGCCAAGACCCAGGCGTTCGGTTTGTACGACGATCTCGATCCGATCGTCGTAGCGCTCGCGCAAGTACTCCTCGATTCGCTCGCCCATGTATCCCACCACGACCACGATGCGCTCGACCCCGTGCTCGCGCAGCGCGTCGAGAATATGCCCCAGGATCGGCTTGCCGGCGACATTGACCAACGCCTTCGGCACGGTATGCGTCTGAGGACGCAGGCGCGTGCCCACGCCCGCCGCGGGTACGATCGCCACCGGTTTCGTATTCGCATCCGGAGTCAATCCTCTCCCCCTTTCGTTGCTTGATCGACCTGCCAGTGGCAGACGAGCCGGCCACTCCGGCTCTCGATTTCGAATTGCGGATAAGGCCGGAGCCCTTCGCGGATCGTCTCACGAACCTCGGCCGCGTCTCGCGCCGCGAGACAGGCCTGAGCCATCGGCTCCAGATCACTCCGTCGTACCTGACCCATCAGGGTCTTGATCGTCGAGACCATCGGTGGCACGACACTCAGCTCGTCGACCCCCAGGCCCACGAGCAGCAGCGCGCCGATCAGGTCGCTCGACAGCTCGCCACAGGAACCTACCGGGATCCCGGCTTGCTTGCCGCCCCAAATCGCCCCGTCGAGGGCGCGGATCACCGCTGGATCGAACCCGTCGTAGAGCGGGGCGACGCGGGGATTGCCGCGATCGACGGCCAGAACGTACTGGATCAGGTCGTTGGACCCGATGCTGAAGAAGTCGGCCTCCTCGGCCAGGTATTCACTCACCAGCACCGCCGACGGGACCTCGATCATGATCCCCGTCGGTACCGTCTCCGGCACCGGGACCCCTTCCTCACCGAGTTGCCGAACGCAATCGTTGATGATCCCGCGCGCGGCGCGCAGTTCCGACAGGGTGCTGATCATCGGTAGCAGGATTCGGGGGTGGCCGCCAGTGGTGCCCTTGAGGATCGCCCGTATCTGGCCGCGGAAGATCTCTGGATGACGCAGACAGAAGCGAATTCCGCGCAGACCCAGGAAGGCGTTCTCTTCCCGCGGAACGCCCATCAGGTGCGAAACCTTATCACCCCCCAGGTCGGTGGTGCGGATCGTAACCGGCGCCCGCGGGAAGGTCTCGGCGACAACGGCATAGGCCTGGCGCTGGCTCTCCTCATCCGGGAAACCGGTGGCGCCCATGAAGAAGAACTCGGTCCGGTACAGCCCGATCCCATCCGCGCCGGCCTGGGCGGCCATGGCGGCATCCTCGGGACGCTCGATGTTGGCCCGCACCGGTATGGTGACTCCATCCCGGGTCACCGGGGAATGGCCCACCGCGCCGGCCAGGGATACCATCCGGGCCTGGCGGGCCTCGGCCTGCTCGACGCGTTTGCGGTCCGATTCCACCGGCCAGACGATCACCTCGCCGCGGTCGCCGTCGACGATCAGCTCGGCGCCCTCGGGAATCTCCGCCAGCGCGTCGACCACTCCCAGGACGGCCGGGAGTCCGCGCGAGCGTGCCACGATCGTGACGTGCGAGGCCAGCGTCCCCCGCTCGGTGACGAAGGCCACCGTTCGGTCCGGGTCGAGCCCGATCGTGTCCGCGGGCCCCAGCTCGTCGGCCACGATCACCGACCCAGCGGCCATCCGCCCCACCGGCGAGGGTTCCTCGCCCAGCAGGCGTCCCAGGATCCGGCGCTCGACATCGTGGATATCGGCCGCGCGCTCGCGAAACAGCTCGCTCGGCAACGACTCCAGGTAGCGGGCCTTCGCTGCCAGAACGGTACGCACCGCGTGCGCGGCATTCATGCGCTCGGCCTTGATCGCGGCGACGATCTCGCGGAAAAGCTCACGATCCTGAAGGATCAGCTGGTGGGAGGCCAGGATCTGATCGGCCGTATCGTCGGTGGGCCGGTCGAGCCGGCGGCGCAGGCCGGCGACCTCCTCGCGCGCCTCACGCAGGCAGCGCCGGAATCGCCGGATCTCGGCCGCTTCCTTCCCCAAGCCAACCCGGTGATCCGGCACCACGAAGTCATGGTTGACCAGATGGTTCGCCGTGCCGCGCGCGATACCGGGCGAGGCGGCGATTCCGATCAGCAAGACTCGGTTCGGTTTGCGCGACCTGGGCATACGAATGGGTCTCTCCCCGCCGCTGCCGGTTCACCTTGGGGCAGCCGGCGTTTCGAGCGGACTCTATTCCTTGAACTCCGATTCGATGAGTTCGACGAGGGCGGTCACCGCCCCTTGCTCATCGGGGCCCTCGGCCCTCACCGTGAGCTTGGTTCCCGTTTCGGCGGCCAACATCATGACCCCCATGATGCTCTTCGCGTTGACCGTCAGCTGTCCGTTGGTCAGGAAGATCTCCGCCGCGAATCCGCTGGCCTTCTGCACCAGCAGCGCGGCCGGCCGGGCATGGATCCCCGGAACGTTCATGACCATCACCTGGGCTTCATGCACCGGGCTTACCCTCTCTTGCAGTTCATCCCCCCGGATCCGTCACGGCATCCGGCTCATCGCCCGAGAAGCAGGGCGGCGCCCAGCGCCAGGGCACAGATCCATCCCCACAGAAAGGCCCGTCGGCCGACGAGGAGGCCCACGGGAGCCCCCAGGATAAACCAAACCACCCCGAGCGGAAAGGACGTGTCGCCCCCATTTGCGGTTGGCCCACCGCCAGGCCCTTGCCCGGCGCTCAGGGCCAGGGTCGCCGCCACCGCCGCCGCGGGAATCGCCAGACCCAGGAGCGCCGGCAGACGCTCCCACGCCGCACTTCGTCCTCCGCGAGCCGCCTCCCAGCCTCGTCGCCAACCCCAGCGATAGAAGGCCCAGCGCCCCCCCAGATGCAACCCCAGACTGGCCGTTACGAAGGCCGCCAGACCGGCGCCGGGACCGGCGGCGAGCGCGGCGAGTGAGAGCAGACTCACCAGTGGGCGCGCGCCGCCCCAGATCGTACGGTCGCCCCACTGTGCCAGAACCGATCCGCCCACACCGAGCAGGCGCGCCGGCGGACGCGGCGGCGCCTCCCGGCGCGCGGCGACCAGGATTCGTTCGAGACCTCCCGCCAGGGCCGCGGCCAGGATCGGCTGCGTGTTGTAGGGACCTCCGCGGGCAACTTCGGCGGCCGTCGACTCCCGCAGCTCCCGAGCCTGGCCCAGCCGGCCGGCCGGGATCGCGCGGACAATCCCCAGGAATCCGGTCCGCTGAAGGAAGGCCATGCTGAAGGAGGCCTGCACGAGAAGCCAGGCCGACCACTGCCGCAGGGTGGGCCGGGGGACCGGCGGGGAAGCCTGCGTGGAAGAGGGCGCCACGTGGGGTACCGGGCCCGCCGAAGACGATGATTCCGTCGCGGATGACCGATCCGCCACGGTTGACCGATCCGCCACGGCTGACCGATCCGCCACGGCTGACCGACCCGCCGTGGAGGCAGCCGCTGCACGCCACCGTCGGAGGTCTCCGGGAAGCTCGCGCGCACGCCCGCCGGCCACGCCGCCGAGGGCGAAGAAGACCCCCGCGCCGGTGACGCCCGGAAGTACGGAACTCTCCCAGCCAAGCACCTTCGCCGAGGAGATCGGCGGCCCGAATTCCCCGCCGCCGGCCATGAGGACATGAATCGCCGCGGCCGGCACGGCCACCCAGAGCAGGAGCACCAGCGGGCCAAGCAGACCGGCCTCGAGCACCCCGGCGGCGGCGAGCGTTCCGGCAGGCACGTGCGCGCCGGAGGCAACGGTCGCATAGACCTGCCGCTCGCGCCGCTCGTTGCGCCGGCGCAGCCAGACCTCACCCCGGTCCCCGGCCGCCGCGGCCGTGATCGCGAGTCCCACGGCGAACGGTAGAGCGATGCCCTCGTGCGGGGATAGAAGCGACAGCCAGGCCGCTCCCACCAGGGCCGCGGGCCCCACGGCCGGCTGACGCGACCCACCCATCGGCAAGAGGCCGGGCCAGATCGCCTGCAACAGGATCCCCATGGTGAGTCCGGCCAGCGGGCGGCCCAGCAGCAATCCGGTGACCGAGGCCGCCACCAACGGCTGGTGGAAGAAGAGGGGGCCCAGTGCGCGTTCATCGGCCGCGACCAGGGCGGCCCAGGTGAGCAGGCACGCCACGCGCAGCCCGGCACAGGTCTCCCCCAGGACCACGCCCACCCCGGCGGCGACCGCCGGGCCAAGCGCGAGCCACCCCACGCGGCGAAGGATCGCACTCCGGCCTGCGGGCCACACTCTGCCGCCCTGCCCATCCGGCACGGGATCCTCCCGGAGCGCTCCCTGGCGTTCCCAACGCTTCTGGCGTTCCCAGCGCTCCTAGCGTTCCTGGCGTTCCCAGCGTTCCTAGCGTTTCATCCGTGCCAGACGAATCGAGGCCTTCTGACCGCCTCCGGTGGGAGCGCCAGTCCGCAGGTCCGGTTGACCGTCGTGGATCCGTGCGCGATAGCCGAAGGTGCGCGTCTCACCGGGAGCCAGCCGCAGCGGCAGCGCGAACAGAAGCGCGAGCCCCTGGTCGTTGCTTTCGGCGCCGGCCTCCGAGAGGCTCACCGTGCGCACCGGGTAGCGACAGAAGTCCACCGGCTCACTCGGGACCCACTCCAGATGCCAGTTGGCCCAGCCTTCGACCAGGTGGAGAACGCCAACCTGCTCGGCGCGGCTCACGGCCCCCAGGTGCGGCGGGTTCGCCTTGCGCCCGTTCACCACCAAAAACCTGTCCTCGGCCCGCGCGGCCAGGAGATTGATGTGATTCTCGATCGCGGCCCAAGCACACAGATCGTAATCGGACAGGTTCTGATAACGATAGGCGATGTCGTATCCACGCTGGCCCGGCGTCAGCGTCACCGTCTTCTCGACCAGCACGCCTTGACGGACACCATCGCGCCACAGACCGCCCGAACGCCACATCCGCAGGGCCACCTGCTCTTTCGACTCGCTGAGCGCGAACTCGAATGGCTGATTGACGAAATCGCCGAGTTCGTGCTGCTCGTCGACGAGCAAGCGCTCGGGATCGGGCCGTTCGTCAAAGAACCGGTCGGTGAGCGCAGCTCGATCGTACCAGTCATAGGTCAACAGGGCCTCGAGCCCTTTCTCCTTCGCCTTGATACCGCTGTGAATGGTCTCAACGGCAGATTCCGGCGTCCCGTCGGCACCGGCATGCGCGCTGGCCGCGCCTACGTCCTCCCCCGCCTCAGCCTGCTCCGCAGCAGCCTGCTCGGCAGCAGCCTGCTCGGCAGCAGCCTGCTCCGCGACAGCCTGCTCTGCCTGGGCCGCGGCCCGCTCACGCAGGTCCCGGTGGTAGTGCTCGGGACGGCGGCTCAGGACGTTGATGAGATTGTAGCCCGCGGTCCGGTCATCCCATTCCAGAAGGCGGCCGCCGCAGTTCGGATCGAAGAACAGACAGGCCCGGTCGTTCTCGAGGATGACCTCGTTGGCCCCATCGATATCGAGGTCCGCCTCCCGCGCCGCCACGTAGGCTTCCCGTCCGTGTAGGCCCCGGGCCAGCAACGCCTCGCCCTTGATCAGCTCTTGGTAGATGCCATGGCGTAAGTGCGGCAGGTAGAGCCCGCCGAAGACGCCGTGCCAGTAGGCGCAGTTGCACTGCGCCCGCCACAGGTGATCTTGGCACCTCTCCCAGGCTTCACGGCGCAGCGTGCTGCGGAACGCCCGGCAGCGGCCGGCCGCCTCGAGCGCGCGCATGTGCATCCAGCTGCTCTCCGGATAGCGCGCGAAGAAATTACGCCAGAACCCGCCGCGCACGAAAAGGCGCCCTTCCTCTTCCAGGCCTGCCTCGGTGAGCGCGTCGCGCAGCCGCTCGGTACAGGCCTGCGCATCGGCCGGCAGCGACCAGTCGCCCATCTCGGCGTAGGAGCCGGTGGGCAGATACACGAGCCCCAGCGGGTCGTGCTCCTGCACTTCCCGCGCGAAGGTGGTCGTCTCGATCGCGTCGCCGGAGCGTTCGAGTTCGGTCAGGAACCGGTCCAGCCAGCGCCGCTGGTAGACCAGTTTGTGGGTGCCGGGCCAGGTGCCGAACTTCTCGCCGTCGTCGGCATAGACCGCCAGCCCATCGCCCCCGCCGGGGAACGGATCGCGCAGGAAGCCGACCACCTCCTCCGGATCGGCAAACGGGATTCGGTAGCGCAGGCTCATGAGAGCCGGGAAGAGCCGGAGACTACGCCCCGCGCTTTCGGTGAGAAACGCGCCCCGGATTCGCTCGCCACCCACCCCCACCTGATGGAGCTGGGTATCGTCAATCGGCAGGTAGCTCACGCCGGCATCGACCAGATCGAGCGGCAGGTCGGGCTCCCACACCCGCTCGGTGAGCCAGATGCCCCGCGGGTCGGCGCCCAGTTCCTGTCCCAAGAACGCGCGCATCCGCTCGACCTGGCCCCGGCGATCCTCCGGCGTCAGGGACGGCAACACCGGCTCGAAGAATCCACCGCCCAGCAGTTCGATCCGCTCTTCGGTGACCGCCGCGCGAATGCGATCGACGTACTCCGGATGTCGCTCGACGAGCCATTCCCACAGGCATCCCGAGTTGTGCAAGACCCAGCGCACACCGGGGTGCGCTTCCATCACGTCCAGGAACGGCAGGTAAGCTCGTTGATAGGCATCCTCGATGACGTGATCGAAGTTGCCGACAGGTTGATGGTTGTGAATGCAGAAGACGAAACGTATGGGCGCCACAGCGTCCTCCTTCAAGCAGAGCGTCTATCGGACCGAGATCGCGGGTGACCGAGCCTCCCGGCCCGGACGGGACCCGAAGGTCCCTCGTGGCGAGTGTCCTCTGACCGTCAAGTCGAACCACAGAATCGAGGCCGTATCAAGATCGGAGTCTGTCTTTCAGAGTCTGGCCTCCGATGGGGCGGCTCTGCGGCAGATCCTGGGCAAAGAGGCGGACGCCCTCATCCAGCAGTCCCAACACGCTCTGGCGGTCCGGCGGGGTCAGATGCAGGTAGGGCAAGTACTCGGTCGTATCCGGGCCGGCGTGCAGGCCTCCGAGGTTGAACCCGGCCGCGGGACGAAATCCCGCGCCTACCAGCCGCACCAGGCTGCCGATGTCACGCAGCAGCATGACCCAGTCGTGTTCGCGGGCTCGCTCATCCGCCGCCGCGGGGTGGTCATGAGCGCGCAAGGCAGTTGCGAACGAGGAGACCGAACGCACCTCGACCTCCACCTCCGGCGGCGCCGCGGCGACGAATGCGTCGCGCTCCCACGGATCGCCGGCGGCCGCATCGTCCAGAATCAGATAACCACGCGGCTCGAAAACCGCGCCCCAACCGTAGATCACCTGCCCGTGCAGTAGACGGTCGTCGGCCCGGACCAGGACGTAGGCACTCGCATCAATCGGTGCGGGCATCGTCCCACCCTCGGCACTGGATACCCTCGCGGCCCCGGCGCAGCATACGTTCGCAAAGCTCCCGCGGCCCTACCCGAGTGCGGTGATAGAGGAACTCGATCAGCATCGGCAGGTTGACCCCGCAGGCCACGAGCACCTCGGGGTGCTCCAGCCCCAAGAACCGGCAGGCGTGCCCGCAGCTGCCGGCGGCCAGATCGACGAAAACGACGGCCGGGCTGCCCGGCGGGCGGCGGCGTGCCAGAGCGGCCCCGAGCGCATCGACCAGGGCTTCGGATGACAGCCCGGCATTCGAAACGCAGTAGACGTTCTCCTGTCGCCCCAGGATGCCTTCGGCCGTGCTGAGCAGTTCCGCGCCGAGCCGGCCGTGCGTGACCAGAACGCCCGCCATCGGTCCCGGACCACTCACTCCTGATCTCCCTCCGCCAGGCGCGAGAGCGTGCGTTTGCGGCGGATCGTCTCGAGTAAGGTCTCACTGAAGCGCGCGGCCGGATGGTATCCGTACGCCTTGACGAGATAATTCAGGGCGATGGTCTCCGAAATCACGGTGATATTCTTGCCCGGAAAAATCGGAATGGCAATCAGGGGAATCTCGGTACCGAGGATGTTGGTGCCCTGCTCCTCCAGCCCCAGGCGTTCGTACTGCTCATCGTCGCTCCACTCGCGCAGGTTGACCTCCACCTCCACGCGTTTGTACGCGCGGATCGCGCGGATGCCGAAGATGCTCTGCACATCGATCACGCCGATGCCGCGGATCTCCATGCAGTGGCGCAGCAGCTCGTTGCCTGAACCGATCAGAATGTTGGGATAGCGGCGGCGGATGGTGACGATGTCGTCGGCGACCAGCCGGTGCCCGCGCTCGACCAGATCCAGTGCCGTTTCGCTCTTGCCGATGGCACTGCGGCCGGTGAAGAGCAGACCGACGCCATAGACATCGACGAGCGAACCGTGGACGCGGGTCCGCGGCGCGAACGCCTCCTGCAGGAACGCCGTGATCTCATGGTGGAAATGGGTGGTGTCCATGTCGGTGCCCAGCAGGGGCACCTCGTTCTGGGATGCGATGACCGGCATGTCGGGCGGGGCATCGAGCCCTTTCGTGATGACGATGCACGGGATCGCGAACCCCATGATCTGGGAGAGGACGGTGCCCCGGCGATTCTCGTCCAGACTGCGCAGATAGCGCATCTCGGTCTCGCCGAAAATCTGCAGCCGGTCCCACAGGAAGTTCTCCATGAAACCGGTCAGAGCCAGCTGCGGGCGGTTGATGTCGCTGGTGATCAAACGACTGCGGGAATGGAGGCTCTGGCTGAGCAGACGCAATCCCAATCGTTCACGGGTCTGTTCGAAGAATTCGGCAACGGTCATCCCGACCATAGGACCCTCGTATCCCTCCCGCTCGTGTCCGGTTCGTCGGCGCGGCCATCGCCCACCCGGCCCCTCGGGGCGCCGGCCGCTCGGGGCGCCGGCCACCTAGGGCGCCGGCCGTCTAGGGCGCCTCGATCAGGCAATAGTTGCCATCTTCACGCAGGTGAATCAAGCTGACCTTGTTGGTTCCCTTGTTGAGGAAGAGGAGATAATCGCGATCCGAGGCCTGCAGCGCCTCGATAGCCGACTCCACCGTGACCGGGTCGGGGTGGAAGGCATCGTCACGCACGACCACGGGAGCGAAATCGTCTTCATCGAATTCGAGACCGAGTTCCTCCTCGGCCGTGGGCGGCTCCTCCTCCACGTCCACCGGCTCTGGCGCGGCCAGCACGGGCGCCTCGTCCTTCAGACTCCTTCGATTCTTGCGGTCCCGGCGCCGCGCGGCGAGACGCTGAATCTGCCTTTCGATCCGATCCACCACCTTGTCGACCGAGGTCATCATTTCATCGGACACGCCGCGGCTCACGATCTCGGTGCCGCGGGCTCGCAAGGAGATTTCGGCGAGCTGACGGTACTTCTCGGTCGTCAGCACGACATGCACCTCCTCGTTGTCTCCGAGATACCGGCTCAGGCGCTCCAGCCGCTTCTCGAGGTGCGAGCGCAACTCGGGCGTCATGTCGAAATGACGGGCGGTGGTGATGATCTCCATTCTCTCCTCCTTGCGAATTCGCGGCCGACGCCGTCTTGACGCTATGGGTCTCAGACATCCCGTCTATAGGATGCCTTGGGGATTCTGAGCTGATCCCTGTACTTGGCCACCGTTCGCCTGGAGACCACGATCCCTTCCGCGACCAAAGCCGCGGTAAGATCCTGATCGGTCAGCGGGGCCCAGGGGGGCTCTTCCCCGATCAACTCAACAATACGCTGCCGGAGATAGGCGGGGGAACGCCCATTCCCCACGACCGCCGGCAATCCCTTGGAGAAAAAGAACCGCAGGGGAAACATCCCCCTTGGCGTCTGAACGTACTTCCCCCGGACCGCCCGGGCAACGGTAGACTCGTGCAATCCCAACCTGTCTGCCAAATATCTATAACCCATTGGCTTTAGGGCTTCCGGCCCCTTGGCGAAAAAGCCCTCTTGTTCCGCCACGATGAGCCGCATGAGACCGGTCAGCGTCCGCCGCCGCGCATCCAGACTCCCCACGAACCACCGCGCCCGGCTCAGGTGTCCCTGGACGAAGCTACGCGCATCCGGGTCCGCACACGCCAGCCCCGCCGGCGGAGGCACCAGGCGCACCCGGGGGATATACTCCTCGCCCGGCAGCACCTCCCAGCGTCCGTCGACCTTCACCACCGTCAGGTCAGGCAACACGGTGGGCGTCGTCGTCGCGGTCACGGCCCGCAGAGGACGTGGCCAGAGTTCGCGGATCCGCGCCACCGCGCGCCGCACATCCGCTTCCGAAACGCCGAGACGCTCGGCCAGACGGGCGAAGTTCTTCTGCGCCACGAGAGGCAAGAGCTTGTGGCGCAGCAACCGCCGGCTCACCGGATCGGCCTGCTCCCGCTCTTCGAGCTGGACGAGCAGGCACTCGTGCACATCGCGCGCGCCGAGCCCCACGGGCCACAAGCGCATCACGCGCCGGCGCACCTGTTCCACCGTCGCGCGCGGCACTCCCAGATCCCGCGCGACCCGCGCCACCGAAACGGCGAGGTAGCCACGCGCATCCAGACACCCCAACAAGTAATCGGCGAGTGCCCGCTGTTTCTCGTCCCCGACCTGCAAACGGAACTGACCGAGAACCTGCTCGCGCCAGCTCACGTGCCCCCGCACCGGGGGACCGTCGCCGCCGCGGCGTCCGTGAGCTCGGATCGGCCCCAGAAAATCGCCACCGGCACCGGTGTCGCCCGGCTCACCGACCTCGGCACTCTCGCCTGCCCCGGCACTCTCGTCTGCCCCGACATTCTCGCCTGGATCCGCCGCGCCACCCAGCTGCTCCAGCGACACCGACTCGGCGGCCGCGAGGTCGGCTTCCAGAAAGGGATTCTCCGCGGCGGCCGCCTGGATACGCACTGCCAGTTCCGCTACCGGTGATTGCAGCACCTCGAGGGATTGCTGCATCTGTTTCGACATGACGAGCTGTTGCCGAACGGCCAGCTCCAGATCAGCCCGCAACTCCACCAGATGACCTCCTTTCACTGTCTGCGCGTGGATGGATTCGCCAGGAGGGTGATAGCGTCGGCGCAGGGTGCGCCTGGAACGGAGGGTGGTTCTGGCTCCATGCGGTGAGCCGTGCCGTGCGCCGCATCGTGCCGTGCGCCGCATCGTGCCGTGCGCGATCGGATCGTTCGCGGCGGGGCGCTACAGGCGGAAATCCTTGCCCAGGTAGATCTCGCGCGCCTCAGGATTGTCGGCCAGCTCACGAGCCTTGCCCTCGATGCGGATCTTGCCCTCGTACATCAGGTAGACCCGGTCGGTGGCCATGAGCGTCTCCCGAACGCTGTGATCGGTGATCAGGATCCCCAGCCCACGCTCTTTCAGCCGCACGATGTTCTCCTGGATCTCGGCAACCGCAATGGGATCGATGCCCACGAAGGGCTCGTCCAGGAGCATGAAGGATGGACGCGTCACCAGGGCGCGGGTGATCTCAACCCGCCGGCGCTCACCCCCCGAAAGATTGAACCCCCGGCGGTCGGCGATGTGCGTGATGTCGAGTTCGCGCAGCAGATCGCGGCAGCGCTCCTCACGCTCGTCGCGCGACAACGGGAGCGTCTCGAGCACCGCCATGATGTTCTCGCGCACGGTCATGCGCCGGAAGATGCTGGGCTCCTGCGACAGATACCCGATCCCCATGCGCGCCCGCCTGTGCATCGGGAGCGAGGTGATGTCATGCCCGT
>CAZZIF010000096.1:0-7318 GCA_964654025.1 uncultured bacterium
GCCCTGGACTGCCGCCGCGTCCCGAGGCAGCATCGTCCGCCGGTCCGGCGGGAATCGCGGCTCCTCCAGCCAGGCGGGCCAGCAGGATCTCGAGTTGTGGGCGCAGACGATCCACGTTGCGCGTGCTCCCGGTCAGGTGAGCGCGCTCGGGCCCCATCGTCAGGAGGGAGGCCATCGTGGTGCGTAGGCCGGCCAGCACATCTTCGGGGGGGATCATCAGATCCTCGAGCGTCTCGCCGGCCAGGCGGATGAAGTCCTCTTCGAGCGATTCGTCGGGGCAGGCCTCCAACTCGGCGCGAAGGTAGTCGGCTACCTCCGCCCGCAGGCTGGCGGCTTCGCTGGGTCCGGTGGTCGCGGACCTGGTGGGAGGGCCCGCCGTGCTTGCCTCCGGAGTCTCGGATTCCGGGGTCTCGGATTCCGCGGACTCGGACTCGGCTGGTGCGGCCGTTGTGTCTGCCTGCAGGGCATCGATCGCGGCGTAGAGCGCCTCGCGCGTGAGGTTCTCCTTGCCCAGCGTGTCGTTCACCCACATCGCGATCGGACCGAGCGCCTGATCGGAGGGCGGCGTGTGAAGGCGCCAGCGAAGTCGTTGCAAGTTGTGGAGCCGGGTGAACATCGAGGTGGCCGAGAGCAGCACCGGCTCGTCTTGATACCGGTAGGCGCGCGCCGGGTTGTCGACCCAGGTCTCTTCGGAGCGCAAGGGAAGTTGCTTGATGGCGCCGATCTCGCGCGTCACCAGATCTCGCAAACGCAGAAGGGCGGTCGTGTCGACCCGGGCGGCGCTGTGCATGAGCGCCTCGATCCAACCCAGGGCGGCATGGCCTTCCTCCAGTCCAAGACCGGTTCCGTAGACGGCGAACTCGACACGCGATCCGCTTTCGCGTGGTGATACGGCGAAATCGGCGTTGAGACGGCTCACCTCTCGTTGGAGGCGTTCACGTAGTTTCTGGTGAGACAGCCAACGGGCGGGGGCTTCGTCTCCCGCCGCATCTGGATACCAGCAGCCCAGCTCGGCAAACGCCTGGGGAAGGATCGACAGGTAGATCCACTGGGCGGGCGCCAGGGGCGTGACGTCGAAGTAGAGCCCCAGATCGAGCATCGATGTGCGCCCGAAACGGTTGTAGCACACCGGCACCTCGATGGGCCGGCCCGCGGCGGTCTCGAGCGCCAGCGACGTGACCCGTGAGTCGATCGTATCATCGAGGGTCATGGGCGGATCCGACAGGAAACCCGGCTTGCCGATCCCCTCCTCGATCCGGCGGAGTTCGGCGGTCTTCTTCTCGAAGTCGATCTGATAGCGTTCGAGCGCCTCCTGGGGATCGTCGGTGCCATAGCGGCCCATCAGATCGGACAGACCTTGCTCGAGGCGAGCCTGCTTCTGTTCCGCTTGCCGCGCGGGCAGATCCACATCCGGGTACGCGGCCACCATCACCGCCGGTGGGCGCAACAGGCCCAAGCGCTCGATCAGTTCGGCCCAAGGGTTGCCGGTGTCCAGATCGCGCAGGAGCCCGGCGCGCAGGTCCTCCTGCAACAGGTCCTTCTCGAATCCGACCTGGCGCATCTGCTCACGCAGGTGCTGGTACCAGAAATCCCCCGTGCCGCGGTACCCGAATCGTGGAGGCGCCTCGGTTTGCTCGATCAGGTGTCGGCGGGTGGCCGTGAGGTAGGTGCGGATCTGTTCGTGGAAGCTTTCCAGCTCGGCGGAGCCGGGTGCCAGATTCGCGATCCAGGCCAGCCGGCGGGTGAGTACGTTTCGAACCTCGATCAACGCGTGCTCGGTCATGGCATCCGGAGAGACGCCGTCGAGCCACAGCATGGGGCAGTGCCCGGGCATGGACAAGATCCAGCCGCTGGCATCGCTGATCCCGGGGCCCACCCTGCGCGAGGCGCCATCGATGAGGTCCCGGTACACGAGCGAGGCGTCGTCGCCGCTGTAGACATGCCAAAGAGCTTCGAGTCGGAAGAGGTCCTCCGGCGTGAGCTCTTCGAACGGCGCCCAGCCGACCAGGACCGGCCCAGGCTCGGCGGTGTTGGCGCTCGAGAACGGCAGGCGGACGACACAGGGGGGATCAGGAGACCTCGGCGGCGGGAGTGAAGCCAGTGTGGGCCAGGACGAGTTCGAACCGGTCTCGAGGTTGATCTCGCCGTCAACCGGGGCGCCGGCTGGGGCGCCGGCCGCGGCACCGGTGGCTTCCTTGGCCATCCCGTTGGCGATCTTGCGCAGAACGCCGTCCAGGTCGCCCAACAGCATATCCAGTTCGAAGTGGGGCGGCAGACCCAGGATCAGTCCCATGGTCTCGCCCGGACGGTAGCGGTGCGCGAAGAAGTCGCGGATGTGCTCGGGCGTCATGGTCCGCAAGGCCTCGGGTCGCCCGCCCGACTCCAGGCCCAGGGGATGACCCGCACCGTAGAGAAGCCGGCGCGCCTCGCTCCAGATGATCGTGCCGGGCTTCTCGAAGCTGCTCAACATCTCCAGATAGACGGTGCCCTTCTCGGCGAGCTTCAGGCCGCCCTCCTCGGCGGGCAACACGCCCCAGTGGGCGACTTCACGACGGATCTCTTCGTCGGTGACGTCGGGATCGACGATCGCATCGAGGAACCGGTAGATCAGCTCCAAGAACGACTGGCGGCCACCGGCCGTGTGGAAGTGATAGAGTGTCTTGTCCCGATGGGTGGAGGCCGAACTCGATCCCATCGACATGTCCAGCAGCAGGGCGGCGTAACGCGCCTTGCGGCCTTTGCCCAGCACCAGGTGTTCGGCGGTATGGGGTGCGCCACGGTCGGAAACCGGCGGGGTCTCGATCCAGATCATGGCCTGGGGGATCGAGTCGAAAGAGAGCACGTCGATGGGCATGCCGGTGGGCTCGTGGATGAACCGCATGCCGGCCGGTAGGCCTTCGACCCCCGTGTACCGGGCCTCGGCCCTGAAGCTCCCGATGCGATCGCCGTCGGCCAGTGCGGCCATGGTGCCGGATCTCGCATGAACGGCTCGCTCGGCTGGGACGTCTTGGGGATGGGCGAGTGTGCCGGCGGGGGTGACCGCGAGAAGCGCTAGTATGACCAGCACAAGCACAGGCAATGCCTGCGGGGAGCGCGCGCCAAGCGCCTCGGTGCCAAGGGTCGGTGGGCGGAATGTACGCGAGCTTGAGATGCGCCCCATCAGGCTCCTCGTCCAATCGGTAATATATGTGTTGCGCGGGCTCGATGATGGACGCCCGCGCGAGTGCATGTAAGGGTATAGTTGAGACTGGGGTTCGTTTGCAATCTCAACCCGTCGCGCGGAGTCGTCTTTCCGCCCGCAACTCGTCCTACCAGCGTGCGTAGGGGGAGCCCGTGGGGCAGGGAGGCCGGGCCCGGCAGGCTGGAGCTTCGCGGGGCGGGCAACCGGAGGAGGGGGATCGATGCGACAGGGTGAAGCGAAGTCTACCGTGGAACGAGTGTATTCGGGCCGTTCAGACAGGGGTACTGTTTGGACGGCGGTTTTGTATCTGCCTGTTGTGCTGCTAGTTATGGCCGGATTGCCTCTCGGTGTGACCGGCGATGGCGGGGCCGTGGCCTGGGCCGAGGCCCAAGCCGATGCCCGCGAAGGGGTTCGGGAAGAGACGGTTGACGGTGTGCGGTGGGTTCACAACCCCAACCAGCCCGGGGGAGGACGCGTGGCCTTGGAGCTCGAGGAGCGCTGGCGCGTGGGCGGGCCGGATTCCGATGAGATCTTCGGCGCGATCGCCGGCGTGGTACGGACCGACGAAGGCCACATCGCGGTGCTCGACAACCAGCTGTGCGAGATTCAGCTCTTCAGCCGGGACGGGGAACCCCTGCAGACCTTGGGTGGGCGGGGTGAGGGGCCGGGCCAGTTTCAGCAGGGGATCGGCTTGACCACGATGCCCGGCGGCGGACTTGGCGTGGTGCAGTCGTTCCCGGGTAAGCTGATCGCCTACTTCCCCGACGGCACGCCGGCCGGCGAGATCGTGCCGCGCCTCGCCGCCGAGGCCAGCCCCCAGAGCTTCCTGGTGGCCTACCGCGCGCACCGGGCGGGCGAGCGGCTCGTGATGGCCTGCATGGATCAGGTCTTCGGACAGGACGGCATGCAACAACATCACATGCTCGGCGTCTTCGAACTCGACGGTGCGCTGGCGGTCGAGCTGTGGAGCGAACGGGACCAGGTGGACATGTCGCGTGGTTATCCGATGGACGAAACCGCCATGACCCGCTACAGCGAACGGGTTCTCGGACGCGACGACGGCGCCGTCGTGGCGGTCACCGACTGGCTCGACTACCGTATCCGGGTGTTCGGCCCCGACGGGAAACCTGTCCTGGGCATCACGCGCGAGTACACGCCGATCGACCGCACCCCCGAGGAGCGGCGCATGGTGGAAGAGGTCTTCGCCGGCTTCACACGCAACGTGCCCAATGCAAGACTCGAAATCGCCGAGCGCCACCGGTCGGTCGACGAACTGCACTGGGGCCCCGGCGGCGAGCTGTGGGCGCTCTCCGGAGAGGGCCGGTACCGCGCGCCCGAGGGAAGCATGGGGGTCTACGACGTCTACGACAGCCACACCGGCCGCTTTCTCCGGCAGGTGGACTTGCGCGCGCCGGGTGACCCCACGCGCGACACGGCGTATCCTTTGGGTGACCAGGTGATCGTGATCCGCGGGTTCTACGACGCGGTGCTCGGCATGTCCGGCGGCGCGACCGACGAAAGCCCGGCCGGCGATCATGAGCCCGAGGAACTCTCGATCATCTGTTACGACCTGTAGGAGCAGCGAACCGGCCGAAGAGTGAGTGCGTGAACCGGCGGGAGAGTGAGTACGTGAACCAGCCGAAGAGCGGGAGCAATGAACCGGTAGGAGGTTCTCCGGTGAAGACAACCAAAGCCCACGGCGTTATGACCGGCCATCTGGCCTGGCTTCTGATCGCGCTCCTTCTCGGCCTGTCGGCCTGCTCGCCCGAGGGTGAGAGCGGCGGCGCCGCCACCACCCAGGACGGTGCCGCCACTGCCCAGGACGGTGCCGCCAACGCTCAGGACGGCGCCGGCGATCAGGATGCGGGGAGTGAGCCGGCCCGGGTCAAGAAGCCGCTCAGTCTGAATGTGGGGCCGGTCGAGCGCGGTCGCCTGGTGCACGCGGTCACGGCGGAAGGCCGCCTGCGGGCGCGCAAGGAGGCCGAGATCAAGACCGAGCTCACCGGCACCGTCGAGCGGCTGCTGGTGGCCGAGGGCGATCAGGTCCAGGCCGGTCAGCTCATCGCAGTGCTCGATCAACGCGAGTACCTGGCCAGCCTCACCGAGGCGCGCGCCCGCCACCTGCAGGCGCTCTCGGAGCTGGCCGTCAACCTGGAGCTCGAAATGGCGGGCACGGTGGATGAGCAGGCGCAGGCGAACTACCAGCAGCAGATCGAGCGCCTGCGAGCGGATCTGCAGGCCGGCCGCCTGTCGCACGAGGAGTTCACCGACCGGAGCCTCGAACTCGAGCTCGCGGCGCTGCGGGCCGGGGCGTTCCGGCGCGAGGTGCTGGAGGCGCGTACGGGTTTCGCCGACGCGCACGCCGCCGAAGAGCGGGCCTTGCTCAACCTGGAGCGCACCGAGATTCGTGCGCCGTTCGCGGGCACGATTACCGATCTCGAGCCGGTGCTGGGCGAACGCATCTACAGCGGTGAGGAGATCTGCCGGTTGGTCAACACCCGGGAGCTCGAAGCCGAGGTCTACGTGCTCGAGTCGGATCTGGGGAGCCTGGATGTGGGGTACCCGGCGCTGCTCACCATCACGGCCGTTGATCAGACGCTGCCGGTCGAGGTCAGTGTCGTCAGTCCGGACGTCGACACCGACAGCCGCACGTGCCGGGTGCTCTTCCGCTTCCGCAACGACTCCGGGCGCATCCGGCCGGGAATGTTCGTGCGGGCCCAGATCGCCACCGAGATCCTGGAGGAGCGTCTCCTGGTGCCCAAGGATGCGGTGCTCTTCCGCGATGGCCGGCCCCTCGTGTTCAAGGCCGAAGAGGACCAGGCGCTCTGGGTCTATGTCAGCACCGGGGAGTCGAACGAACTCTACTACGAGATCACGAGCTGCGCCGCGGGGCAGACGCTCGAACCCGGCGACCGCGTGGTCGTCTCCGATCATCTTACGTTGGCGCATGAAGCCGCCATCAAGGTGAGCCGGACGATCGCGGTGGAGGATCCCTGGAAGAAGAACTTCCCGACCGAGGAGGGTTAGCCGGCCATGATACGTCTCGCCGTCCGACGGCCGGTCGCCACCGCGATGGTCTGCCTGGGATTGATGCTGATCGGGGTGGTATCCCTGGAACGGATCCCGGTCGACCTGCTGCCGGAGATCAACTACCCGCGGCTCACCGTCGTCACCCAGTACCCCGATGTGCAGGCCGAGGACGTCGAGCGCCTCGTGACCGTGCCGCTCGAGGCGGCCGTGACCTCACTCGCGCGCGTTCGCCGCGTGGAGTCGCGCTCACGGGAGGGGCTCTCCACGATCACGGTCGAGTACGAGTGGGGCACGGACATGGAGTTCTCCGCCCTGCACCTGCGCGAAGCGCTCGACCGGGTTGCCTTCCGCAACGACTATCCCGAAAACGCCGAGCGTCCGCTCATCCTGCGCTGGGATCCCTCGGCCCGTCCGGTGAGCATCATGGTCCTGGAGGGCGAGAAGCCGCTGCGGGAGATGACCGAGTTCGCCACCGAGGTGGTCAAGCCCGCGCTGGAACAGATCCAGGGCATCTCGCAGGCCGAGGTCGTCGGTGGTCTGGACCGGGAGATCCGCGTCGAGCCCGATCCGGAGAAGCTGCGCATCTACAACCTCACGATGGACGAGATCGCTCAGGCGCTGCAGCGCGCCAACATCTCCTTCCCCGGCGGGCGGGTGCGTCAGGGGCCCCTGCACTTGTCGTTGCGCATCATCGGGGAGTTCGAGTCGCTGCAGGAAATCGGCGAGACCGCCATCCCGCGCCCGGGCGCCAGCCCCTTGCGCATCAGCGATGTGGCCCGCATCGTCGATGGGGTCCAAGACCCCGAGGGGGCGACCCTGCTGCACTCGGACGAGGTGGTCTCGTTGCTGCTCTACAAGGAGGTCGGCGCCAACACGATCCGGGTGGCCGAAGAGGTCGATACGGTCGTCGATCTGCTGAAGGGGCAATACGAGGACTTCGAGTGCGAGTTCGTCTATCGGGATGCCGAGTTCATCGAGGCCAGCTTCAGTGGTCTGGTTCAGAGCCTGGTCTTCGGCGCTTGCCTGGCCTTCCTGGTACTGTTCTTCTTCCTGCGCGACCCGCGCAGCCCGCTGGTGGTGGGCATCGCCATCCCCGCCTCGATCGTC
>CAZZIF010000096.1:7418-12443 GCA_964654025.1 uncultured bacterium
GAGGGCCTGTCCGGCCCCGAGCTGGTCAAGGCCGCGGCAGTGACCGGATCGCGCGAGGTGAGCGGGGCGGTGATCGCCTCTACGTTGACCACCGTCGCGGTCTTCTTCCCCGTCGTCTATGTCTCGGGCGTGGCCGGCGAATTCTTCCGCGACCAGGCCCTCACGGTGACCTTCTCCCTGCTCATCTCGGCCGTCACCGCGCTCTTGCTGCAGCCCACGCTGGCAGCGCGTCTTCTGAAGGAGAAGGAGATCGCGCCGCGTGGCCCCTTCCGGCTCTTCACCTGGATGATCCACAAGCTCTACGACCTCTATCACCGAGTGCTCGGGCACACGCTGGATCACAAGCTGCTGTGGGCGGCCGGTCTGCTCATCTACCTGGCCGTCGCCGGCCTCGTCGGCTGGGGCCTGCCCCGCAGCTTCTTGCCCGAACGCAGCACCGGCGACATGTCGCTCTACCTGGAGATGCCGGCCGGCACGCCGCTGGAGCAGACCACCGCGGTCGCCAAGCGCATCGGTGAGGAGATCGAGGCGCTGCCGCAGGTGCAAACCGTCTTCGCGCAGGTGGGCACGACCGAGCGGACCCTGGCCGCGGTCAAGGAGTACACCGCCGCCCACACCACGAAGCTGCGCATCATCATGACACCCGGCCGCTCGGGCAAGGGCGACGTGGAGGCGCTCGAGAACCACGTGGACGCCTACCTCGAGCAGTTCCCCTCGGTGGTCCACGCCTTCCGCGAGGAGGGGATCGGATTGCGCGAGATCCTGGGCAGCGACAGCGCGCCGATCAACCTAGGCGTCATGGCCGAGGAGCCGCTGGCGGCCGTGCAGGCCGCCGAGGATCTGATCGAGGAACTGGGCGGCATCGAGGGGCTCCACGACCTCTCGATGGACCGGATCCTGGGCACGCCGATCATGGCGATGCGCATCGATCGCGCCGAGGCCATTCGCAGCGGTCTGGACCCGGAGTTCTTGGTGCGGGAGTTGCGGAGCCGGATCCAGGGTGTGGTGGCCACGGCCTTCAACGAGGCCGAACAACGCATCGACATCGCGGTGCGGTTCGAGGAAGAGGAGCGCGAAGACCTGGCCGCTGTCTTGAACACGCCGGTGGAGGTCAGCCCGGGGCGGATGATCAGCCTCGGCCGCTATGTCGAGACCACCGAGGAAGTGCCGGTGCGTGAGCTCGTGCGCCGGGACCAGCGCCGGATGGTCACGGTCACCGGTGATGTGCGCGGGCGCCGCACCGATCACGTGCGCCGCGATGTGCACCAGGCGGTGGCCGAGACCCGGATCCCGCCCGACATCCGGATCATCGAGGCCGGCGAGCAGAAGGAGATCAACGAGAGTTTCGGCGAGCTGGGCTATGCGCTCCTGCTGGCCGTTTTGATCGTCTACATGATCCTCGCCGGGATGTTCGAGTCGTTCCTCGATCCGCTCTTGATCGCCGTCGTCCTGCCGATCGGCGTGGGCGGAGCGGCGGTGACGCTGGGCGTCTTCGGGCAGTCGGTCAACATCCTCTCGCTGATCGGGCTCATCGCCCTGATCGGAATCAGCGTCAACGACGCGATCGTCAAGGTCGATACCATTCGTCGTCTAAGGCGCGAGGGGATGGCCCTGCGCCCGGCCATCTACGAGGGCAGCCGCCTGCGATTCCGGCCGATCCTGATGACGACGGTCACCACCGTGACCGGCATGATTCCGATGGCGATCGGCCTGGGCTCGGGCGAGCAGCTCCAGCGCCCGCTGGCCCTGACCATCATCGGCGGTCTGAGCCTGGCCACGATGCTGACGCTCTTCTTCACGCCCTTGCTCTACGAGTGGGCTCACGCGCGCGAAGCGGCCCGCGAGAGCGTGAGCGGGGATACGCCATGACGCGACTGCTGCTCGACCGTCCGGTCACCACCTGGGTCTTCTTTGCCGCCCTGGTGGTGCTGGGCGTCTACGCGTGCCCCAAGCTGCGCGTGGAGTCGATGCCCGAGGTCGAGCTTCCTTCGGTGACGGTGGCGACCAACTGGACGGGCGCCTCGCCGACTGCCGTACACCGCTCGATCACGGTGCCCATCGAAGAGGCCGTGCGGCGCGTGCACGGCATCGAGGAGGTCGTGGCCCGCAGCTATCCGGGCCGTTCGATGGTCGATGTGTCCTTCCGCCGCGACACGAACGTCGAGTATGCGCGTCTGGAACTGGCCGAGCAGCTCGGCGCCGTTCGCCAGAATCTGCCCAGCAGCGCGCAGCCCCCACAGATCGTGGGCGATGTGCCCGACGAGTTCGAGACCGAGGAGTTCTTTTCGGTTTCGCTGACCTCCTCGCTGGATCCGAACGAGCTGCGCGCCGAGGCCGAGAAGTGGATCGTGCCCCAGGTGATGGGCATCGACGGGGTCGCGAGCGCGGAGATCCGCGGCGGGGCCGACCGGGTGCTGCGCGTCATTCTGGATCGCGAGAAGATCGAGCTGCAACAGCTCTCGGCCGACGCCATCTTGAGGTCGATCCTGAGCATGGATGATATCGCCGCCGGCGGGGTCGTTCGGCGCGGGCCGGTCGAGCTGTTGGTCAGCATCCGCGATGAGTCGAACGTGCAGGCCTTTCACGACCTGGTCATCGACCGGCGCGGCGAGCGGCTCATCCGGCTCTCCGAGGTCGCTACGATCCAGTGGGAACACGAGGACCCGATCTACCTGGTTCGCGTGAACGGCAAGAACCTGGTTCAGCTTCATGTGGACAAGCGGCGGGGTAGCAATGCGGTTGCCGTCAGCCGCGCGATTCGATCGAAGCTGCCGCAGATCGAGGCAACGCTGCCCTTCCCGGTCGAGTTCGAGGTGGATGAGGATGCCGGTGAAGATCTCGAGCAGAAGCTGGTCGAGCTGGTCTACCGGTCGCTGCTCATTCTGGGCATCCTGCTGGTGCTGCTCTTGATCTCCATGCGCAGCTTACCGCTCGCCGGTACCGTGATCGCCTCGATCCTTCTGGCCGTGGTGATCAGTCTGAGCCTGTTCTACTTTCTGGGGATCTCGGTCAACTTCATCACGATCTCGGGGCTCACGGTCTGCTTCGGGATGATCCTCGACAACAGTATTCTGGTTCTCGACAGCGTGCATCGCCGCGTGGGCGAGTCGGTCGGCGGCTTCAGCGCCGGTTGGCGCTCCCGTTTGTCTCCGCGCCGCGCATTGCGGGAGATCACTCGCGGCGCGAACGAGGTAGCCTTTCCGATTCTGGGGACCACGTTGACGACGATGGTGGCCTTCCTCTCCTTCGTGTTTCTCTCGGGCCGCCTCTCGCTCTACTACGCCCCGCTGGCCGTGGCCGTGGCGACGGCGATGGGCGCCTCGATCCTGGTGGCGCTCGGCTGGATGCCGGTGGCCCTGCGTACCGTCTGGCTGCGTGGCGTGGGGCGGGCGCGGGCCGCGCTGGATGAACGCGATCGTGCTGGTGGGGGCGAGGGCGTTGCCGCGGGGACAGGCCGAATGGCGGGTGCCAACGAAGCGAACGGCGATGACGGTGGCAGTGGGACCAGCGGTGGTGGTGTGACCAACGGCGCGGTCGTGCTGCATTCGGAAGAACCGCCGAGCCGGTTCGAGCGGTTCGTGGGTGTGACACTCAGACTGTGGTGGATCGCAACGCCACTGGCGCTGGCCAGCCTCGCGGCCGGCTACTACATCTATCACGAGAAGGTCAACAAGGGCGGTTTCTTCCGCATGCCCGAGCGCGAGGAGCTGATTGTCTCCCTGCGTCTGCCCGAGGGTACCGACATCTTGATGACCTACGAGACGACCAAGCGGTTCGAGCATGAGCTGCTGCCGGTGCCCGAGGGCGCGCAGGTCACCATGACCGCCTACCGCAACTACGGGCGCATGAACATCCGCTTCGAAGAAGAGCAGATGAAGACCGAACTCCCGCTCATGTACCGCTATCGCTTGATCGATCTGGCCGAGAAGATGGCGGGCATGGGGATCTACATCGCGGGCTTCGACGAGCAGGCTTACGTCAAGGGCTTCTTCGGCGGTATGCACAACAACTCGACGATCCGCGTCACCGGCTACAACTCGAAGTACCTCGAGCGGATCACGGACGATATCTACGAGAAGGTTCGCCGCGTGCGCCGCGTGCGTCACGCCCGGGTTCTGAACGACATGCGCTTTCTCTACTCGCCGCAGGAGGAGTCGGTGATCACGATCCATCGCGACAGGCTCAAGGACCTGGACGTGAGCGTGGCCGAGGTGGTCGGATTGCTGCGGCGGATCATCGGTGGCGACTACCCCACGAGCATGATCATCGGCGGTGAGTCCGAGCGCATGCAGTTACGCTACGACGACGCCGACGAGATCGAGTTCTCCGGAATCGCCGATCGCATCGTCCGCACCTCGAGCGGGAAACGGGTGCGACTGGGGGACATCCTATCACTCGAGACGATCGGGTTGGCCGGCCCCATCGTGCGCGAGGATCAGCGTTACGCGCGCTACGTGAGCTGGGAGTACGTCGGCACCGAGTCGATGCGATCCAGCTTCATCCGCCGGACCCTGGCCGGGCTCGAACTACCCTACGGCTACGCGGCAGAGGAGCCCGAGCAAACCAACCTCACCGAGGAAGAGGAAGAAGAGCTCACCCTGATGCTCGTTCTCGCGGTGGCCTTCATCTTCATGATCTTGGCCGGTCTCTTCGAGAGCCTGACGCTGCCGTTCCTCGTGCTCGTGTCGGTGCCAATGTCGCTCGTGGGCGTCTTTCTGATCTTCTGGCTTACGGATACGACCTTCGATTCCTCCGCCCATATCGGGCTGATCCTGCTCTTCGGCATCGTGGTCAACAATGCCATCCTGCTCGTGGCGCGCTACCGGACCGAGGCTCGTGAGCGCATGCGGCGCTGGCTACTGGGCCGAAGAGAGACTGGCGCAGCGGCAGCCGGCACGACCGGGGCGGGTGGTAGCGGAAAGCCCCCGGCCGGTGCCGGCGGCGACGAGGCCGAGCCCTCGGTGGATGAGCGCCTGCTGCCCCGCGGGCCGTTTGGCCTGCGCAAGCTGCCGCTGGCGGAACGCG
>CAZZIF010000097.1:0-12369 GCA_964654025.1 uncultured bacterium
GTCTCACGCGGAGGGACACCTGGCCGCCCAGAACGGAACGGCCCGATCCCTCGAAATCCAGATCGGCGACACCGACACCGGCTTCGAGTCGCTGGCCGCCGCACACGGATACCGGCAGACCGGGCCGGGTGAGCCCATGTGCCGCCTATCGCTCTCTTTCCTCCCCCCGCTCTCTTCGGCTTCTCCGGTGCCGGAGGGGTTCTATCTGAAGAGTCTGGCGGAGACCGATGACCTATGGAAGGTGCACTGCGTCCTCTGGAAGGGATTCGATCACGGTGACGATCCTGCCCAGGACGGCGTGGAAACGGCCTTGGAGGAGCGCCGCTTCATGCAGTCGGCGCCGGGCTTCCGTCGCGAACTCAACATCGTATCTGTCACGCCGGAAGGAGAATTCGGGAGCTACGCCGGAGTCTGGTATGAACCCGTGCACCGGATCGCCTACGTTGAACCGGTGTGCACCGATCCAGCCTACCGCCGCCTGGGACTGGCTCGATCAGCCCTGTGGGAAGGATTGCGCCGATGCAGGGATCTGGGCGCCCGGTGGGCCTATGTGGGCAGCACGCTGCCGCTCTACCTCTCGATGGGCTTCGAGGAGATCTACCGGACCCGGATCTGGAGGCGGGATTGGGCGTAGAGACCTCTCCTCAGGCCATTTTGGAGATGGCGACGATCGGATCCATGCGCGAAGCCTTGTAGGCGGGGTAGAGTCCGAAGAGCAATCCAACGCCCAGGGCAAACCCGACGGCCAGCGCGACCCCGGTCCCCGACACCGGGATGGCGATGGCTTGGCCCGCGCTGGCGGCGTACATCGAGATGAGCTTGCACAAGCCCGCTCCCAAGAGCAGTCCCGAGAGTCCGCCCACCGCGCTGATCGTCACCGACTCGACCAGGAACTGCTGGAAGATCGCCGCGTCCCTGGCCCCAACCGCCTTGCGGATGCCGATCTCACGGAGCCGTTCGTTGACCGAGATCATCAGGATCGAGAGCAGCCCGATGCCGCCGACTACGAGTGAGACGGTCGCGATCGAGCCCAGAATCAGACTCCAGGTCCGGGTGACCCGCTCGGTCGCCTCCATGCCCTGGGCGATGTTCTGTGCGATGTTCTCGATCTGGAAGTCTTCGATCTGGCGGTGCTCGCTCAGCAGGACGGCATGCACCTTCTCGTAGGCGGCGGCGATGTCGGTCCCGCCGTGAAGCCGCAGGGCGAAGTAGGCAAGTTGCTTCGATCCGGTCAGGTAGTGCATCGCGGTCGTCACCGGCACGTAGATGCGACGATGATCTTGTTCCTGGTTCTCGCCGCCGAACATCGCGCTGAAAGCCTTGCGGGCCAGCACGCCGACGACGGCGAACTCCTCCGGCCCGATCAAGATCTTCTTCCCCACCGCGTCGGTGTCGCCGAAGAGTCTCTCCTTGATCGTGGCGCCGAGCACGCAGACGCGCGCGTGGTGGTCCATATCCGTCCAGGTGAGGGTCCGCCCCAGCCCCTGCTGTAGCTTCAACAGGGTGAAGCCGTCCGGACTCACCCCGAAGGTCGGACACCGGCGGGCCTCGTTGCCGGCTCGCACGACCAGATGGCTTTCGGTCACGGGACACAGGTACTGGATCTCGGGAACCTCGGCTCGCAGCACCTCGATATCGTGATAGGTCAGCCCCTGCGATGCCTTCAGGCGCGCCAGATTCGCGGGATTGTGGACCTGCTGGTTGCCGATGAAGAAGACGTTGTCGAAGCCCAAGAGTTCGAAGTCTTCCATGATCCGGTCCCGGATGCCACTCACGAACGAGAACATGGCCACGACCGAAGCCGCCCCAACGACAATACCCACCAGGGTCAGGGCCGATCGCAGCTTGTGGTGCCACAAGGACCCGAGGCCGCTGCCGATGTGTTCGATTAGATTACTGATAACGCAGTGCCTCCACCGGATCGAGCCGGGCAGCCCGGATCGCCGGCACCATGCCGAAGACGAGCCCGACGCCGACCGCCGTCAGGATGGCGATGCCCGCGATCTCGGGCGTCAGATCGGTCGGCATACCCGCCAGACGACCGAGGATCGTGGTCAGGCCGATGCCCACCGCAAGGCCCACGACGCCACCAGCGGCGGTAATGGTGACCGCTTCGAGCAGGAACTGCAGAAACACATCCCGGCCACGGGCGCCAATGGCCTTGCGAACGCCGATCTCGCGGATGCGCTCGGTGATCGCGGCCAGCATGATGTTGGCGATGACCACCCCACCCACGAAGAGAGAGACGAAGGCCACCGCCCAGAAGATGATGCTGAAGAAACGGTCTTCCTCGGAGCTGGCGTAGATCCGTTCGGACTTCGAATCGATGTTGAAATCTTCCACACCATGACGGCGCAGCAGGACGGTGCGAACCTCCTGGATCAGACTCGGTACGGCCTCGACGGTGGGGGCCGAGAGTTCCAGGCCGTCGAGCTGGTCGTTGACACTGAACCGCTTGATCATGGTCGTGATGGGAATGTAGATGGCGCGGTTGAACCACTCGAGGACGTTGCGGCCGCTGCCACCGCCCGCATTGCGGAAGTAGAACTCCTTCTTCTCCATGATCCCCACCACCGTGAAACTCACACTCCCGATCGTGATCCGCTGTCCGATCGGGTCCTCGTCGCCGAAGAGATCCTGCGCGTAGGTAGGTCCCAGCATCACGACGTTGGCGTACCGCTCGATATCCTGATCGCTGATGAACCGGCCGCGCTCCACGGGCATGTCGTCGGCATACGGATAGTGAGGACTCGTGCCGAGGACTTTCATCCGAAAGGTGTTCTCGCCGCGGGTAACCGATAGAAACCGCGTGATCTCGGGATCAACGGTGGCAACCGATGGGCAGTTGTGAAGAATCGCCTGGGCATCGCGGTAGGTGAGCCGTTCGGAAGCTCGTTCGGCCGCGGTCATGAACACCCGGTCGGTGCGCGTGTTCGTGATGCGTAGCTCCCGCGCACCGCCCAGCTCGGCGAAGTACGCCTCGGTCTGCTTCTGGCCACCGCCCATGAGAGAGAGCACCGTCACGACCGAGGCCACGCCGAGGATGATCCCGACGGTGGTCATCACCGCCCGGCTCCGGCTGGTTGCCATCGCGCGGCTTCCTTCGGCCAGGCTCTCACAGAGGTTCATGCGCAGGCCTCCACGGCCACCCGCCCATCTTCGATCAGGATGGTGCGCTGCGCGCGAGCGGCCACGTTCTCGTCATGGGTCACCAGCAGGACGGTCTTCCCCTCTCGGCTCAACCCGTCGAGGATGTCCATGATGGCTTGTCCGGTCTTCGAGTCCAGGTTCCCGGTAGGCTCGTCGGCCAACAGGATGCTCGGTTCAGCAATCAGGGCGCGGGCGATCGAGGCCCGTTGGCGCTCCCCGCCCGAGAGCTCCATCGGCCGGTGGCCCAGGCGATGTTCCATCCCCAGACGGGTCAGGAGATCGGCCGCCCGCCGGTGGCGCTCCCGGCGCCCCACCCCGCCCTGATAGACCAGGGGCAGGGCCACGTTGGCGACCAAGTCCACACGGGGAAGGAGGTTGAAATTCTGGAACACGAACCCGATCTCGCGATTGCGCACGGCGGCCAGTGCGGCGCCGCGCAGGCGACTGACCTCGCGTCCAGCCAGCCAGTAACCGCCAGAGGTCGGCGAGTCCAGACACCCGAGCAAGTGCATGAGCGTCGACTTGCCCGATCCCGACGGGCCCATGATGGCCACGTACTCGCCGGCCTCGATCTCGATCGAGACACCGCGCAGGGCTTGCACCTCCGCCGCGCCGAGATCGTAGGTCTTGTGAAGGTCTTCGGTCTGAATGAGCATCGCTAGTGTCCCCCCGCCGCCATGCGTTGCCGGCGGCGTTCGTCTTCAGTCAAGGTCCGCCCCTCGATCTCCGGATCGTAAAGGGCCACCAACTCGCCCTCCGCCACGCCCGAACGAATCTCCAATCGCTCGATGTTGGCAATCCCGGCCTCGACTTCACGCTCGACCGGTTCCTGCTCCGAACCGTCGAAGACGTAGACAACGTAACGGCCCTGCTTCAGGAAAGCCGCCTCCACCGGCACGGTGAGTGCGTTCTCGCAGTGATCACCCTGGATCTCGATGTTGGCCGTCATGCCGGGACGCAGGCGATCGTCGGTGTCAACGATGTCGATCTCGACGTCGAAGATCTTGACGCCCTGCTCATCGTGCGCGGCGGGAGCCACATGGGTGATCATCCCGGCGAAGCGCACACCCGGATAGGCATCTACATCGATGGCCACCTCCTGCCCGTCGCGCACCTTGCCGATGTCGACCTCGTTGACCCCGGCCTTGATCTGCATGGTGGAGAGGTCGGCAATCATCATCAGGGTCGTGCCACTCGTGTAGGAGACCGCTCCAGAGCTCACAATCTCACCCTCCTCGATCTGGAGGTTGATGATCGTGCCGGTGGCCGGCGCCACGATCTCCAGCCACTCGCCCTCTTCGACATTCGTCTCCATCGACACGCCGTCTTCCTCGGCCAGGCGCATCTGCTCGAGCGTCGCGTGGTACTCGATCATGGCGATGTCGTAAGCGTCCTTCGACAGTCGGATCTGAGACTCGGAGATGTGACCCTGGCGGTGCAGCTCCAGGTCCCGTTCGTAATCCTGGCGGGTGCGCTCGAGTTCCACACGGGCGCGGCCGTATTCGCTCTTGAGGCTGGCAACGGTGCGGGCTTGCGCCATGTCCGGTTCGACCGAAGCCAACAGATCACCACGGTGCACGGCCTGACCGTCACGCACGTGAAGCCGGGCCACCTTGCCGCTTACCTTCGACTTGACCAGAACCTGTGCCTTGGGCTGGATGATGCCGGTTTCGGTGAGTTTCACCGAAATCTCGCCTACTTCCGCGGCCGCTTGCCGCGGGTCGTTCGTGGTCACCGCGGGATCGGCCACGGCTTGCGTCGGGCCGGTGTCACCCGAACGGATCCAGAAGAAGACGGCCACAGCCGTGACCAGGAGCAGCGGCGCCAGCCACTTGAGCTGCTTCTTCATCTCAAACCTCCTAAACGGAACGACGGACTCAGCATTGGGCGGGGGACGCCGGGCGCGATCGGGCGGGGGACGCCGGGCGCGATCGGGCGGGGGACGCCGGGCGCGATCGCTCGTCAGCCTCCTGTACGCGGGAATCAGCGAAGGTGTTGCTTGGGGCTCCATGAGCGCCCCGCCAGCAGGGCCACGAGGTAGAGTCCCGCGGCCGCCAGCATCACGGCCCGGTACCCGAAGTGAATGGCCACCAGCGCCGCCAGGAGGGGACTGACCACGGAAGCGAAGCCGTTGACGGCCCAGGCCCACGGCGTCCATCCCGGGGCCTCTCGGGTCAGCCGGGCCAAGCCGAGGGGAAAGGGCATGCCCATGAAGAACGCGGGTAGTGCCGCCACCGCGAACGCGATGCCCATGCGCGCCGCCAGCGGCAGTCCCATGAGCGAGCGCAACAGGGGGGTCAATAGAGGAGCAAAGCAGAGCGCGAGCACGACGATCGATCCGGTGACCGCCGTCAGGCTCATCCGGCCGGCCAGTCCGGCCCCCAGCCCGGCGCTCAAGAGGAAGGCCGAGAGCACGAACCCCACCGCGTAGAGGGGATGGCCCAGCAGGAGCGTGAGGGCCTGGATCAGGGCGATCTCGAAGAAGAGAAATCCCAGGCCCAACACGGCGAAGAAGCACGTGGCGCGACCGCGCGAGGGCCACGGCTGCCGCCGGCGCGTCATGATCGCCAGAGGGAGCACCAGTAGAAGCAAGCCGGCCAGGGTGGCCTGTCCCAGCGTGGCCACCCGGGTCAGGTAGCCCCACTGCAGCAGCGGCGCGCCGCCCTGCATCCGCAGGGCCAGCAGCTCGGACAAGGCCGACCACTTGAAGAACCGGGTGAAGAATGGTGAATCGTCGGTCGCCGGACGGATATGGAACTTGTACCGATCATACAGCGACCCAGGGTCCGCGCCGAGCAGAACAGCGAAGGCCGCGCCGGACGACCCCGTGTGAAGAAGCTCGAAGCCAAGCGCCGCGGCCTGCTCTCGCAATCGTACCTGCTCCTCGCCGGTGATCGGAGCGCGCTTGACCAGCAGTACCGATGTGTTCTGGCTCCGAACGAGCACGATGTGGGCTTGCGGGTCGCTCACGCCGAGCCGGTCGAGCGCCTCTCGCACCGTGGCCACGCGCTTCAGGGTCTCGAAGGGCGGGGAGCGCATCCACTGGTACATCATCAGAAGACCATCACGGGACAGGTGGCGCAGATAGGTCTCGAGTGCCTCGACGGTGCTGCTGAAATCCTCTTCGATGCCCTGCCCCCCTAGCGCGGCCGGCGTCGAGCCCAGCGACCAGAACCGGATCAGGTCATAGCTCGCCTCGCGCCCGGCCAGAAACGACCGCGGGGTCGCGACATGAATCCGAACCCGCTCCTCCGCGAAGACGCCGGTTGCGTCGCGCTCGGCAAGCTCGCGGACCAAAGTGGCGACCGCGGGATGGGTCTCCACGACATCGATCTGGCCGGCGCCGTGATGCAGCGCCTCGAGCACCCCCAGCCCACCGATGCCGCCGGCAACGAGCACGCGCCCTCTCTCCTCCACCAAGGTGTAGGCGAGGGCGGAGGGCAGGCAATCCAGGTATGAGGATGGCGACACCTCCGGGATCACACCGCGGGATTCCCCGTCGAGGTAGAGTCCGTATTGCGGCCCGGGCGCATGTGGGCAACGCAAACTCAAGCCGGGAGCGAACCGCGGAGGAATCCGCCGGAAGGCCACCGCCTGCGCCAGGCCCAGCGGACCGCTTCGCTCGACGATCACCTCGGTCTCGGGGATCAGGAGCGCGCGGGAGAGGCCTTTGTACTCGGAGAGCGCCGGACGCATCCACCCTTCGGGAATCAGCAGGCCCAGGAGAAGGCCCGCGGCCAGCAGTCCGCCGGAAGCCAAACGCGGCCGCTCGAGCAGCGCCCAGCAGCCCAGAGCCGCCGCCGCGAAGGCCGCAGATGTCAGAAGGCGAAGGGCGTCCTCGGGCCGGAGCCACAGCAGCAGCCCCAGTGCCAGCACAGCGCCGGACCCCGCTCCGATCAGGTCGGCCCGGTAGACGCGCCGCTCCTGGAAGCGCCCCAACGTGAGCGCCATGCCGATGCAGGTGCCGCTGCAGAAGAAGGGGATCGAGAAGAGCAAGTAGTAGGCCCCGAGTACGGGCCACTGCCCGGCGTCCCACATGATCTCGAGGGGATTGAAGCGCAGCGTCTGCCCAACGATGTGCGTGGCACTCACGGTCACCCCGAGTGCGCACGCCGCGAGCAGGAAGACGGCCGTGAAGCGCCGGGCCACCCATTGCCGGCCCCACCAGAGCGCGACACCGCTCACACCGACCCCGAGCAAGGCCAGGCTGATGATCATCGGCACCAGAAACTGTCCCTGCATCAGCGAGAGAAGGCGAACCAGCAGAACCTCGAATGCCAGGGCCACGCCGGAGAGGATCCCGACGGCCGCGGACATGGTCGCCGATCGCGCGCCCGACACCGGTGGTACCGGGACCATTGTCAGTGGCCGCCCGTCAGGGGAACGAAGCGCACCGGGATGAGATGACGGGTCTGCAGGCTGTCAGCCGTCACCTTCTCGACCAGCATCAGTTCCTGGGTCAAGAACGCTCCGCCCACCGGAATCACCATCCGTCCCCCGGTGGCCAGCTGGCCCACCAGCGGCGGGGGGATGTGGCTGGCCGCCGCGGTGACGATGATGGCGTCGAAGGGCGCCTGATCCGGCAAGCCATAGTAGCCGTCACCGGTCGTGACGTCCACGTTGTCATAGCCCAGCCGGTCCAGGCGTCGCTGTGCGCTCGCGGCCAGCTCGGGAATGATCTCGATGCTGTGCACCTCCGCCACCAGGGCGCTCAGCACCGCCGCCTGGTAACCGGAACCGGTGCCGACCTCCAGAACCACATCCGAGGAGTCCGGATTCAGCAGGTCGGTCATGAGCGCCACAATGAACGGTTGCGAGATGGTCTGGCCGAAGCCGATCGGCAGGGGACGGTTCTCGTAGGCAGCCTCTCGCTCGGATCGAGGAACGAACTCGTGACGGGGCACCCTGCGCATCACCTCGAGCACAACGGGGTCGGGCCGGGTGTCCCCCAGCGACCGGAGGGTTCGTTGCACGTCCCCGGTGATGGTCTCCACGAGTTCGCGGCGTTCGGCAGCCGGATCGGCCCCGGCCGCCGCCGGGAAACCCAAGACCGCCAGAAGAAGACTGCTGAAAGCGACGAGAACCGTGTTCATGGCTCCCCCTTTGTGCGTAGGGTCACTAGGCGTTCACACAGCAGCGAAACACGGCGCAGACATGACAGTAGAACTCTTCACGGGCACGATACTGGCATGCCCGTTGGCGAGAGACAATCGGGCCGCAAGAATTCAGACTTCTCCCCCGGGCCTGACGGGGGATGCACCCAGGCCACAAGCACCCTTCCATTCTTCTCCTTGAAGGCCGTCTTAAGGCCGTCTTAGGTGAAGAAGAGTTGCACTTCGTCCGAGAGGATTAGGTGGAGGCGATCGAATGCGACGACACATGATCCTGTGGGCTGGGCTGTGCCTGTTGGGGCCCGTATGTGGCACTTCGAGCACGGCCGCCATCAAATCGGAAACCTATCGGATGCTGGACGAGGTTCGCGAAGACCGCCGCCAGCAGCTCCTGGACCACATCGCCAGCCTCACCGCGCTGGCCGAATCAGCATCTCGCGACGAGGTCTTGCTGGAGTTCTTCCGTATCAAAGACCGCTACTTCCGCCTCCAGCGCACCGCGCCGCCGCCGCCCGATCTCGCGCAGAGAATCGAGGAACTGAAAGACGGCATCCGCAATCATTACCTGCATCATTACTTGTCGTTCTACGACATCCTCTTCGTCAATGGGGCGGGCGACATTTTCCACACCATCCGCCGCCAGGGGGACTATCACAAGAACCTGTTCGAGGGGGAACTGGCCGCGACCTCACTGTCCCTCCAGCTACGCGAGCGTCCCAACAGCCGATTCGTGGATTTCGAGTACTACGTCGTCTCCGACGAGCCCTCGGCCTTCCTCGTCGAACCGGTTCGCACGGGCGACACTCTCGAGGGGTGGCTCGTGTTTCAGTGCTCGATCAACAAGATCAACAGCATGTTCACACAAGGGGAGAATCTGGGTGAGACCGGCGAGATCTTCCTCGTCAACCGCGAACAGTACCTCCTGACCGAGTCCCGCTTCTCCAAGGAACCGAGCATCCTCAACCTGCATCTGTCCCCGCAAAACATCCAGGCGAAGTTCGAGGAGGGCACGGGACACAAAATCGTCACCGACTACCGCGGCCACCGCGCGCTCAGCTCCTTCGAGGTCTGCGAGATCGGTAAGAGCGAATGGTTGCTCATCGCCAAAATCGATGAGGCCGAGGTCATCACCGAGCAGTACCGCAAACGTCGCGCTGAACTAGGTCCCAACCTCGCGTCGCGTCTCCAAGCGCAACCGCCGCAGCCAAGCCTTCCGTTGCGGGTCGAGAGCGAGGTCACGGTCGTCGACATCGACGAGTTCCGCAAGGCGACCGGAAGCGAGATGCTGTGCACCTATGGCGTGTCCACGTGCACGGCGCTCACCGTTTCGCTTCCGGGCCACTTCGGCTACCTGGCGCACATCAGCAACCGGGATGTGGTCTACGCGGGCACCTCCACCGATCTGGTGCGGCACATCTTCAAGCGTATCGACACGTTCGACATCTATGACTACCAGCGGCGATCCTTGCAGGCCACGATCGTCGCCAACCACATCGACAGTGTCCTGGGAATCATCGACAAGCTGGTCGACGCGGGGCTGCTGCTGAGCCAGATCAGCTTCCTCACCGCCGAAGCCTCCTACGGCAACGTCATCCACGACTACCGCGCAAACCATACATTGGTGGAGTGGACCGTCTCCGATGGCGGCGAGGGCACCCGGACCCTGCAACACGGTGCCGCAGGCGCCCCCACGGTGGGGGACATCGTCGCCGATCTCCTCGAGTACGAGTAGGGAGTCTTCGCCCGCAAGACCCGACTCGATACCCGGTCCTCCCGCAGGCGGCCGGGCCCAGCCGAACGCAGGCGCCTTGACCAGCCTATCGTCCTCATGCTGTAGTCACGAGCATCTGGAAAGGAGCGCTTCGTGTCCAACCGGCCGCTGATCGGTTCGTCCCCCGTACGCGTCGATGCCTGGGAGAAGGTCTCTGGCCGTTGCCTCTATGTCGAAGACCTTCCGGTCCCGGGCGCGTGGGTGGGACGGGTGGTGCGCTCCCCGGTCGCCCGCGGACGCTTGAGAGCGATCACGCGCGATGACGCGTTCGACTGGAGCGCAGTCACTTTCCTGACCGCTCGCGAGCTTCCTGGACCAAACGAGGTCGCCATGATCCGCACCGACCATCCGATCCTCGCCGAGGAGGAGGTCCGCTTCGTCGGCGAGCCGGTCGCGTTGGTGGCGGCATCGACCGCGGAGATCGCCGACGCCGCCGTGCGGGCCGTGCGCTTGGAGATCGATCAAAGTCCCGCGGTTCTTTCGATCGATGCCGCCCTGGCGGGCGAGCAGATCATCTGGGGTCACGACAATGTGCTGGCCGAGTACACGGTTGAGGACGGCGACCTGCGGGCCGGCTTCGCCAGCGCCGATCATGTAGTTGAGGGCATCTACCGCACTGGCTATCAAGAGCACCTCTATCTCGAAACCAACGGCGTGCTCGCTTCGCCCCTGGGTGATGACGGTATCGAGATCGACGGCTCGATGCAGTGTCCCTACTACGTCCACAGCGCCCTCGTCCATGCGCTGCGTCTACCGGCAGACCGCATCATCGTTCGTCAATCGGTCACCGGAGGGGCATTCGGGGGAAAGGAAGACTACCCTTCGGTTCTCGCTCTTCAGGCAGCCGTCTTGGCGCGAGCCACCGGGAACCCGGTACGCATGATCCTGGAACGTAGCGAAGACATCGCCTGCACGACCAAGCGCCACCCATCGCAAACCCGGCACCGAACCGGCGTACTGGCCGATGGCACGATCGTCGCTGCCGAAATCGATTTTCTCCTCGACGGCGGGGCCTATACGACGCTCAGTCCGGTCGTGCTCTCCCGCGGGGTCTTGCACGCCGGCGGTGCCTACCGGATTCCCAATATTCGCCTGCGTGGCCGCGCGGTCGCCACCAATACGCCGCCCAACGGAGCTTTTCGCGGGTTCGGCGCGCCGCAGAGCCTGTTCGCCATCGAACGTCAGATCGATCGCATCGCAAGGGAGCTTGATCTTCATCCACTCGAGGTGCGGCGCAGGAACTTGTTGCGGCCCGGGGACCGGCTGCCGTTCGGGCAGACGCTCCATGAGGGCGTCGCCGCCGGCGAGGTGCTTGAACGCGCGGTCGCGGTTTCCGGCTACGCGGCCAAACACCGCTCCCCCGGGACCGGGCGCCGGCGTCTCGGGGTGGGGCTGGCCCTTGGCCTGCACGGGGGCGGATTCACCGGCGCGGGCGAGGAACGCATTCAGGGGAAGGCCGATGTGCGGCTGGGACGCGACGGGATGCTGGACATCCTGGTCAGCAATGTCGACATGGGCCAGGGCGCCAGCACGGTGCTGTGCATGATCGCCGCCGAGGCGCTCGGCTTCGTGCGGGATCGCGTGCGGCATCCACTGCCGGACACGTCGGTGGTTCCCGACAGCGGTCCCACGGTGGCCTCTCGCACAACGATGGTGGTGGGTCGCATCGTGATCGACGCCTGCCGCGATCTCACCCAGGTTGTCCGTGAGCTTATCGCCCGGGACCGGGAGGTCCCCGCTGATACGGTGTCGATCGGCGAGGACGGCGTTCGGGTGGACGGCCAGCCGGAAGGCAGCTTCGAGGCGGTGGCCCGTCGCGTGGCTTCCCGGTACGGACCGGTCACGGGCCGCGCGACCTACCAATCGCCGCCGGATCTCCGGTGGGATGAGAAACGCTACCGCGGGGACGCCTACAAGGCCTACTCCTGGATCGCCAATGTCGTGGAAGCGGAGGTCGATGAAGCGACCCTGGAGGTCCATCCCACGCGGGTGACATCGGTCGTCGAGATCGGACGGGCCATTCATCCGGTTCTGGCGGCCGGCCAGGTGGAGGGTGGCGTGCTGCAGGCGCTGGCGTGGGGGTATCTCGAGGAGATCAAGGTCGAGGGCGGGCGCTACCTCAACGACCGGATGACGACCTACATCATTCCCACCTCGCTCGATGCGCCGGAGATGGCCGTCGAGATCGCCGAGGTCCCCTACGCTCGCGGTCCGTTCGGCGCCAAGGGACTCGGTGAGCTGCCGATGGATGTCGGGGCCGCCGCATTGGCCGGAGCGATCGATCAGGCCACCGGCACGTTTTCCGATGAGATCCCGATCACGCCCGAACGCCTCTTC
>CAZZIF010000098.1:0-12291 GCA_964654025.1 uncultured bacterium
CTTCGGCTCCGCGGCTTCGGTCTCCTCGGCCTTCGGCTCCGCGGCTTCGGTCTCCGCGGCCTTCGACTCCTCGGCCGCTGCCTTCGCCGTCTCCACCCGCTCGGCAAACGCCTTCTGCGTCGCCTCATCCTGCTCGGCCAAGTAGGCCTTGACGCTGAGCAAGATCCGGTGGTTGGCCGGGTCAACGCGCGTCACCTTGACCTCGAGCTTCTCATTCTCCTGGAAGAGGTTGGTCGGGTCTTTCAGATCATCGACACCAAGCTGACCGGCGGGGATGAAGCCCTCGACCTCGTCTTCCAGCATCACCACCGCGCCGCGGTCGATCACCTTCGAGATCGTGGCCGTCACCGTGCTGCCGGTCTTGTAGCGCTCGATCAAGGACGGCCACGGATCCTCCTGCACCTGCTTGAGGCCCAAGCTCACCCGGCGGCTCTGTTTGTCCAGCGAGAGCACCCGCACCTTGACCGTATCGCCCTTCTTCAAAAGCTCGCTGGGGTGGCCGATGCGGCGCGTCCAACTCATGTCGGAAATGTGCACCAACCCGTCGATGCCGTCCTCGAGTTCCACGAAGGCGCCGAAGTTGGTCAGGTTGCGCACCTTGCCCTCGACGATCGAGTTGACCGGATAACGCTCGTCCAAGGTCAGCCACGGATCCGGCTCCACCTGCTTCAGGCCGAGCGAAATGCGCTCGTTGTCCTTGTCGACCTTGAGCACCATGCACTCGATCTCCTGGCCCTCGCTCAGGATCTTCGACGGATGCCGGATGTGCTTCGTCCAGCTCATCTCGGAGATGTGGATCAGACCCTCGACGCCCTTTTCGAGTTCGACGAACGCTCCGTACTCGGTGAGGCTGACCACCCGGCCGGCCACCTTCGAGCCCACCGGGTACTTCTCGTCCACGCTCTCCCACGGATACTCGGTGAGCTGCTTCAGGCCAAGCGAGATGCGCTCGCGGTCGGGATCGAATGACAGAAGCTTCACCTGAACCTTCTCGCCCACGCTCAGGACCTCGGACGGATGCTTGATCCGGCCCCAGGACATATCGGTGATGTGCAGCAACCCGTCGATGCCACCCAGATCGATGAAGGCCCCGAAGTCGGTGATGTTCTTGACGTAGCCTTCGCGAATCTGACCGACCTCGAGTTCCGTCAAGATCGTGCGCTTGGCCACCTCGCGCTCTTCCTCGAGCACGAGCCGGCGCGAAACGACGATGTTGCGGCGACGCTTGTTGAGCTTGATGATCTTGAACTTCAGCGTCTGGCTCATCAGGCTCTCGATCGACTGCGGCTGACGCAGCGCGATTTGCGAGCCCGGAAGGAACGCGTCGACGCCAAAGAGATCGACGACCACCCCACCCTTGATCTTCTTCACCAGGCGGCCCTCGACGACTTCGCCCTTCTCGGCCGCATCCTTGACGCGATCCCAGACCTTGACGAAATCGGCCCGCTGCTTCGACAGCACCACCAGCCCGTCCTGATCCTCCAGCTTCTCGAGGAAGACGTCGATCTCCTCACCGACCTTCACCGCGTCGACATCTCCAAACTCCTGCAGGGGGATGATGCCTTCACTCTTGAAGCCGATGTCGACGAGGACATCCTTGTCGTCCACCATCAGGATGCGGCCCTTGAGGACTTCGCCCTCTTCGAGGTTGCGCATCGAGTCGACGTACATGTCGACCAGTTGTTTGACCTCGTCTTCCTCGGCCTCCTCGTCCCGATTCACAAGACGAATGCGCGGAGCCGGTAGCGTAGTCTTCCGGTCCTCGTCATCATCGGAGACGAGTGCGGTGGGCGGTCCAGAACGCTGGGATGCCGGTCTCTCGGCCCTGGCGCTCTCAGCGCCCTGAGGAGGGGCCGGCGGTAAGGGCTCGCCACTGGCACCGGCAGTGGGGTCCGCTTCGGGAGGCGTCGCCGCCTCGGTCGGCACAGCCGGCTCCTCGGGGATGCTGGCCTGGGTGGTGGGGGTTTCTTCAGGTCGGGATTCGGTCCCGTCCCGGGTCTGGTCGTTCTCCAACATGATTGGATGATCCTCCTGTTGACCTCCTACACAACATCAACCACCTGGTAAGCGCGCCAGGCGATCGCGTACAGAAACAAGTCATTATAGCAATCGAGTTCGGAACTTCAAGGCCGATCTGAAGCTTCAAGGAGACTGCCGCGACGCGTCACCGAGCGACCGGATGGCGTTCATGACAGCCTCGGCGAAGTCCGCATCGCTTTCCCGCGACGCCTCGGGCCAGGGGCGAAGCGGCTCCCCAACCCGCACCGTGATGGGACGTTGGCGCAGCAGACTCGTCTTCCAGTCGCTCCCCGAGATGTAGACCGGCACGACCGGCACCTGGGCCCGCCGGGCGAGCCAGGCCACGCCCGTGTTCGTACGGCCCGCCCCTTCTCGCACCCGCGTTCCCTGAGGGAAGATGATGATCGGTCTGGCGTGGCGCAGCACGCTCAGACTCATCTTGAGAGCGTTGCGGTCGGCGAGTCCCCTCCGGACCGGCAACGCGCCGAGGGCGCGAATCAAGGGACCGAACACCGGCGGCCGGAACAGCTCCGCCTTGGCCATGAAGGCCACTGGGGGCCGCATCACGGAAGCCAGCAGCGGCGGGTCGTGGTAGGACTGGTGGTTCGCGGCGAGTAGGAACGCGCCCGGCGGCAGGCGGTCCCCGCCAACCAACCGCGCGCCCAGCAAACGGAGGTAGAAGAAACGCGCCAGGGCACGCACGAACCGGTACAGCCGGGTGCCCTTGCGGTGACCGCCCTCGCGGTAGACCTCCTCGATCAGACCGATCTGTTCTTCGAGGGTCAAGTCGGTCGAATCAATACGCACCGCCCCGTCCGGCACTCTCAGGGGCGAAACATCACGCCCCGCATCGCGAGCATCCCGGGCGGCCATTTCATCACGGACCGTGGAAGGATCGGCCGTGATGCCCTGGGCGGCAAGTTGCCGAAGACGCCGTTGCGCGCGCTCAGCCAGAGACGCGGTCAGGTACACTTTCAGCCCGGCGCCGGGAAACACGGTACTGCCCATGTCGCGACCCTCGGCCACGCAGGGAAAACGCCCCGCCAGGGCTTGGAGCTGCTCTCGCACCCACTCCCGCACTCCGGCATCGGTGGCGAGTTCGGAAGCCAGCCTACCGACGGACTCATCGCGAAGAGCATCATCGATCGGCTTGCCACCCACGTGGAGTGAGAAACCGCATCCGGCCGGATGTGCGTCGACGCGAGTCACCGCCAGGAGGGCGGCCACGGCGGGATCACGCGGTCCCGTCACCCCTCCTTCGCGGGCCAGCCAGGCGACCGCCCGGTAGAATGCACCCGAGTCAAGGTAATGGAGCCGCAACCGCTCCGCGAGCGCTCTGGCCGTCACCGACTTCCCGGTTCCGGCTGGCCCGTCGATCGTGAGCATGCGCCGTTCCGTCGAGCGCCGCGTATCTTCGTCGTCCCTATGCAAGCAGCTCGGTCCTTCGCCGCAGCTCCGTGATTTCCTCGGAAGTCAGCCTGCGCATCTTGCCGGCCGGCAGGCCCGCCAGCGTCACGCCGGCGAACGCGATCCGTTTCAGGCGCTGCACACGCAGCCCCACCGCCCGGCACATTCGACGTACCTCGCGCTTCTTGCCTTCGGTGAGCGTCATCCGCAGCACCGCCCCCTTGGCGCGCGCGCGGCGGATTCGCACCTCGGCGGGCGCGGTCTTCTCCTGCGGCCCGATCTGCACGCCATCAGCCAGAAGCCGCAGTTGTCCCGGCCGCGGCCGCGGCGTGACGGAAACCTGATACACCTTCTCGACGCCGTAACGAGGATGCAGAAGACGATTCCCAAGCTCACCGTCATTGGTCAACAAGAGCAGGCCTTCGGAGTTGCGGTCCAGCCGTCCAACGGCGAAAACCCGCTCGGGAAGCCGGCGCAGATACGGTTGCAGCCCCTCGCGCCCGAGTTCGTCCTCCATCGAGACGACGACGCCCCGCGGCTTGTGGAAGGCGTAGTACGCCATGACGGCCGGCGGGAGTACCGATTCCCCATCGAGGCGCACCTCGTCCTCACCCGGACGCACCGCCACACCCGGCTCTCGCGTGACCGCGCCGTTGAGGCTCACGCGCCCGGTCTGAATCAGGTCCATCGAGGCGCGCCGGGAAGCCACCCCGCAGAAGGCCAGGTAGCGGTTCAGACGCATGGCGTCGTCCGCGCCCCCCGCGGGTGCGCGAGCGCGTGTCCGGGGACCTTTGCGGAGGGGGGTCATTGACGCACCTCGTCATCCGCGGTCTCTGCGGGAACCGACGTATTCTCGGCGTCCTGGGCGTCCTCGGCGTCACCGGCGTTCTCGGCGTCCTGGGCGTCACCGGCGTCCTGGGCGTCCTCGGCGTCACCGGCTCCTTCGGGCTCCTCGACTTCCTCGGGCACGCCAGGCTCCCCGACCTCCGCGGTCTCTTCGGACGCCTCAAGCTCCACAACCTTGTCGGTCTCGTCGGTGTCTTCGTCCTCGTCGGTCTCTTCGTCCTCGTCGGTCCCGACGGTCTCCTCGATCACCGTTGCTTCCGCGCCCGCCTCGGCGCCTTCGGTTTCAGTAACGTCGGAGTCGGATTCGTCCGCCTCACTGGCGGGCACCGGAGGGATCATGCCGGCACGTTCCAGCTCCTCACGGGCCTCCTCGCGGCTAACGAGCGCCTCGAACTCTTCAAGCTTGGGAAGCTCTGAAAGCTCCATCAGTCCGAAATGTTCGAGAAACCGTTCGGTGGTGGCGTAGAGAAGCGGGTGTCCCACCGAGGGTGCGCGGCCCTTGATACCGATGAGCTGGCGCTCGAGCAAGGTCCGAAACACCCCACCGCAATCCACCCCGCGGATCGACTCCACCTCACCGCGCGTCACGGGTTGGCGATAAGCGACCACGGCCAGCACCTCGAGCGCGGCACGGGACAAGCGCTGCCGTCGCCGGCCGACCAAGAAGCGCTCGACCTCGGCCGCGACGTCCGGGCGTGTGAGCAGCTGGTAGCCCCCGGCAATCGTGACCAGCGTGAACGCGCGCTCGGTGTCATCGTAGAAGCGTCGCAGCTCATCGAAGGCCTCTTCGATCGCTTTCTCCTCGAGCTCTGGGTACAGCTCCTGGATCTGCGCTATCGTCAAAGGCCTTTCCGAAGCAAACAGCAAGGCCTCCAGAATGCGGATTCGATCCGTCACGCCGGTTGTGCTCCTCTGATGATCAGGGGTACGGGCCCGCGGGGACTGGAAGCCGGTCAGGAGACGACGGCCTCATCCACCTCACGGGACACGATCCAGATGGCGCCGCAGATCTGATCCTGCAAGAGGCGCACCACCTGCTGCCGGGCTAACTCGAGCATCGCCAGGAAGGTGACCGCTATCTCCATGTGGCTGGGACGGCGTTCGAAAACCTCGCTGAAGGTCAAGCGTCCCGCCCGCTGTTCCAGACGGGAGAGCACGAGGGCTACCTGATCCTCCAGCCGCACGTCTTCGAGCTGAACCTGGTGGATCGCCGGCGCCGGCGCCTCCCGCGTCTCGATCGACTGGAATGCCCGAACGAGCGTGTAGAGGTCGACTTCCTTGAGAGGGTACATGTAGTCGCTGGGCAGAGTCGGCTGGTGTCCCCGCGGAAATCGGGGCCCCGCCTCCTCGCTGCGTCGGCGAAAGTCCTTGGCCACTTCCTTGAAGAGCTTGTAGGTCAACAGCCGGGCGATGAGATCTTCCTCGGTCAGGATCTCGTCATCGTCACCCGCCACCGCGGGGCGCGGCAGAAGCCGCTGCGATTTCAGGCGCATGAGGGTGGCAGCCATGACCAGGAACTCGCCGGCGATCTCGATATTGAGAGCCTCCATCAGTTCCAAGTACTCCACGTACTGCCGCGTGATGCGAGAGATGGAAATCTCCCAGATCTCGATCTCGTCCTGCTTGATCAAATGCAGCAGCAGATCCAGCGGCCCTTCGAAATTCTCCAGGCGGATCTGATAGGCTGATTCCGGCAGACCACAGGTCTGTGGCTGTTCGACCACTTGGATCATTGCGCCCTCCCCACGGAAAATGCACACTAGGCCAGCCGTCGAATCCTGTCAAGTTTGCGGGATGGCCAGAACGGATCCAACCGGCGCCGCCGCGCGGAAGGAGGTTGCTCCGATGTTCGAGATTCGCACCCACACGCTGACGGTTTCCTCGCAGGGATTCGCCGACATCCAGGACCTGACCGGGGCGACCGAATCACTGGTGCGCCAGGAGGAGTTGAGGGACGGGTCGGTCCTGCTCTTCACCCCGGGCGCCACCGCCGCGCTCTCGACGATCGAGTTCGAGTCGGGCGCGATCGCCGACTTGAAGGCTGCCATCGAGCGCCTCGCACCGCAGGCGCTCGACTACGCGCACGACCGGCGCTGGGGCGATGGCAACGGCTTCTCCCACGTCCGGGCGGCGCTCCTGAAGCCTCACCTCGAAGTGCCGGTGAGCGGCGGAGATCTGCTGCTGGGTACCTGGCAGCAGATCATCGTGCTCGATTTCGACAACCGCCCCCGCCAGCGCCGGATCGTTTGCCAACTGCGGGGATTCTTCGGTCGCGAGTAGATCCAGCCTCGCCGGAAACCTGGCCCGGAGGATTCCGCTGGGTGACCTCGTGGAAGGTCTCGGTCCGCAAGCGGCCCCAGGCTGCGGAGTTCACTCCGACGCAAGCCCCGCGGCGACCCCGCCTACAACGAGCGCCAGATCGCCTGCGGCGACCCGGCGCTCTCTAATCTGGCCGGTAGGAGCCCCTAAGGGTTGTGCAAGTTAGACTACGTGGATCCTCCCCATCTCGAGGCCATGGCGCCTGGCCGGGTCCATGAGCCTGGCGGCCATCCAGCCGTTCTTGGCCCCCACCGGGGCGCAAGCAAAGCAAGGGGCTGAGGCGTCTGCGGTGCTGGTGCAAAAGTCACGGGGGTCAGCCTGACAAAGGTGCTGTGCCTCAACCCCCCTGAGTCAAACCCGTCTGGCCTTCACACCCGACGGATACTGTCTCCCAACTCCAATACACCTCTCCCGTCACGCGCGGGAGGGCCACGATCTCGAAAGCGCCCCCCTCGCCGAGGGGCGTCTGGCAGCTCTGATCGCGCACGTAGCGCGAAAGAGATACCTGCAGGTAGCCATTGGCCGAATAGGTCGCGAAGGTATCGAACCGGAGGTCGACGTGCTCGTCGTCGTGCGGCCCCAGGAAGACCGCCAGGACCATCTGCTGCTCGAAATCGATCCGCGGCAACGCCACTGTTGCGTGGCCTTCGTCCAGCGCACCGGAGAGCACCTGCAGGAGCGCGTCTTCATCACGGATCACGTACTCGGCCGGTGCGGGCAACACGGCGTAATGGCCGGCCAGTAGACGCTCGACCCGGATCAGATCGACGCGCTCATCCGGCTGAGGGCCAAAGCTGTGCAGCCAGACTTGTTCGAGAATCGACACCAATCGCGCTTCAGGCTCGCCGAGCTCGCCCGGATCCAGGTAGTCGAATCCCTGCACGCTATCGCCGCGCTGGATGCGAAGGCAGCCGGCAACACGCCCGGGCCCTTCCCATCCCTCGCCGCCGCTGGGGCTGGCCGGGATTTCTTCGAGATCGGCCTGGCGCAGGGCGGATTCGAGCTGGCGCCAGGTGGCTGGTCCGAGGATGCCGGGATCGGCGGGTTCGCTCACGCCGGTGAGCAGGATCCGGCCGAATGCGTCGATCGACAGCCGGCCCTCGGCCTGTGGAGATATGAAGCTGATCTCGTCCCAGGAGGCATTGATTTCATCGGGGGCGGTAACCGTGCCATGACTGCACCCAGCCAGCACGACGGCCAGAGCCCACCACCATCCGGTGGCAGTCATCCGGCGAACGGCCCGGCGAGTTTGTGAGATGAGCGTTTGCACGGATCCAACCTCCCACACCGTCTTCTGCAAGAGCGGTGCCAGGACCGGCTTCGGGCGCAGAATACCTAAATCACATTTTTCAAACGTTTTACAGGATCAGTTCCAGGAGCTTTTCCTGCCGCCCGCACACCAGATGCCGGAATCCCGAGAGCACCCTCAAATTCCTGAGACTCTCCAGGGGCGGGCGCACCTCCTGTGCGGGGATTTCCCCACAGCGGTGCCGTCTGAGTTCGGTCACCGGACTCTGTCACCAGACTCTGTCAGCGGACTCTGTCAGCGGACTTTGTCAGCGGACTCTGTTCGATGGCGCAGGCCGAAGGTCGCCGAGACCTTCTCGTAGTAGCGTCCGGTCATCCGGGACTCGTTGCGCTCGTAGCCGACGCGGAGTTCCCCCGTCCAGCCGGGCGCCACCGGGCGGCTGAGCGCGGCGACCACTCCTGAACGCGCCCCGAGATCCGGATCGTCAGGATCTTCTCGCAAGCGGTAGAGCCGGTAGTCGTCCTGGGCGTAGAGCGGCTTTTCGTAGCGTCCGACGAGCAGCATCGTCCATCGTCCGGGCAGCCGGCTGCCCCAGGTCATTTCCCATTCGTGGCGGGACTGATCGTACCCAAAGCTGTTGCTGTCCACGCCGCGCACGCGGTAGGCGAACCCCGCCTGCGGCAATGCCAGATGCTCGACCCGCAAGCCCACCCAGTATTCGGTACTCGTGTGCTTCGCTTCCAGCAGGCCGTCGCCGGTGGTTCCAGGGAAGGCAATCGCCCGCTCGTCATATCGCATCCGGCCCGCACCCAGCTCGAAGCCGCCGCGCAGCCTCCTGAGCAGCCACCGTTCGAGCCCAACCTGCCCGAATGCGCCCCGGCGCGCGATCGTGCCGCCTTCAGGCGTCTCCAAGTCGAATCCTCGAAGACGCCACGATCCGGTCCAGCGTGGTCCCGCGCGGAACCCACCGCCCACCGCTGCCTGGTGCCGCAGGTAGCCACGGGCGTCGTCGGACCGGTGGCCACGCCAGGTCGTTTCCCACGCCACGGTGACCGGCGCGCGCTCCGGACCAAGTCGCCACTGGGCGGTCGTGTGCAGGATGTGGCGCGATTCGCTCGCCGTGCGCCAATAGAGGTCGGTGGCGTAGCGGACTCTCCACAGACGCGGCCAGTACGCCTTTGTCGCGCGGTCGGTTTCCCGCGTGCCCTGGGCCTCGAGTGCGAGATCGGCTTCCAGTCGAAAGAAACTTTCGCCGAGGTGGCGGCTGGCGCGGACCTTCTCGAACACGTTGCTGTCGTAGCCCCATCCGAAGCGCGCCTCGGCCTGCGGTTGATAGGAAGCCGCGGCGGAGCGAAACCCGCCGGCCGCCACGCACATCCCGATCCCGATCACGATCCCGATCACGATCAACCGCACGGCGTACATCATTCACTCCCTATCCTCTTCGGCCAGACTGCTGGCGGCGCGCTCCAGTTGCTCGGCGCGCAGCAGAAACACCGCCCTGCGCAGCTGAAGCCACTCCGCCAGCGCCATCAAGGTCTCGGTTGGCGGCCGGTCATCGAACGCCAGGTCCGCTTGAGAGCAGAGCTGCTCGATCGTCGCCATAGTACCGGCGTCCAGTCCGGCATCGAGCCAGGCGCCGGCCCCGGCGCCGGGCTGGCCCACCGTCCCCAGTAGGTCGTCCCCCCGAAGGTCGTTGCCCATCAGGCTCTGGTCACTGAGCAACTCATCCATCTCACGCTCCACCGTCAACCGCTCCTCGACCACATCTCGCTGCCGGTTCACGTAGAGTACCCAGGAGCGCAGCCGGTCGGCCAGATCGCGCGCCAGATCCGCCCGCAGCCGCAGGTCCTCGACCCCATCTCCGCCGGCTGCCTCGGGAAGTCCCACGTCGATCCGCCCCGAGGGCATGTCGATGGCACGCAGGTCGTCGCGCAATCGGACGAGTCCCTGCCGTACCGCGTCGGGTAGGTCGCCGGAGTCGCCTGCGAGCCGGCTACGAATGGCGCTCAACAGGTCGGCTGCCAGATTGAGGCAACGAGATTCCTCCCGGCGCAGGCGTTCGCTCAGCCGGTCATCAGCCTCGGAGACCGCGCCCAGCCGGCCCAGAAGCGCGCGCTCCCGGTCCGTATCCAGTGTTCCAGCGGCTTCCTGCGAGGCCAGAAGCGCCCCTAGCGAATCACTCTCTTGCCGGAGCACGGCGCGCGCCTGCAATAGCGAGTCCACGCGCACCTCACATGCGCGCTGGTCACGTTGCAGCCGTGCGATCGGCTCGGGAAACGCCGGCTGCGCGCCCTCGCTCGATTCCTGTGCTCCGGCAAACGGCAGTACGGCCTCGCCGGAGGCAAACAGAACAGCGAGGAGCGCCCCGACAAGGACGGCCGCCGCGCGGGCCCGGCGCCCAGGGAACCGGTGTTGTGGCTGGCAGGCGTTCACGTCAGACCGTACTTCTCCAGCTTGTAGTAAAGGGCGCTCGCTTTGATGCCCAGCAAGCGGGCGGCTTCGGTCTTCACGCCCCCGGCCTGCTCCATGGCCCGCTCTACCAGCGCCTGCTCTAGCTCGGCAAGGGCTTCGTTGAGCGGCACGATCCCGGAAGGCAACGGGATTCCCGACTGGACGGCCGGCTGCAGAAAGGCGAGGTCGGCCTGGGTAATCTGATGGTGCTCGCACAACACCATGGCCCGCTCGAGCGCATTCTCCAGCTCGCGGACATTGCCCGGCCAACCGTACTGCTTCAGAAGACGCAGCGCATCCGATTCAAGTGTGACCGGCGATCGCCCGAGCTGTTCGGCCAGCCGGTCGACGAAGTGGCGGGCCAGCAGGGGGATGTCTTCCTTGCGTTCCCGGAGCGGCGGCAAATGGATGGGAATCACGTAGAGCCGATAGAACAGGTCTTCCCGAAAGCGCCCTTCGGCCACGCGGACCTTCAGGTCACGATGGGTCGCGGCGATCACCCGCGTATCCACGCGCAGGGTGTGCTCCCCACCCACACGTTCGAACTCCCGCTCCTGCAACACCCGCAGGAGACGCACCTGCACGCTGGCGGGGATATCGGCGATCTCGTCCAGGAACAGGACTCCCCCATCGGCCAGCTCGAAGCGTCCCATGCGCTGCTTGACCGCCCCGGTGAATGCGCCCCGCTCGTGGCCGAATAGTTCGCTCTCGAGCACGCCCTCAGCCAGCGCCCCGCAATTGACTCGCACAAACGGCCCTTCCCGCCGCGGGCTGCTCATGTGAATCGCGCGGGCGACGAGTTCCTTGCCCGTGCCGCTTTCGCCGGTCACCAGGACCGAGCTGTCCGAGTCGGCCACCTTTTCGATCGTCCGATAGACGCTCTGCATCACCGGCGAACGGCCGATGATCTGGCCGTCGTTGAAGACATCCCGGGCATCTTGCTCGAGCGCTTCGCGCCGGCTGCGCTCCAGTAGCAAGGCGCCGCGGTCCCGGCGCACGGCCAGCGCCTGGGCGGCCTTGGCCGCCAGGTGGTCCATGCGCACGGGCTTGGTGAGAAAGTCGAAGGCGCCCGAACGCATGGCCTCGACCGCCGTCTCCACCGTGCCGAAGGCGGTCAGGACGATGACCTCCACGAACGGATCGAGTTCCTTGGCCCTGCGCAACAGATCAATCCCGCTGCGGCCGGGGAGTTTCAGGTCGGTGAGGATGACCTCGGGCGCTTCCTGCCCCAGCAGTTCCTCGGCTTCCTCGGCGCTGGTGCAGGCCCGCACGCGATGTTCCTCCTCGAGAAGCTCCACCATGGCCTCGAGCAGGGCCTCATTGTCCTCGATCAACAAGATTCGTCCCACGCTCAGCCTCCCTGGACGCCTTCAGGGGCACCTTTGGGGCCGCTCTCGGGCACGCCGTCGAGGCCGCTCTCGGGCACGCCGTCGGCGCGGCCCTCCGCGGCCGGCAGCTCGAGCACGATCGCCACACCGCCCCTGCGGCCATCCTCGATTCGAACCGCGGCGCTGTTGCGCTCGGCAAGTTGCGCAACGATCGCCAGTCCCAGCCCCGCCCCCTTGGCCTTGCCGGTCTCGAATGGCTCGAAGACGACCTCGCGCTTCTCGGCGGGGATGCCGGGACCGTCGTCCTCCACCCGGAGCAGGAGGCACACGTCCCCGCGCCGCGGCGCCCCCGCGTTCACCCGGCGCTCCGTTTCCCGGCCCGGACGATGCCGGGCGCCTCTGCCAGCCACGCGCTCCCAGGTCACCTCGACCCGTCCGCCGGAACCGGCGGCCTGCATCGCGTTGCGCACGAGGTTGAGTATCATTTGGCGCAGGTGATCCGGATCGCACCAGGCGAGCGCCGCCGGCCCCCGTGCGCTCGCCGTGCCCTCCCAGGCCAGTCCCATCTGTGCGGTCTCCAGACAGTCGGCCGCGAGCGGCTCGAGTGCTACCGCCGACGGGACCGGGTCACGCGGCCTGGCGTACTCGAGGAATGCCTCGACCACTCGT
>CAZZIF010000099.1:0-12204 GCA_964654025.1 uncultured bacterium
CCATCGGCGGCCTCGGCACGGCTCCGCGTGTCACCGGCAGCATGTTGCTTCGTGACGGAGGGGTCCGGGTGCCTGGACGGAGCGAGCGGATCTACGAGGCCGAAGCGATGGCCCGGCTTGATTCACTCGGTCTGCACATCGAGCAGTTCACTGCCCGCACGGGGGACAACGGTCGCCTGTCCATGGAGGGCTGGGTACGGGATGATGACGAGTTCGATCTGACCGCGCGAGCCGAGCAGGTGCGCGTTTTCGAGCAGGGCAGTTACGAGTTCCTGGTGAGCACGGATTCCCTGCGGGCGGTCACGAGACCGTACGCCGACATCGGCGGGGTACGGGAAGGTGAGGCGCCCGCCGGCCCGCATCTGATCGGCCGGGTGGAGGTGCTGAGGGGCCAGTACATGCCCGATCTGGGAGGACCAGAGGCGGCCCCCGCACGCAGCCAGACGCCCTCGCCTTGGCGCGTGGACGTGGAGGTTATCGCGCCCGGTAACATTCGGGTGACCCAGCCGAACGCAACCGCCGAACTCGGTGACGGCCAGCTTCGGCTCAGCTACCGCTGGCCGTACTGGAATGTGAGTGGGAGCATCGCTGTACTGAGCGGAACCTACCGGTTGCTCAACAACAACTTCTCGATCACTGAAGGGATGGTCGAGTTCCGCGACACCGGACAGGGCCCCGAAGCAGAAGTCAGTATCGCGGCTGAAACCTACGTGATCCCAGCCGACACCACCGACACCTCGGCCGAGGACATCCGCGTCATGGTGGGCGTCGAGGGTGAGCCGGATGAGTTGCAGGTTTCCTTGTCGTCGGAGCCGCCCTACAGCCAGGAGCAGATCGTCGAACTCCTGAGCTACGGGCGGCTACCGCGCACCGCCTGGGAGGCCGCCACCGAGACACCGACCCTCCTGCTCGGGACGATGGGCGGCAGCATCGAGAGCAGCTTGGCTGAGCAGTTCCCGATCTTCGCGCACGTGGGTCTCGAACATGGGGCCACAGCTCAGGATATGCGTTTGAGGGTGCGGCCGATGATCTCCCCGGGCATCACCGGCAGCTACTCCCAAGAACTCTCGCTCGATCCGGCCTGGGACTTCTCGTTGCACTATCGTCTGAGCCGAATTCTGTATCTACGTGCGGGGGTAGCCAACGATCCGGAACGCGCCGGACCGTTCATCGACGAGTACAGCCTTGACCTCAAGTTTCGCTTCGAGTACGAGTGAGACCTTACGCGTCATCGGCCCCCACATCCTTGCGGAGTCAGCATGTTTGAGGACCAGATCATGAGCCCGCCGCTCCTCGGTGACCTGAACGATCCCCAGCGAGATTCGGTTACCCACGGCGACGGCCCCCTGCTCATTCTCGCCGGCGCCGGCAGCGGGAAGACACGTGTACTCACGCGTCGCATCGCCTATCTGGTGCACGAGAAGAACCTGGCGCCCGAGCGGATTCTTGCGCTCACCTTCACGAACAAAGCTGCCGGGGAGATGGCTGGCCGGGTCGAACAGCTTCTGGGCATGCCGGTGCGCGGGCTGTGGATCGGCACGTTCCACTCGATCTGCTTGCGCCTGCTGCGGCGACACGGCACGCTGCTAGGCTACGGGCCGAGCCTGTCGGTCTTCGACGCGGATGACCAGCGCGGGCTCGTCCGCCGGCTACTCAAGGAGGAAGGACTAGAGGAGGGGCCGCGCCGGGCGCGAGACCTACTGGGAATCATCAGCCGCGCCAAGACGGCCGGCCTCGGCGCCGAGGCGTTTCGCGAGCAAGCTCGCACGCCCGCCCAGCGTGTGGCGGCCACCGTCTACGAGCGCTACGAGAGCGCTCTACGGGCGCAGAACGCCGCCGACTTCGACGACCTGCTCCTTCAAGCGCTGCGCCTGATGCGCGAGCACCCCGACGTGGCCGACCGCTACGCCGAGCGCTTCCGTCACGTACTGGTTGATGAGTATCAGGATACCAACCGCGTCCAGTTCCTTCTCGTAGAGCGGTTGGCCCGTACGCACCGCAACATCTTTGTGGTGGGCGACGATGACCAGTCGATCTACGGTTGGCGCGGCGCGGACGTGAAGAACATCATCGACTTCCGCGAGCACTTCCCCGATGCGGCCGTGTATCGGCTGGAACAGAACTATCGCAGCACGGGCGCGATCCTGAGCTTCGCCAACGCGGTCATTCGCCACAACGAGTCGCGTTGGGAGAAGGAGCTGTGGACCGAGCGCGAGGAGGGTCCGAAGCCGCAGCTGGTGGTGACTTCCGATGAGGACGAGGAGGCCGAGGAGATCGCCCGTCGCATTGCGGCGCTGACCAGCAGCGCGGATTGCCCGCATGGATCGATCGCGGTCTTCTACAGAACGCATGCGCAGTCGCGGCCTCTGGAAGATGCCTTCCTGCGCAGCCACATCCCCTATGTCTTGGTGGGTGGGGTCTACTTCTACCAGCGCCGGGAAGTGAAAGATCTGCTGAGCTACCTGCGGGTGCTGGCCAATCCCCGCGACGAGGTCAGTCTGCGTCGCGCGCTGAGCGTGCCCAGGCGAGGGGTGGGAGAGACCTCCATCGACCGGCTGCTCGAAACGGCCCGGTCACGCGGGTGCGATCCTCTCGATCTGGCGGCCGAGGGAGGTCCCGATTCGGTTCGCGGCAAGGCGCGGAAGGCACTGGGCGAGTTTGGTGCGCTGATGCTGGCTCTGCGCGAGCGACTCGCCGAGCCGCCCGAGCGGATCCTGGGAGAGATCATCGAGCGCATCTCCTTCAAACGCTATCTCGAGTCCCAGGGCGGCGAATGGGAAGAACGCGCGGCGAATGTCGACGAGCTCGTCGAGAGCGCGCGCTCCTTCAGCAGCTCGCGCGAGGGGGGCGTGCCCGAGTACTTGGACCAAGTCAGCCTGCTCACCAGCGTCGATGACTTGGACCGGGAGGCCGATCGGGTCACGCTGATGACGGTGCACAACGCCAAGGGACTCGAGTTTCCGCACGTCTTCGTGTGCGGGCTCGAGGAGGGGCTCTTTCCCCACGTTTCGGCTTTCGAGGACGACGCCGAACTCGAGGAAGAGCGGCGGCTCTTCTACGTGGCCTCCACACGCGCGAGGGATACGCTCAACCTTTCGGCCAGTCTGCTGCGCCGGCGGTTCAACACCGCCGCCGGGGGTGTTTCGCGCTTCATGAGCGAGGTGGCCGCGGACCTGTATGAGGAGTCCGAGGTCACCGCGCCATGGTCTTCGGGATCGCGATTGGGCGGCCGTGGCCGGTTCGATGACAGGGGTTCCCGGCCCGGAGGGGGGCCCGGAGAGGGACCAGGAGGGGGACCAGGAAGGGGACCAGGAGGGGGACAAGGAGGGCATTCGACCGGGGCCGCATCGTGGCCGTCGTCGGATTTGCTTCGCCGTTCAGGAAGTGGGCGAGAGGGCGGGGTGTCCTCGAAGGGCTGGTCGTCCTCGAAAGGCGGGTCGTTCTCGAAAGGCGGATCGCCCTCGAAGGGCTGGTCGTCCTCGAAAGACGGATCGCCCTCGAAGGGCGAGTCGGTCGACACATTCGGCGGCGCTACCGACTCGCTGGACCACCCGCTCGTGGGGCGCCGGGTCTTCCACGCCACCTTCGGTCCCGGACTCGTGGTGGCGGCCGAGGGGAAGGGCGATCGCGCGCGGGTGACGGTCCGGTTCAACTCGGGCCAGACACGCAAGGTGATCAGCGGTTATCTGGAGTGGGACGCCTAGATGGGGCTTCTACGTGCACCTCGTGCGCCGTGTGCGCCGGGTGCGCCGGGTACGTGAGGAGAGTCGCCGGTAATGGACACTGCCGACATCGACACGCTCTGCCGCCTATCGCGCCTCAGGCTCGCCGGGGAGGAGCGCGCCGCGCTCGAACGGGATCTCGAGGCCATCCTGAGAATGACCGATCTTATCCGGGCTCGGGAAGATCTCCCGCCGGATCAGGGCCAGTCAGGGGTAGCCGGTTCCAGAGACGACCCCACCGGGGCATACGACCCCACCGGGGCATACGACCGCTCCGGGGCATACGACCGCTCCGGGGCATACGACCGCTCGGCGGCAGACGGCCGCTCGGCGGCAGACGGCCGCTCCGAAGCAGAAGGCCGTGCCGCGGCTCTTGTCGCCGCTCTTTCCGTGGATGAGTTGCGGCCTGATCGGTCCCGGCCGGGATGGCCGGCCGAGACCGCGCTCGCCCAGGCCCCGCGCCAGGCGGACGGCTTCTACTTTGCCCCCCCGGTCATGAGTGATCCGCCCAATCTCCGCGACGTGCCCGCGCCCGACGCGCCGGGGACCTCCTCGGCCCGGTCCGCGCCCGACGCGCCGGGGACCTCGGGCGAACCCGACACCCAGCATCCTCCGGACGAGCCGGAGACCCGGACATGAGCACGCGAGGCGGTCGCCTGGAGCAGATCCAGCGCCGCCTGCGGCGCGGCGATACGAGCCTGCCCGCCATCGTCGAGGGATACCTGGAGTCTATCGCGCGCCATGACAATGAGATCGGTGCATTTCTTCATGTGAACTCCGAGCTTGTGCGCGAACAGTCCCACCAGTTGCAGCTGCGCCTGGAGGCGGGTGACTGGCCGGGAGAGCTGACCGGCTCGGTCGTCGCGGTCAAGGACAACATCGCCCTCGCCAAGGCTCCGCTTACGGCGGGAAGCCGGATCTTGGCCGGCTACCAGCCCCTCGAGACGGCGACGGCGCTGAGGCGGCTTATCGAACGCGGCGCGCTGGTGGTGGGCAAAACCAACCTCGACGAGTTCGGGATGGGTTCTTCGACCGAGCACAGCGCCTACCAGCTGACCCGCAATCCCTTTGCCACGGACCGGGTACCGGGTGGCTCGAGTGGTGGGTCGGCCGCGGCCGTGGCTGCCGGGTTCTGCCAGGCGGCTCTGGGCAGCGACACCGGTGGATCGATTCGTCAGCCGGCTGCGTTCTGCGGTCTGACGGGCCTCAAACCCACCTACGGTTCGGTTTCACGATACGGTCTCGTGGCCTACGCCAGTTCTATGGACCAGATCGGTCCGCTGGCGTCGACAGCAGATGATTGCGCCCGGCTATTCAAAGCAATGCGCGGATACGACCCGCGAGACGCCACTTCCCGCCCGGCTTCTGCCCGTGACGAGACCGGCCGCCGGCCGCAACGGGCCGGAGTGGTCGCTGCTTACGCCGCGCAGTGTGAGCCGCAGGTCGCCGACGCCTTCGAGGCATTCTTGGGTCGCTGCCGGCGGTTGGGGCTCGAACTCGAAGAGGTCGAGCTGCCGCCGGCTGAGGAAGCCGTGGCAGTCTACTACGTACTCGCCACGGCCGAAGCCTCCTCGAATCTGGCGCGCTACGACGGTTTACACTACCCAGCGGCGTTCCCCCCCGCCGTCACCCTGGCCGAGCATTACGAAGCCGGACGGTCGGCCTTGTTCGGTACCGAGGTCAAGCGGCGGATCCTTCTGGGGACCCAGGTGCTTTCGGCGGGCTACTATGAGCGGCAGTACCGCCGCGCCCAGCGGATGCGCCGGGCCTGGACAGCCGCCCTCGAAGCGTTGTTCGCCGACGTGGACATCCTCCTGCTGCCCACGACGAGCACGGCCGCCTTCGGCCTGGGTGAGCGGCTCGCCGATCCGGTGGCGATGTACGGCAGCGATCAGTTCACGATCGGCGCGAACCTGACCGGCTATCCAGCTCTATCGGTACCGGTTGGAGACACTGATTCGGGGTTGCCGATCGGAGCGCAACTCTGGGGACCGGCCGGGAGCGATGCGATGCTGCTGGCCTTCGCCCGGCTTCTCGACGAGGACGTGCCTTTCGCCCCCCTGGCCGGCAGTAGGGGGGCCCTCGAGGGCGGGAGGTCATCAATGTGCGGGAGGTCATCAAGGTCATGATGGATACGAGCGATCATCCCGCTCGACCGGACGTTCGACCGGACGTTCGGCCGGACGCGCAATCGGACGCTCAATCGGACGCTCAACCGGACGCTCAACCGGACGCTCAACCGGCGCACGGCCGGCCCGTCTTCGAGGTGGCCATCGGGCTGGAGATCCACGTCCAACTCGCCACCGACAGCAAGCTCTTCTGTGCCTGCCCGGTGGACCCGGAGGCCGAGCCGAACAGCTGCTGTTGTCCGGTGTGCATGGGCTATCCGGGCGTGCTGCCGGTGGTCAATCGCGAGGCTGTGCGACTGGGGCTTCGCGCGGCGGTCTCGTTGGAGGCAGAGGTTCTGCCCATCAGCGCATGGGCTCGAAAGAACTACTTCTACCCGGATCTGCCCAAAGGCTATCAGATCACCCAATACGAGCATCCCCTGGCGCGAGGCGGCCGGTTGGCTTTCATGAGCGGCGGACGGGAGAGAACGTGTGATCTCATTCGGATGCATCTGGAGGAAGACGCCGGGCGCCTCCGGCACGAATCCGCTGGCACGCTCGTGGATTTGAACCGCTGCGGTACGGCACTGCTCGAGATCGTGACGGTCCCCGCCCTGGCCTCGCCACGGGAAGCGCGCGACTTCGCCACCGCCTGCCGCCAGCTGCTGCAGTATTGCGAGGTCTGCGAGGGGCGGATGGAGCTGGGCCACCTGCGCTGTGACGCGAACGTCTCTTTGCGCCGGCTCGGGGAGCATGGTCTTGGAGTTCCGACCGAGATCAAGAACCTGAACTCGTTTCGTTTTTTGGAGAAGGCACTTGCGGCGGAAATCTCCAGACAATCCGAAGTTCTCTCGGAGGGCAGAGCGATCACCCCCGCCACGTTGCTTTGGGACGAGATGGCCGGCTGCACCCGTCTCATGCGCAGCAAGGAGACGCGCCCGGACTACCGCTACTTCCCCGAGCCCGACCTACCGGCGTTGCGGGTGACCAGCGGCGACCTCGCGGAGGCGCGAGCCGCCGTGCCGGAGCTACCCATCGACCGGGCGCGACGACTCGCCCGGCTGCCGGGGATCAGCACCGAGACCGCTGCTCGTCTGACCGCCCGGCGGGATACGGCCGACTACTTCGAGGCGGTGCTGGCGGAAGATGTCGCGCCGGCGCCTCTCGCGGCCCTGATCCTGAACGAGCTGGCGGCAGCGGAGTCTCGCCCGGCTCTGGAGGCGAAGCCCCGTCGCGCTTCGGAGGCGAAGTCTCGCCCGGATCCGGAGGTGAAGCCTCGCCCGGATCCGGAGGTGAAGCCTCGCCCGGATCCGGAGGTGAAGCCTCGCCCGGATTCGGAGGTGAAGCCTCGCCCGGATTCGGAGGTGAAGCCTCGCCCCGCTCCGGAGGCTATGCGAACCCTGCTACGCCTGCGCAAGCGCGGGGAACTCTCGAGCCGCCAGGCCAAGCGCGTGCTACAGGTGATGCTCGAGAGCGGCGATGATCCGCGCACGATCATCGAGCGCGAAGGATTGCGCAGCGAGCGCGGCGAGGAAGCCTTGCGCGCCTGGGCTCAGGCAGTCCTTGAGGACCACCCGGGGGAGGTGGCAGAGTATCGCCAGGGCAAGAGCGTCCTGCTGCGTTTCTTCATGGGCCGCCTGATGGAGCGTTCGGGCGGCCGCGCAGATCCGGTGCGAGCGAGAGAGATCCTGCTCGAAACGCTAGGCACGCCAGGCAGACCAGGCATGCCAGGCAGACCAGGCACGCCGGGCAGACCAGGTACGCCGGGCAGACCAGGTACGCCGGGCAGACCAGGTACGCCAGGCAGACCAGGCACGCTGGGTGGCTCACGCCATCCCGCGCAGGAGCAGGGTGGTCCACACGGTTCCGGGGAGTCGGAAGATCGGGGGACCGGGAGGCCAGGGGGAGCGAGGAGCCCGGAGGGCAAGAGTGTAGGAGGGGCGAGAGGTGCCCGGAAGGTCCACAGACCTCCGAAGGAACCCTAGGAGCTTGGGTACTCGCAGAGCCCCGGAGGGTTCTTGGGAGCTTGGGGACGCGCACCCCCTGGAGAACCCGGAGGAGTTTCGGGGCGCGCACCCCCTGGAGAACCGGGAGGAGTTTCGGGGCGCGCATCCCTTTGAGGACACAGAAGCCCCCGCGGACTCGCCGGCCCCCGCGGACTCGCAGGCCCCCGTGGACTCGCCGGCCCCCGCGGACTCGCCGGCCCCCGCGGACTCGCCGGCCCCCGCGGACCCGCAGGAGTCCGTAGACTCGCAGGAGTCCGAGAATCGAAGGATCCAGTGGACCCTCATGCCAGGTCGGCCTTGGATCCGGCATAGAGTGGATCGGCACCACGGGCTCTCGTTGCCCGTGGCTCCGTCATCCAATCACCCCATCACGCGGAGGGAGACCATCCCATGAAGGTGCTACTGATCGGTTCGGGTGGACGGGAGCACACGCTCGGCTGGGCGCTGGCCCATTCGCCACAGAGCCCCGAGATCCTGAGCATGCCCGGCAATCCGGGGCTCGCGGAGTTGGGAACCTGCCTTGCCGGTGACCCGGGGCAGCACGAGGATGTGATCGAGGCCGTTCGGCAGCACGATGTCGAGCTGGTGATCATCGGTCCCGAAGCTCCGCTGGTCGGGGGTCTCGGCGATGCGCTCCGCGGTGCGCTTGGCCAGGCCGGCGTTCGGGTCTTCGGGCCCTCGGCGGCGGCCGCAGCGCTCGAAGGGAGCAAGGTCTTCGCCAAGGACCTGATGCACGAGCACGGCATTCCCACGGCCGGATACCACGTGGTTGGAAGCGCGGAAGAGGCCCGGGTCCTTCTCGATCAAATCGAGTACCCCCACGTCTTCAAGGCCGACGGGCTGGCGGGCGGTAAGGGAGCGCTCATCATCGAGAGCCGCGAACAGGCGGCCGAAGCAGTCGAGACCCTGATGGTTGCGCGTGCCTTCGGCACGGCGGGCGACCGCGTGGTCTTCGAGGAGTACCTCGAGGGCGAGGAGATGAGCGTCTTCGCGGTAGCATCAGGCGAGCAGTACGTGCTCATGCCACCCTCGCAGGACTACAAGCGGGCGCGCGATGGCGACCAGGGAGGCAACACCGGCGGCATGGGCGCTTACGCCCCAGTCGTCCGCTGGAACCCTGCCCTGGAGGCGAACGTGCGTCGCAAGGTGATCGAGCCGACCCTGCACGCGATGGCCGCCCGCGGCACCCCCTATAACGGCCTGCTCTACGCGGGACTCATGGTGGTCGGTGACGAGCCACGGGTCGTGGAGTTCAACTGCCGTTTCGGGGATCCCGAGACCCAGGTCGTCTTGCCCGTTGCCGGTGGCGACTTGCTGGACCTTCTCTGGAAGGCCTCGGATCCGGACCGCCAGGAGGGGTTGCCGGCCTGTGAGCACGGTGGTCGGACCGCGGTCTGCGTCGTGGTGGCCTCCGAAGGCTATCCGGGCCGGCCGCGGACCGGTGGGGTGATCAGCGGCATCGCCGAGGCTCGGGAGCTGGAGGATGTGCTTGTCTTTCACGCCGGTACCCGCCGTCAGGGACCGGACTTGATCGCCTCGGGTGGCCGTGTGCTGGGCGTGGTCGGGGTCGGGGACGACCTCCCTCGAGCGCGCGAGCGCGCCTATGAAGGAGTTGGGCGGATTCGGTTTGACGGGGCGTTCCACCGGGGCGATATTGCCTGGCGCGGGATGGAAGCGCTCGGCGAGTCGTTGTCGCCTCGATCCTGAGAGTAGCAGGAGAGTTGGTGCATTCTCTGGAAACACGGGAGAGTCTCGAACATGGTCGCGACCGGAAAGAAAACGAAGAAGCCCCCTGCCGCCCGCAAGAAGCCGGTGGCCAGAAAAGCAGGTGCCGGCAAGCCCCAAGTAGGGGTGATTTATGCCAGTACCAGCGACGAGCCCGTCCTGAAGGAGTGCTGGGCGGTGCTCGAACGTTTCGGGATTCCATTCGAGACCCACATGTTCTCGGCCCACCGGCAGCCCGAGTTCACGGCCACCTACGCCAAGAGCGCTCGGAAGCGGGGGCTGCGCGTGCTGATCGCCGGGGCGGGCATGGCCGCGCACCTGCCCGGGGTCCTGGCGTCGATGACCACGCTGCCGGTGATCGGGGTACCGCTGTGTGGCTCAGCCTTCGAGGGCTACGATTCCTTGCTCTCGATGGTCCAGATGCCGGCCGGTGTGCCGGTGGCCACCGTGGCGGTCGGCAAGGCTGGGGCGAAGAACGCCGCGCTGCTGGCCGCGCAGATTCTGGCGCATCGCGAACCAGCTCTGCAGCGCAAGCTCGACGACTTCAAGCGCCAAATGGAGAAGGGCGCCAAGCTATAGCGTTGGTCGCCGTAGCGTGGAGCTGAGCTGGGCCTGACGCAGGCCGTCGAGCAGATCGTCTCGCCGCTGGCCGAGCCGTTTGAGAGGCCGCGGAGGGACCCTGTCCAGCAGGAAAGCCGTCATCAGCGGCAATGCCATGCTGAGATCCGTTGCCAGCGCCAGGTCCTCGGTCTGTGCCATCTGGGCATCCGAAGGGGCCTGCTGTGGCAGGCCGGGATCGCCCGATGGGGGGCCTTGATCAGCTGCGGGCCTGTTCGTCGAGCCGGCCGCGGCCGGGTCAGTGGGCCAGAGCGCATCCGGATTGATCGGTTCGGACCCGCCGGCCGGGTGCATGTGGGCGTGCCCGGCCATGCGCAGGCTGAATGGCCGGTGACCTCGTTCCTTCCGCCCCAGAATCCGCTGCAGGTGCGCGGGAGACCCCAGCATCAGATTGGCTCCGACGCCTGCGCCGAGGCACCAGAATGCGCACGATGAGCGTTCGCTCGTTGAGGCGGCCGCATTGAGGATCCCGGCCGACAGGTTTAGGTCCAGGCTGGCATCGATCGAGAGGCGGTTGCCGACCTGAGCCAGCTGGGCGATGATCGATCCGAATGGCCCCTCGGCCGGCGATGGGTTGATGATGGGGATGCCGAGTTCGTGCGCCGTCGACAGCAGGCCCGGGTACTCGACTCCCAGATCTTTCTCGCGCTGACGAAGCTCGCGCCCGATCCGGTCGTGCAGCTCGGCTGAGCCCATCGTCTTCTGAAGATCAGGCCCCGCGAGGAATTCCCGAAGCGTGCTTTCGGTTGCCTCGCGATCGGCTGCTGAAATGTGGCGGGCGGCGCTTTGGAACTCGGAGCCCTCGGGAATCGATGCCAGGACCGGTTTGCGCAGGGCGAGCAACGCATCGTAGTAGAGATTGGTGCCGGTCACCGCGAGCCAGTCGATGTAACCGTGTCGAAGCAGGGGAACCAGGGCCGTTACGGCCAGACCGGTGACGGTCATCGGCGCGTCCAGGCTGAGGCCCACGGTGCGTTCGGGCTGATCGAGCAACTGGTCGGCGAGGCGGCGGGCCGCTAGCGCCAACCGCCCGGCGGTCGCGCCGCGGAAGTGGGTCTGGAACAGCGCCGTGGCGCTCATTCCGATTTCAATGGGCCGGACGCTCCGAGCGGGCTCCGGCTGCGAGTGATCCGGGCGCGACTCCATGGCAACTCCTAACGCCGGATCGGGCGAAGGGCTTCTAGCGCCCGTTCGGTGACCGGCCCCGTGATGCTAGGCAACCGGTGCCCGGTACGCAAGGGAGGGAACACCGATGACGGACGAACCAATCGAACGGCGAGACGAACCGATGCTGCGGCGGGGCGAGTCGATCGGGGAGCCGGATGAGCCGACCGAGGGGCCAGGCGAGTCGATCGAGCCGGTTGAGGAGCCGGTCGAGGAGTCGGGCGAGCCGATCGAGCCGGTTGAGGAGCCGGTCGAACGGATTGGGCTGCCCGAGGAGGGCTCCAGCGCCTGGACAGTCCTTCGGACGAGGGCGTCGCGGCTCCTGCGCGATGGCGAGCTGCTGATCCTGCCCGCCGAAGGTCTCTACGGGCTGCACGCCACGGGGGAGGCTGGACGCCGGCGCTTGATTGCCGCCAAGGGCGATCGGACCGGCAAGCCGTTTATCGTGCTCCTGGCCGATCCCGCCGACGTGCAAAGGTATACATCCGACCTACCGGACGAGTTGATCGACTGGATTGCTTTGGTGTGGCCCGCACCGCTCACTCTCGTGCTGCCGGCGTCCCCGCAGCTACCCGCCGCACTGGTGCGGGAGGGACAGATCGCCCTCCGCTGTCCGGACAGCCCTTGGCTGCGTTCAGTGGCATCTGCCTGCGACGAACCCCTGCTCAGCACCAGCGCGAACCGTGCCGGAGCAGCACCCCCGGCGGCCGTCAGCGATCTGGATCCCGTCGTCCGGCGTGCCGCGGCGCTCATCGTCGACGGGGGCCGTCTGGGAGGGCAGGGGTCAACTGTGGCGCGCCTCACACGCTCGGGTGGCTGGACCGTGTTGCGCGAAGGCCTCTGGCAAGGCGACGGTCCCTC
>CAZZIF010000100.1:0-12160 GCA_964654025.1 uncultured bacterium
CTCTTCGCCACGCGCGTAAGCGAAGCGCCGTAGTCGAGGACGGGCCTCTCGCCCCCCCTTCCAGGGTGGACAAGCGCCCCGCCGAGCAGGCAGGATACCGGTCTCTTGACCGCCACGCGGGCGGTGGAGGGGCGCCGAATCCGGCCACGTTTCGTGCGCCCGCCGATCGCGGCTCTGCTACGGGCGAAGGAGCACCACGAGTTTGACCTCACGCGGGCGATCTGTAGCCTCCCACCACGAGCCTGTGCTCGACCCACGCGCACAGCTGCCTTCCGGACACGACATCGCCTTTCCCGTTCGGGAACACGCGTGCGGCAACGGGCTCCGGGCACTCCTGTTGGAGACCCACACCGCTCCGGTGCTCTGCGTTTCGATCTGGTACCGGGTCGGCTCCAGTGATGACCCCACCGGCGGCACGGGAATGGCGCACCTGCTCGAGCACATGATGTTCAAGGGGTCGCGCAACTTCCCCAAGGGGGCCTATGACCAGCAACTGCATGTCCTGGGGGCGATGAACAACGCCTCGACCTGGCTGGACCGCACCAACTACTACGTCTTGATCGGCAGCGACCGGTATGAAACGGCTCTGGCCCTGGAGGCCGATCGCTTGCGGGGAGCCATTCTCTCGGCCGAAGACCTGGCCGACGAGCGCACCGTCGTGCTCAACGAGCTCGACCAGAGCCGGGACGATCCGGCCACCCTGCTCTACGAGGAACTGCTGGCGAACGCCTTCGAGCGACATCCCTACCGGCGCCCGGTCATTGGCTGGCGTCCGGATGTCGAGCGGATCTCGATCGAGGATCTCCGCGCCTTCTACGATCGCTTCTATCAGCCGGCCAACGCGTTCCTCGTGATCGCCGGCGACTTCGACAGCGAACGCATGATCGCCGACATCGAGCGTCACTTCGGCCGGATCGAAGGAAGCGCGGTCGAGCGCGACGCGCGCCCGCTCGAACCGGCGCCCGCGGGGCCGCGGCGCTTCCGCGTGAGCCGCACCGGAGGGCAGGAGATGCTTGCTCTGGGCTACCCGGCCGCCCAGCGGAGTGCCCCGGAAGCGCTTCATCTGGATGTACTGGCCCAGGTTCTCGGGCACGGCCGAACCAGTCGTCTCTATCGTGCGCTGATCGATTCCCACCGGGCCGTCCACGTGGCGGCCGAGAACCAGTCGATGCCCACCGATCCCTTCCTTTTCATGGTCGATCTCGAACCGGCCCCGGGCGTGCCGGTCGAAGAGATCCTGCGCGTCTACGATGAGGAGGTCGAGCGTCTGGCCCGTGAGCCGTTGACCGAGCAGGAGTTCGACCGGGCGCGCAAGCGCGCTCGGGTAGAGTTCGTCATGCGCCGCGACCGTGTCAGTGCGCTGGCGTTTCTCCTGGGCGAGTTCGAGATCGCCGGTGGCTGGCAACAGCTCCCCACCTATCTCGAGCGCCTCGACGCGGTGACCTCCGAGGATGTCATGCGCGCGGCCGGCCGCTATCTGCGCGCGGATATGCGCACGCTGGGCCACTACGTGCCCGGGGAAGGGGAGGTCTCATGAGTGTGGCCGATCGCATCACCACCTCCCGCCTGGCCAATGACGCGAAAGCCTACGTGCTCGAGAGTCGCAGCAACATCACGGTGGACCTGATCGGCTACCTCGAAGGAGGCCTCGGGCTCGAGGCATCTCAGCAAGCGGGCGTGGCCAACCTGTGCGTCGGTACCCTGGACCGGGGGACACGCACCCGCGCGCACGATGAGATCGCCGAGGCGCTCGAGTCCTGCGGCGCGCGGGTCAGTTTCGACCTCACACCAGAGACGACGACCTTTCGCGCGCGGTGCCTGTCGGAGGATCTTGCGCTGGTGCTCTCGATCCTCGCCGAGTGCCTGGCGGCCCCCAGTTTCCCCGAGGCGCAGCTCAAGATCGGTCGGGAGGAAGCCTTGGCCGGTCTGCGCGAGGCCGCCATCGACACCTACGCCCGGGCCTACGAGTGCGGTGCGGGACTCGTCTTGGGCGCGGATCATCCCTATGCCCGGGACCCGCTGGGGCGCGATGCGGTGGTGCCCCGCGTCACGGCCGAGCAAGTGCACGCTTTCCACCGGCGCTTGCTGAGTTCGTCGCGCTTGCGACTGGCCGTGATCGGCGACGTGTCGGTTGCTGAGGTCACGACGTTGCTCGAGAAGACCCTCGGCAGCTTGCCGCCGGTCGACGAGGGATCGCACGGTGATGCGCTGGCGGACGAGGGGCGGGAGGCGGCCTCGACGGTGGCGCCAAAGGCAGGGTTTGCGGCGGCGCCGGCCGATGCCTCGGCCGATGCCTCGGTCGATGCCTCGGTCGATGTCTCGGTCGATGCCTCGGTCGACGGGCCGCACATCGGGCAGCGCGAGCACCTGGCCTTGCCAGACAAGGAGCAGGTCGATCTTTTCTTCATGCGCAGAGGGGTGCCCCGGACCGCGCCGGACTTCGAGGCCTATGCGCTGGCCAACTTCCTGGTGGGGGGCTCGTTCCTGAGCCGTCTCAACCAGCGCCTCAGGGATCAGGAAGGCCTTACCTACGGCGCGCAGAGCACGATCGTCTCGGGACTGGAAGCGGGATTGTGGTACGCCTATGTGAGTGTGCACCCGCGCGATGTGGAGCGGTGCGTGGAGATGACCTTCGAGGAACTGGCCCGTTTCGCCGCGGAAGGACCGGCCGACGACGAGCTCGAGATGGCGCGGTTGCACCTGACCGGTTCATTTCCCATCAAGCTCGAGGCAAAGCGCGTGGTGGCCAGCGTGCTGCTCGATAGCGTGCGCACCGGCCGCGGCCTCGACTACATCGACCGCTACTGCGAGCGGGTGATGGCGATCGGGCGCGGACAGGTCATCGAAGCCGCCCGGGGCCTCTGGCTGGGGGCGCCGATGACCGTCGCCAGCGCGGGAGCTTCACTTCCGGCCGGCACCGGGCGCTAATCACCCGGGGCATCGTTGCCATCGGGACGGCCGCCGGCGCGTGCCGGACCGATGCTGCGGTTGGCGATCATCAAACTACGACCCGGTCTAAACCTCACCCTGGCGAAGGGTTGGTTTGACTTCCGGCACAATTGCGACTTTTAATGTCCGAGTTGCAAGCGGTTCCCGGACGAGGGACGCAAAGCGCTTTCTTCGTCCCCCGAACCCGAGTATCGTCCCTCCGGCGAGCCGGTCGCTAGGAGAGGAGGAGCAATCTCATGTTTGCGGAACTCCTGAGCCTGAACGGGAGACCGCGTGCCGCTGCCGGCATGCGTATGGCCCTGACGATCGTACTCATCACGACGGTCCTCGTCGGGATGGCAGGGATGGCAGGTTCGATCTCGCCGGCCGCGGCCCAGGGGCCGGGGGTGGCGGGCGATACCCGCGGGCAGACCACCGATACACCCGCCGACGTCGGGGTCGACGAGCACTTGGGCGACTATGTCCCCCTGGACCTCACCTTCGTGGACGAGCAGGGCGACAGCCTGAAGCTCGGTGAGATCATCGACAAGCCCACCATCTTGACCCTGGTCTACTACCGCTGTCCCGGTATCTGCAGTCCGCTGCTCTCGGGTGTGGTGGATGTTCTCGAGAAGGTCGAACTCGAGCCGGGCGTGGACTACGAGGTCCTGACCATCTCGTTTGCTCCCACCGAGGATGCGCCGCTGGCGAAGCGCAAGAAGGAGAACTTCCTGCGCGGCTTCAACGAGCCTTTTCCCGAAGACGCCTGGCGCTGGATGGTGGGGGATTCGGCGGCGATCGCCACGCTCACCGACGTGGTCGGTTTTCGCTACAAAGCTCGCGGCGTCGACTTCGATCATCCCGGGGTGCTGACGATCCTCGCACCCGACGGCAAGATCGTCCGCTATCTGAATGGGATCACCTTCCTGCCCTTCGATGTCAAGATGGCGCTGATGGAGGCCGCCGAGGGCAAGGTGGGGCCCACGATCAACCGCGTCTTGCTCTATTGTTTCAGCTACGACCGCGAGGGCGGCAAGTACGTCTTCAATCTCCTGAAGGTCACGGGGACCCTGTTCACGATCTTCGCGGTGGCCTTCGCCGCGTTCCTGGTGATTTCCAGCCGATCGTCGCGAAAGGAGAAGTAAGCCCATGCCAGGGGGAGACGCCCACGCGCCGTCAGCCGGCCTCACCTTCTATGACAACACGGGCCGGCGCTCGGGGCTCTTGAGCTGGATCTTCTCGACCGATCACAAGCGCATCGGCCTGCTCTACCTCTACACGATGCTGGCCTTCTTCGCGGTTGCGGTCTGCCTGGGTCTCTTGATGCGCCTCGAGCTGATTGCCCCCGGTCGCACGATCGTCTCGGCCACGGCCTACAACTCGATCTTCACCCTGCACGGGGTGATCATGATCTTCCTCTTCGTGATCCCGGGTGTGCCGGCCATCCTGGGGAACTTCTTCCTGCCGATCCAGATCGGCGCCAAGGATGTTTCCTTCCCGAAGCTCAACCTGCTCTCTTGGTGGTGCTTCATCGTCGGGGCGCTTCTGGCGGTCGTCTCCCTCTTCACCGCCGGGGGTGCGCCCGACACGGGTTGGACCTTCTACGTTCCCTACAGTGTGCGAACGAGCACCAATGTCACCCTGGCCGTCTTTGCCGCCTTCGTTCTCGGGTTCTCCTCGATCCTGACCGGCCTGAACTTCGTGACCACCGTCCACCGCCTGCGGACGAAGGGCATGAAGTGGTTCCGGCTCCCGTTGTTCGTCTGGTCCCTCTACGCCACCGCCTGGATCCAGGTGCTGGCCACACCGGTGCTCAGCATCACCCTCGGGCTCGTGATCCTCGAGCGTATGTTCAATCTGGGACTCTTCGATCCGGGCCGCGGCGGCGATCCGCTCCTCTATCAGCACCTGTTCTGGATCTACTCCCATCCGGCGGTCTACATCATGATCCTGCCGGCGATGGGGGTGATTTCCGAGATCATCCCGACCTTCTCGCGCAAGACGATCTTCGGCTACAAGGCTATCGCCTACTCCAGCTTGACGATCGCGTTCGTGGGGTACCTGGTGTGGGGCCACCACATGTTCACCAGCGGCATCAGCGACACCTCCCGCTGGATCTTCTCGCTCCTGACCTTCCTGGTGGCGATTCCCAGCGGCGTGAAAGTGTTCAACTGGGTGTCGACGATGTACAAGGGGTCGATCGATGTCAAGACGCCCCTGCTGTTCGTCTTCGGCTTCATGTTCCTCTTTGCGATCGGTGGGCTGACCGGACTCTTCCAGGGGGCCCTGGCGATCAATGTGCATATCCACGATACCTATTTCGTGGTGGGACATTTCCACTACGTCATGTTCGGCGGGACCGGCTTCGGGCTCTTCGCCGGACTGCTCTACTGGTTCCCCAAGATGTTTGGCCGGATGTACAGCGAGAAGGTGATGCGGATCGCCTTTGTCATCATGTTCACCGGGTTCAACCTGCTCTATTTCCCGATGCTGATCTTGGGCTACATGGGCAATCCGCGCCGTTACTACGACTACGTGCCCGAGTTCCACACGGGACACATCCTCTCCACGGTCGGGTCCTGGATCCTGGCGACCGGACTGGTGATCTACGTGGCGCACCTGATCCGTTCCGCGCGCCACGGCCAGCCGGCCGGCCCCAATCCGTGGGGCGGGACGACGCTGGAGTGGCAGATCTCCTCGCCACCCCCGCCGGAGAACTTCGATGAGTTGCCCGAGGTGACCACCGGTCCTTACGATCACGGAGGAAGCCACACGTCATGAGCGCGACGATGAGCCCCCGCGCCGTCCATGCCCGCGAACACGAGCACCCCCGCGACGCCTTCGGGGCACGGCTCGGCATGTGGCTGTTCCTGTTCAGCGAACTGCTGCTCTTCAGCGGTTTCTTCCTGCTCTATGCGGTCTACCGTCACCAGTTCCCTGCGGACTTTCACTACGCGGCGACGCACCTCAACGCTCTGGTGGGTGGCATCAACACCCTCATTCTCCTCACGAGCAGCCTGACGATGGTGCTTTCGATCGCGGCCCTCGAGCGCGCACAACGCAAGGCCTCGCTCGTCTTCCTGGGCGCCACGATCGCCTGCGGTCTGGCCTTCATGGTGATCAAGGGCTTCGAATGGGCCGACAAGATCAGCCATGGCTACTACCCCGGCTCGGAGATGATCGTCGAGCACACACCGGGGGAGAACATCTTCTACGGACTCTACTTCGGCATGACCGGCCTGCACGCGCTCCACGTACTGGTGGGACTTGGCGTGCTGGTCTACATGGTGGGTCTGGTCTGGCAGCCGCCGCGCCGCATCCTCCGGCTGCGGCTGGGTGGCCCGGAACGTCTGGAGCTAAGGGACAGCAGTGGCCGCGTGCTCTGGCAGCGGCCCGAGGATGACCGGGCCGAGAAGCTCGAGGTGGGCCTGGTCTACGACAGCGAGCCCGAGGTCCTGCGCGAGCGGGTGCCCAAGATGGAGAACGCGGGGCTCTACTGGCATCTGGTGGACGTGATCTGGATCTTCCTGTTTCCGTTGCTCTATCTGATCACGTAGGGGGAGGACTGGTGGACGAGAAGCATCTGGTTTCCTACGGCAAGTACATTCTGGTCTGGTTCGCGCTGCTGGTGCTCACCGGCGCCACCGTGACGGCCGCCGGACTGGCGTTTGGGGGGTGGGGGGCCCTTGCCGCGATCATCATTGCCACGATCAAGGGCGCCCTCGTTCTGTTCTACTTCATGCATTTGCGTTACGAGGGCTGGCTGTTTCGGATCATGGTGGTCCTCTCGCTGGGCACCGTGGCGGTCACCATGATCCTGACCTTCGCTGATACCCTATTCCGTTGAGGTAGCCGATGTACGGTCCAGTCTCGAGTATGTCCGGTACGGTCGACAACATCTTCCTCTTCTTCGTCGTGGTATCGGCGGTCCTCACGCTTCTGGTCATGGGGCTCATGATCGGGTTTGCGATCAAGTACCACCGCAAGCGCCATCCGAAGGCCGTCCAGATCGAAGGCAGTCTGCCGCTCGAGATTTTGTGGACGGTGGTGCCGATCGTTCTGGTGCTCATCATGTTCTACGTGGGTGCGGAAGGGTTCCGGCAATTGCGGGATGTCCCCGAGGACGCGATGATCGTGCAGGTGACCGGCCGGATGTGGGACTGGTCCTTCCGGTACGAGAACGGCAAGGAGGCCAAGAAGCTCTACGTGCCGGTGGACCAGGCGGTCAAGCTCGTCATGACCTCGGTCGATGTCAACCACAGCTTCTACGTGCCCGCCTTCCGCATCAAGGAGGATCTGATTCCCGGGCAGGAGACCTATCTCTGGTTCAAGCCGCAGACGACCGGACCGGCCGACATCTTCTGCGCCGAGTATTGCGGCCAGCGTCACGCCTACATGATGTCGGAGGTCGTCGTGCTCGAGTACGCCGACTGGCAGGCCTGGTACGAGGGCAGTGATCCCTCTGCGGGCGAGCCGCGCGGCGTGGTGGGCCTGCTGGCCGAGGACGGCTGCCTGGACTGCCACAGTCTGAGTGGGCGCGAGGATGTGGGGCCCACCTTCCTGGGGCTCTACGGCAGCACCCGAACGGTGATGTGGGGCAACACCGAGCGGGAGATGGTCGCCGACGATGCGTACCTGCAGCGGGCGATCCTGGATCCCGACGCCGAGTACGTGAAGGGCTACGAGACGAACATGCCCGTGCCCGAGCTGACCGACGAGGAGGTGCAGGCGATCATCGACTTCATCAAGGAGCTCGAGAAGTGAGGCGGCCGTGGATCGGATGAGATGCGCTCGGACGAGATCCGCATGGTTCGCCCTGCGACAGCTACTGCGGTTGCGGCTGGCCGTCTTCGTTGCGCTTTCGGCGCTGACCGGCTACGTGTTGGCGACCGGATTCAAGCCCCAGGCGGCGGTGCCGGCGCTGGCCTGTCTGCTGCTCGCCGGCGGCGCCTCGGCGCTCAACCAATATCAAGAACGCGATCTCGACGGACGCCTGGCGCGAACGGCTGCGCGACCTCTGCCCTCCGGGCACATGCGTCCGGCGACCGCACTGGTTCTGGCCTGGGTCCTGATCGCGACCGGCGGTCTCCTCCTGGTGGCTACGGGCCGCCCGGTCGCGATCCTCTTGGGAGCGGCGGCCATCGGGCTCTACAACGGTTGCTACACGCCGCTGAAGCGCGTCACCGCCTTCGCGGCGGTGCCCGGGGCGTTGATCGGGTGCCTGGGGCCGGCCATCGGGTGGGCGGTGGCCGCCGGCCCGGTGAGTGAGACGGGCGGGGTTCCATCCCCCAATCCCGCGGCGCTGTTCGCCCTCATGCTCATTCTCTATCTCTGGCAGGTGCCGCACTTCTGGGTGCTGCAGATGAGGCATCAGGAGGGCTACGAGCGCGCGGGCTTGCCGACCGTGCTCGGCCGGTTGGGTCCGCTGGCGGGACCGCGAGTGGTGTTCACCTGGGTGGTAGCCGCGCTCACCGCGCCCTTGCTGCTGCCGCTGTTCGGATCGCTGCTCTCGCCCTGGACCTACGGTGTTCTGCTCGTAGCGGCGCTCGTGGCGGGGGCGGCCTGCGCCGGGATCGTGCTGTGCCGGCCGGCGGATGCGCATGTGCTCCGGCGGAGTTTCGCCGGCATCAATCTGTTCGTTTTGGCCACGCTGATTCTGATCATGGTCGATCGCGGACTGCGCCCTTAGCGGGGCCTCAGCGCGGACGGGAGAAGGTCGATGGGTATTCTCGAGAAGCTGGTGCTGTTTCCGACTGCCGAGCATTGGCCTCTGCTGGACCACTTGATCCTCTTGATGCTGGTCTTCTTCCTGCCCTTTGCCGGGATCGTGCTCTTCTCGACCCTGGGGTCCCTGCTCTTCCGCGGCCGGTACCCCGGGTTGGGGAGCGATTTGGCGCGTCTGGCGGTACGCAACACGGCCACCTGGGTGGTCTTCGGTCTCGTGCCGTTGCTGTGCCTCGTCTTTCTGTACACGCAGTATGTGCGTGACGGCGCGCTGCCGATGGGACTCTACGTGCTGCGCATCCTGGGCTTGTTCGTGGTGGCGATGGTGGCGCTGCTGTTCTACGAGCGGCGGGGATGGCCGCTCTTCGGCGCCGTGGGCGCCTTCTTCCTGACCGGTTCGGTGTTCCATCTGATCAGCAGCATCAATCTACTGGCCTATCCTGAGAAGTGGCCCTTGACCGAGGTCTTCCTGCCGATGTTCTTCTCGGTGCAGGTCTTCGTCGACTTCAGCATGTTCCTGTCCCTTTCGATCAGCCTGACCGGGGCCGCGATTCTGTTGCTGCTCTTCCAGTGGCCGGAGGCGGAACCGCAGACGCCCGAGCAGGACCGTCCCCTGCTTCGCCGGCTTGGCCTGACGACGACGATTTTGGGGGCCGTCGGCATCGGCCCCCTCGTGATGTGGGACTTCTACAGCGCCCCCATCCAGGCGTTGTCGCCGGGTGTCTACGCGATGGGCTTCTTGATTCTGCTGGCGCTGCTGATCGTTGCCGCCGCCGGCATCGTGATGGCGCAGGCCGGGCACAGCCGCTTCGGCTGGTTGGCGTTCTTGCTGGTCGTTCTCTCGTTCGGCTTCTTCTCGCACAAGGAGCAGGTGAGCTACGCCAATGCGGGTATCGAGCATGAACGCGTCATGACGGCCGTGGCCGACAGCATGCGCGCGGCCCTGGTGGAGTCGCGCGAGGAGCTTTACGGCGCCGGCCAGGAGGTGAGCCTGGCGCTCGGCGGGGAGGTCTTCACCAGCCGTTGCACGGCCTGCCATTCGTGGGATCAGAAGATCGTGGGGCCGCCCTACAACAGCGTGATGCCGAAGTACGAAGGCGACTTGGACGGCCTGCAAGCCTTCATACGCAATCCGGTCAAGGTGGACCCGGATTACCCGGCGATGCCGAGTCAGGGGCTGAAGCGTTCCGAGGCCAGATCGGTGGCTGCCTACCTGCTCAACGAGTTCACAGGTGAGAATCCGCTCGGTGACGCGGCCGAGGCCGGGACGGGGTCCGGGGCCGAGGAGACCGGGGTCGAACACTGATCCGGCGCAACCGCCGGATGAGTCGATGAGCTTTGCGCGGAGGGAGTGAGGAGTGGCGAAAAAACTGCTAATCGCCGCGGCGATCGTCTACTTCGTGGCCGTTGCCGCCGTCGTCCTGGTCATCGCCGAGGTGCGCGGCCGGGGCGATGTGGGACCCCGGCAGCCGATCGACTTCAGCCACGAGATCCACATCAAGCAGGTGGCTCTGGACTGCACCCACTGCCACCAGTACGCCGATCAGGCGCGCCAGCCAGGCATTCCGGCGCTGGAAGTTTGTATGGAGTGCCACCAGAACGTCGCCACCGATCGGCCCGAGGTCCAGAAGCTCACCCAGTACTGGGAGAGCGGGGAGCCCGTCGAGTGGGTGCGCGTCTACGACGTGCCCTGGCATGTTCACTTCACGCACAAGCGTCACGTCAAGGCCGGCGTGGCCTGCGAAACCTGCCATGGGGAGGTGTCGGTGCAGTCCCGGGTGCGTCAGGTCACCTCGCTCAAGATGGGCTGGTGCGTTTCGTGCCATCGAGCCAACGGCGCCGACACCGACTGCTTGGTGTGCCACCGGTAGGAACCCGATCAGGAGCTTGCCAGCATGGAGCGCAGAGAATTCGTCAAGATGATGGGGATCGCGCCGGGCGCACTCGCGGCCTCGTGGAACCTCGACTTCGCCCAGGACGAGCTGGTCTCGAAAGTGCGCACCCGGGACGAGCACCCGTTGCCGGATCAGTCGGTGTTCTTCCCCGCCGGGTGCACCGAGTGTCCGGCCGCCTGCGGCCTGCGGGTACAGGTGCGCCGCGGCCACCCCATCCAGCTCGAGGGCAATCCCGAGGGGCATCCCGGCAGCGGGGGGCTGTGCGTGCGTGGTCAGGCCTCGCTGGCGCGGCTCTACCACCCCGAGCGGGTGCGGCAACCGATGAAGCGGGGCGATGGCGGAGCATTCCAAGAGGCGAGTTGGGAAGAAGCCTTCTCTGCGATCGATGCGGCCTGGGCGACGGCCAATCGCCGCGACGCGCGCGGCGTGTACTTCAGCGCTCGCACCGGCGATGCCGGGGCGGCTTTGATCGAGGAGCTGGGCGCGCGGCGCGGTCTGGATGTTCTACCCGAGCACGAACTGTGGGGGCAGGGCGCCCTCAAGCGGGCCTACGCGGATCTCTTCGGGCGTGAGGTCCTGCCCTACTTCACCATGGAGGGGGCCGGCCTCGTGATCAGCCTGGGAGCCGACCTGTTCGAGGGGTTCGTGGATCCGGTCCGCTTCGCGGCCGAGTTCGCCGATTTCCACCATCGCGGCGGCCACTGGATCCACCTCGAAGCGAACCAGTCCCTGACCGGCTGCAGTGCGAACGAGCGCATCGGCCTGCCCGCCGGCAGCGAGGCCCTTCTCTTGGCCTACCTGCTGCGCGCCACCGGCGGGCGCCAGCTCTCGAGCGACTACTTGGCAGCGCTTCCGGCGGTCGACCGCAGCACGGCGGCCGAAGCCTGTGGGCTCACCCGCGAGCGGCTCGATGGCCTGGTGAATCAGATCAGGGATCACGCCGGACGGTTGCTCGTCCTGGCCGGCGGAACGGCCACGGCCCAGATCGGCGGGTTGGCGGTGGCCAAGACGGCCGCCCTGCTCCAGCAGGCCACCGGACAGATAGGCCGGACGGTTCGTTTCGACCTGGCGCGGCGTGACCGCACCGCCGCCCCGGGCGTGTGCGATCGAGCGATCGCCGAGCGTCTTGATCGCCCCGATCGCCCCGATCGCCCAGGTCGCCCTGTGGGGCCACTCTTCGTGTCCCGCATTCACAGCCGCCTGGGGTTGCCCTCGCTGCCGCGCCTGGTCGAGGCCGCCAGTCTCTCGGTCGCCTTCACCGACGTGATCTACGAACCCCTGGAGGGGTTCGACTGGATCCTCCCGCTTTCACACGCGCTCGAGAGCCACCACGAGTCGATCGCGCCCGATGGCGAACGGCGCGTGTTTGAGCCCGTATTCGATCCCCTTTTCGATACCCGCTCCGAAATCGAGATCCTGCTTGCCCTGATGGGGCGCGAGGAAACGGCCGGCGCGTACTTGACGGCTTTCGACTACCGCCGGCCTGGCGAGGCCCGGGCGCCGGCGCTTCGCCGCGGCGCGCACGAAGGGCTGAACGATCATCCGCCCACCCCAGGCGCCGGCGAGCGAACCCTCGTGGTGGGTAGCTCCGTGCGCGGCTACGACGGACGCAG
>CAZZIF010000101.1:0-3305 GCA_964654025.1 uncultured bacterium
CCGGACGGATGCGGACGTTGTCCAGGTAGAGAATCTGATCGGCCGGGAACCAGAAGAAGAGGCGGATCGCATCGACCAGCCAGGGGAAAGGATCGTCGGGGCGGCCGGCGGCAACGCGTTCCGCCAGGGCTTTCCCGATCGTCACGGTGTGATCACAGGGTGTCAGTTCGGGATCACTGAACGGCCAGGCGCCCCGGTCATGGTCGCTGTGGCTGGCCCACGAGAACCAGCGATACCGGTCCTCGCCGGGGACGCGGTAGCGGATCTCGATTCCGACCCCATCGTTCTGATCGCGGTCGCGGAACCACCAGAGCCAGGAGATCTGGGACTCAGCCGTCACCAGGACCGGTTCGGAGAGCGGAAGCAACACCTCGACCTGCTCGTTGTTCTCGCGGGTCGAATCCAACCCGTCGGCCCGGCACCAGAGACAGCGTCCCTCGCCGAAGGTGGGCTCATGGCGCAGTTCGCAGGTGACGTGAGCCGAGTCACCGGCTCTGATCATCCAGTTCTCTCCCCGGCTATCCTCGAAATCCAGGAAGAGATCCCGACGGTAGGCCGCCGCCCCATCATCGCCCGGGATACCCATGGTTTCGGAAGCAAACGCAGGCAAGGCCATCCCCGCAGGGATCGCCAGAAAAGGGAGACCCGCCAGGATCGCCGACAGGGCCATCACCGATCGCACCCGCCGCGCCCACGCCGGCCATCCGTTCTTCGCCTTCTCTACCCGCATCCGGAACCTGCGTTGACGGTAACGATGGTAACAACATCATGCGTACACAAAGAGCGGAAGCCGCAACTCGAACCAGCGCTAAATGATAGGCCTCAGGGGTGTTCGGATCAAGCAGATTGGCTGTCCGGTCCTGGGGTTGAGGCCCTCGCGGCTGCTTGCGGCTACTGCGGCGACCCCAGCTCCGCGACCGGCACCCGCACGCGAACGCGTGTCCCCCCACCGGAACGGGTATCAACGGTCAGCGTCGCCTCGATCGCTTCGGCGCGCTCGCGCAGGCTGCGCAGACCGTAGCCGCCCGATCGCCAACCTTCTTCCGGATCGAAGCCCACCCCGTCGTCCGTGATCTCCAGCTCGAGCCCGTCCTCATCCTGGCGCAGGCGCACCCGCACCTGGGTGGCCTGGGCGTGCTTGAGCGTATTGCCGAGTGCCTCGCAGGCCATGCCGTAGAGGGCCTCGGCCACCCGCCGCGGCAGAGCCCCTATCCCTTCGGCCCGAAGCTCGGTCTGCAGGCCGCAGCGCTGCTCGACCGAAGAGAGGCGCGATCGGAGGGCGGGCTCCAGGCCCTCTTCACTGAGAACGGTCGGACGCAAGTCGAAGATCAGCAACCGCATCTCGCGCAAGGCGTCGAGCGAGGTGTCGCGAAGCACCTCCAGTGACGCCACCGCCTTCGCTACGGCTCCGCCCTTCAGGTGCCGCGCAGCCGCTTCCGCATACATGGTGAGCCCATAGAGCGACTGCGAGATCGAGTCGTGCAGGTCCCGGGCCAGCCGTTGACGTTCCTCGGCCAGGGCGAGCTGTTCCTGCTGGGCCAGCATGCGCGCGCGCTCCAGGGCAAGCGCCGCCTGGTCGGCGAACAGTCTCACCAGCCGGGCATCGCTCGGTGTGAAGTCCCGCTGCCGATCGACCAGCAGCAGAGCACCCACGAGCTCACCGCCCACCCTCAGACGCAGCAGCATCAGGGCGTGGATCGGTGTCCGCGGCCCGAGGACCGGGTGCTGCTCCAGGCCGTTGAGCGTGATCGGTTCGGTGTCGGGGACCATCGCGCCGGCCATGGCGCCGACCATGTCGGAAGCCGGGTCGAGGGTGATGTCACCGGCCGTGTCGGAGGCCATGCCAGTAGGGGGATCGCCAGCCTTCTTCCCAGGCAACCCGGGTGAGACGAGAGACGAGAGCGCGCCGGGAAACGCATCGGGAATCGCGCCCGCCCGCGCGACCTCGGCCGAGCCGGCCAGTTCCTCGGGCCCGGTTGTCTCGTAGACGGCCGTGCCGGTGCAATCCATCAGCGCGCGGGCCTGCTCACAAATGAGCGCCAGGATGTCGTCCGCGCTCTGACGGCCCAGCACAGCGTCGCTGACGCCTTGCAGGCTGCGGCTCACCTGGAGCTGCCGCTCGGTCTCGGCGTGCAGCCGCGCGTTGCCCACGGCCGGCGCAACGGTCTTGGCAATGCCCCAGGCCAGCTCCAGTTGTTCCTCGATCGCATCGGCCGGAGTCGAGTTCTCCTCGGTGGTCACACACAGAACGAGCGCCTGGACCCGGTCGGGGGTCGCGATGGGGATGAGACAGGCGGACGCCAGGTGCAGAGCCCGGCAGGTCGTCTGGCCGAGGAACGGATCCTTGTACCGAGCCTGCTGCGGGCCGCGGTAGGGAGCCTCGAGCGTGCGCCGGACCAGCGGATCGATGGCCGGCCGCAGGGGCCGCGTCAAAATCGGCTGCAACCGCTCCTCCGGCAAGTGGCCCACGCTGGTCTGATGCCAGAAGGTCTCGGCCCGCTCATCACCCTCGAAGACGGCGCAGAAGTCGACCGGCAGTGCCGCGGCGAGCATCGACGCCGTGCGCTCGTACACGGTGGTGAGGTCCAGCGAACCGCCCGCCGTCTCCGCAGCGGCGAGCATCGATGCGGTGCGCGCCCGCGCCCGCTCGAGGTTGCGCAGCATCTCGGCCGCGAAAGCTTGCGCCACGGTGCCAAGCAGGCGGCGCTGGCCGGCGTCCCAGACCTGCATCGCCCCGGCCATCTGCTGCGGTTCCCGGCCGTAGACCCGCCGCAGAAACGGCTCGACCACCTGGCGCAGCAACAAGAGACCCTCGATGACCTGCTCGATGGTGAACCCGTGGGCGCTCAGTACGCGGCTGACCTCTTCGGCCGGACCGGGCAGCCTGCCGGGCAGCGCGCCGGGCGTCTGACCCTGGAGGGCGCCGGCGGCGGCACGCAGGCCCGTGGCGGCCCAGGCACGCACGGTATCAGGCGCGTAGTCGCGGTAGTGAGCCTCGCGCAGCTCGAAGAGCGCATCGATCCAGGCCGAGAGGATGCCGATGCGATGTTCCTCGATCAGCGCCGCGAGATCACTGCCATTCGGAATCTGGGCCATGGCCGGGTCCTCCGGGCGGGTGCCGATCATGCCGGCCGAGACACGACCCGGGCACGCGCTGGGGAAGAAGATATACGCCTTGGGAGGAATCGAAAACCCTGGAGGACGGCGAATGAAGGACTTATCCTTTATTTGGTCATCACCGACTCGGCCAACGTTGAGCTGATGCAGACGCTGAGCCTGCCCACCGAGCACTTTCCCTTTGCGCT
>CAZZIF010000101.1:3315-12056 GCA_964654025.1 uncultured bacterium
GGGGGCGAAGGTCAGCACCAGAATTGAGGTACGCTCGTTCACGCGCGATCACACTAGGTGCCGTGGCTGTCGTTCCGGAAGCACGTCCCACCCCTGGTCCGGCAGACTACGCAGAATTGCGTACCCAAAACCCACCTCCCGGCCGATGCGCCCCACCGCCTCTCTAGACGATACTCCCACTGTCGCGTGTCGCTCAGGCGGCCCCCGGCTCGGGCGGGACCGGTCCTTCAAGGCCGGACCCGCCCGAGCCCGGCCAATCCGGACCGCCCGCCAGCGACCCGCGAGGGTGTTCACCGGGCATCGAAGCATCGCCCGGCTGTTTCACATTCCTGGTCCGGGAGACCCGGCGCCGGTAGGGCCCGGGCCCCGGGTACCCAGAGGGGGGTCAAATCATGGCGGCCAAGGAGTCCTTCAACGCGTTTCACATGGCTCAGGCTCAGTTCGACAAGATCGCGGACCTGATCGGCCTCGATCAAGGCACGCGGGACCTGCTTCGCAGGCCCATGCGCGAGTACCACTTCTCGATCCCGGTCCACATGGACGACGGGACCGTCAAGGTATTCCAAGGCTTCCGCTGCCAGCACAACGACGCCCGCGGTCCGGCCAAGGGCGGCATCCGGTTCCACCCGCAAGAGACGATCGACACCGTGCGCGCTCTCTCGATGTGGATGACCTGGAAGTGCGCCGTGGCCGACCTGCCCCTGGGCGGCGGCAAGGGCGGGGTCGTCTGTGACCCGCACCACCTGAGCCCGCGCGAGCAGGAGCAGATCTGCCGTGGCTGGATCCGCCAGCTGGCCAAGGACGTCGGCCCGCTGACCGATGTGCCGGCCCCGGACGTCATGACCAGCGCCCAGCACATGCTGTGGATGCTCGACGAGTACGAGCACATCCACGGTGGCCACTACCCGGGCTTGATCACCGGCAAGCCGGTGGGCATGGGCGGATCACTGGGCCGCACCGAGGCCACTGGGTACGGCGTCGTCTACACGCTGCGTGAGGCCCTGAAGCAGCTCGGGATCAAGCCCGAGAACACGACGGCCGCCGTGCAGGGCTTCGGCAACGTGGCCCAGTATGCCATCGAGCTCTACGAACAGATGGGCGGCAAGACGATCTGTGTCTCTTGCTGGGATCAGGCCGACCAGACCTCCTACACGTTCCGCAAGAAGCTGGGCATCCACCTCGAGGAGCTGCTGGCGATCACCGACCGCTTCGGCGGCATCGACAAGACCAAGGCGGCCGACCTGGGCTACGAGGTGCTGCCCGGCGAAGCCTGGATCGAGCAGGACGTCGACATCCTGATGCCCTGCGCGCTCGAGAACCAGGTCACCGGCGAGAACGTCGGCCGCATCAGCGAGCAGGTGAAGGTGATCGCCGAGGGCGCCAACGGACCCACGACGCCCGAGGCCGACGAGGTGATCCACAAGCGCGGCATCTTCATGCTGCCCGACTTCCTCGCCAACGGCGGCGGAGTGACCTGCAGCTACTTCGAGCAGGTTCAGAGCAACATGAACTACTACTGGCCCAAGGACGACGTGCTGGCCCGCCTGGACCAGAAGATGACCAGCGCCTACATCGCCGTCAGCGATCTGGCGCAGAAGCAGAGCATCTACATGCGCGACGCGGCCTACGTGGTCGCCATCAATCGAGTCGCCCAGGCCTGCCGCGATCGCGGCTGGGTCTAGGCTACTGGTCGCCGGGCGCGGCGACTCGCGACGCTCGCGCCCGGCGCCCCCCTTATCTCGAAGCGCGCCTACCAACCCGGAGGTCTCCATGGAACGGAAAGGCCGCGATCCCATACCCGAATACGGCCGCCAGTTCTTCGGTACGGAGGAGTCCTTCACGCGCATCGGCCAGGGAGAGATCGGCGGGAAGGCATCCGGACTGCTTCGCATCCGCGACCAGATCCTGGCACCGTTCGATCAGACCGCTTTCCCGCAGTTCGAGGTCACCGTCCCGACCCTGACGGTCATCACCACCGACATCTTTGACAGCGTCCTCGCCCGCAATCGCCTCGACCGCGAGGAGCTGGCGGCAATGCCCGACGACCGCATCGCGCACCGGATGCAGCAGGTGGACCTGCCGGCCGAGTACGTGGGCGATCTGTGGGGCATCGTCGACAAGGTGCACACCCCTCTGGCGGTCCGCTCATCCAGCCTGCTCGAGGATGCTTTGCGCCACCCCATGGCCGGCGTCTACGGCACGAAGATGACGCCGAACAACCAGCCCGATGTGGAGCGCCGCTTCCGCCACCTGGTCGAGGCGGTCAAGTACGTCTATGCCTCCACCTTCTTCCGCCAGGCTCGCAGCTACCTGCACTCGATCCAGCAGCCTGTGGAGACCGAGAAGATGGCGATCATCGTGCAGGAGATCGTGGGCGAGCGGCGCAACGACCGGTACTACCCCACCCTCTCGGGCGTGGCCCGGTCCTACAACTATTACCCGTCGGGCCGCGCGCGGCCCGAGGAGGGTGTCGTGAGCCTGGCGCTGGGCCTGGGCAAGCAGATCGTCGACGGGGGCCTGTCCTGGACCTACTGCCCGCGCTATCCGAAGGCCCCGGCCCCGTTCGCGAACATCGGCGAGTTGCTCAAGAACACCCAGACCCAGTTCTGGTCGGTCAACATGGGCGCGCCCCCACCCCCCGATCCCACGCGCGAGACCGAGTACCTTACCCGCCACGACCTGACCGCCGCCGAAGCCGACGGCACGCTGGAGAACCTGGTCTCGAGCTTCGATCCGCGCTCCGACCGGCTGCGGCCCGGCATGAGCGCCGCCGGCCCCCGCGTGCTGAACTTCGCGCCGCTGCTGGAGCTGGGCCTCTTTCCGCTCAACGAGCTCATCCGCCATCTCCTGGAACTGGCCGAAACCGCGCTCGGCGCCCCCGTCGAGATCGAGTTCGCGATCACCTTGCCGCGCGAATCGAGCGGGACGGCCCGTTTCGGATTCCTGCAGGTACGCCCGATGATGGTCACCAGCGAATCGGTCGAGTTGCCGGCCGAGGAACTCGAGGGAGAAGACATCCTCCTCGCCTCGACGCGCGTACTCGGCAACGGTGTGCAGGAGGGGATCCGCGATGTGGTCTACCTGAAGCCGCGGACCTTCGAGGCCCGGCACACGCCGCGCATCGCGCAGGAACTCGAGCGGATCAACACGCAGCTTCTGCAGGAGGGCGCCCCCTACATGCTCATCGGGTTCGGACGCTGGGGCTCCTCCGACCCCTGGTTGGGCGTCCCGGTGGAGTGGGGGCAGGTGTGCGGCTCGCGGGTCATCGTCGAGGCCACGTTGCCGCAGATGAATCCCGATCTGAGCCAGGGATCGCACTTCTTCCACAATCTCATCGGCTGCCAGGTACTCTACCTTTCAGTGCCCCATCACGGCCAGCATCGGATAGACTGGGAATGGCTCGACCGGCAAGAGGCGGTCAGTGAGACCGAGTTCGTGCGCCACGTCCGGTTGACCGCGCCGGCGTCGGTGACCGTGGACGGCTGCCGGGGCCGGGGCGTGGTCCGGCGGCCCGCCGAACCCGGCGACCGGCCATCGGACGGCGAGCCCAGCCAGCCTTCTGACCAAGCCAGGGGGACAGACGCCGGATGAGACATGCGAAGGGGGCGAGACCGACGATGCGCAGACCAGCTCGATCCCACCGCCGATTGCTCGCGGAGTTGCAGGAGCGCGCCAAGGAGCTGAGCTGCTTCTACCAAGTGGAGGAGCTTCTCAGCCGCTCGGATGCGTCGCTCGACGATATCTTCCGGGGCGTGATCCGCGCAATCCCGCCGGGATTCCAGTATCCGGAGGTGTGCCAGGCGCTCCTGACCTACGAAGGGCGCGTCTACTTCTCCGAGCCGTTCGAGGAGACGCCCTGGTTCTTGGAGGTTCCGCTTCTCGTCCAGGACGAGGAAGTGGGCCACCTCGCGGTCTACTATACGCAGGAGCGCCCCGCCGAGGATGAGGGACCCTTCCTCAAGGAAGAGCGCCAGCTCGTCGAGACCCTGGCCGACCGGCTCAGCCACTTCGCCTTCTACCAACACCTGAAGGGCATGCAGCGGAATCTGAAGGATGCCGGAGCCTCCCGCAGCGAGAACCGCGAGGACGCCTGGCGGGCACCGGTGCGCCTGCTACGGGACTCGGACAAGAGCCTGTATCTGCGCATCGCCCGGCGGATGCTGAACCACCTGACGCGAATCGGCGTCGAAGAGGCCCGGCGCATGCTCGCCGGCACGGCTGTGGGGGCCGGCGGTGGCGGCATCCCGGACGGGTTCGCCGACCGGCTCCCGGGCGAGGTCACGGGCGAGACGAACATGCCCAGTGAACGCAGCGAGCCCGATCTGTCGGTGCTGCTGAGCGATGAGCCCTTCGAACTCGCTGCCCGGCACGTGAGCACCGACGAGATCCTCTCCCGCGTGCAGAAGTGGATGGTCGAGGACAAGGCCAGCGGCTTCATGCAGACGCTGAACAACCTGCGTTCCTCCGTGCCCGAACTGGCCGATGCGCTGCGGCGGTTCAACCAGATCCTGGCCGGACGGGACCTGCCGGCCTCGACCCTGAAGAGCCTACGCGTTTCGCTCACCCAGCGTCTCCTGACCGAGCAGCTCGATTTCGTGCGGACGGCCAAGGAGTTCATGGACATCGACGACTTTGTCCACCTCGTCGACCATATCATCATGCCCGCCGGCAGCCACGGGAAGCTCGGCGGCAAGGGCGCCGGTCTCGTGCTGGCCCCCAAAGTGCTGGAACTGACGCGCAGCGACGAGATGCCGGTGGGCGAGGTGCGTATCCCACGCACCTGGTTCGTCGCCTCCGACGGCCTGCTCGACTTCGTCGCCCACAATGACCTTCAGGACGTGATCGAGCAGAAGTACAAGGAAATCGACTCGGTCCGCGACGAGTACCCGAGCATCGTGCGCCTGTTCAAGTCCAGTTCCTTTACCTCTCGGGTCATCAACGGGCTCTCGGTTGCGCTGGACGACTTCGGCGAGGTGCCGCTGATCGTGCGCAGCTCGAGCCTCCTGGAAGACCGCCTGGGCACGGCCTTCTCGGGCAAGTACAAAAGCCTCTTCCTGGCCAACCAAGGTACGAAGGAAGAGCGCCTGGCTGCGCTGATGGATGCGATCGCCGAGGTCTACGCTTCCACCTTCGGTCCCGACCCGATCGAGTACCGCCGCGATCACGGGCTGCTCGAGTTCAACGAAGAGATGGGCATCCTGATCCAGGCGGTCGTCGGAACCCGGGTGGGACGCTACTTCCTGCCGGCCTTCGCTGGGGTGGCCTTCAGCCACAACGACTTTCGCTGGTCGCCGCGGATCAAGCGCGAGGACGGCCTGCTGCGCATCGTGGCGGGACTGGGCACCCGCGCCGTCGACCGCGTGCCCGACGACTATCCTATCCTGGCGGTACCGGGCAAGCCTCAGTTGCGCGCCAACGTGGCGATCGATGAGATCGTGCGCTACTCGCCGCAGAAGCTGGATTTGATCAATCTCGAGACGCGCCAGTGGGAGACGCGCTCGATCCGCGAACTGGTGCGCGAGTGCGGCAACAAGTACCCTTTGATGGAACGCGTCTTTTCGGTGCTCAAGGACGGCATGCTCCAGAAGGTCCAGCCCATGCTGGTCGATCCCGAGCGCGACGATCTGGTCGTCACCTGCCAGAGCCTGTTCGCCGATACGCCCTTCCTGAAGCACATGCGCAATATGATCACCTTGCTCGAGACGCATCTGGCCACGCCGGTCGACCTGGAGTTCGCTCATGACGGCGAGCACTTCTACCTGTTGCAATGCCGCCCGCAAAGCAATGTGGGCGACTCGGCGCCGGCCCCGATCCCGAAGGATCTGGAGGCGAAGGACGTCGTCTTCACCGCCCAGCGCTATGTCTCCAATGGGTATGTGCCCGATCTTACGCACCTGGTCTACGTCGATCCGGCCGCCTATGCCGACATCGAGACCCGCGAGGAACTCGTCGCGGTGGGACGCGCGGTCGGCCAGCTCAACAAGCTCCTGCCCAAGCGTCAGTTCGCCCTGTTGGGTCCCGGGCGCTGGGGCAGCCGCGGCGATCTGAAGCTCGGCGTCAACGTGACCTACGCCGACATCAGCAACACGGCCATGTTGATCGAGATCGCGCGCCGCCGGGGCGGCTACGTTCCCGACCTCTCTTTCGGCACCCACTTCTTTCAGGATCTGGTGGAGGCGCGCATTCGCTACCTGCCGCTTTATCCCGACGAGAACGGCGTCGTCTTCAACGAGCGCTTCTTGACGCACGCGTCGAACCTGTTGCCGAAGCTGCTGCCCGCTCGCGCTGGACTGGCCGAAGTGATCCGCGTCATCGACGTCCCGGCGGCGGCTGACGGACGTGTCCTGCGCATTCTGCAGAACGCCGACCTGGGCGAGGCCGTGGGGTACCTGACCGCCCCGGACGAAAGCCGCTCCGAACTCCCCTCCTACGACGATCAGGCCGCCTACAAACCCATCCAGTTCTGGCAGTGGCGGCAGAAGATGGCCGACCGGATCGCCCAGGAGATCGACGCCGAGCAACTCGGGGTGCTGGCCCTCTACATCTTTGGCAGCACCAAGAACGCCACGGCCGGCCCGGGCAGTGACATCGACCTCTTGGTGCACTTCCGCGGCACCGATCAGCAGCGTGCCGAGCTGGCCCGCTGGCTCGACGGCTGGAGCCTGTGCCTGGCTGAGGTCAACTATCTGCGCACCGGCTACCGGACCGATCGCCTGCTCGACGTCCACATCGTCACCGACGAGGACATCGAGCGCCAAACCAGCTACGCCGTCAAGATCGGCGCCGTAACCGACGCCGCGCGGCCCCTGGTTCTGGGCAAGCCGACGGTCGTGTGATGTGAGATGGTCGCGTGAGGCGGCCCTGCGGAGCGATGGGACCATGCGCTGTTTCTTCACATCCGATCTTCACGGCAATCCCGAACGCTACGGGAGCCTGCTGGCCGCACTCGAAGAGGAACTCCCCGATGCCCTGCTGATCGGCGGCGACCTCTTCTCGATCCACGGGTCACCGGCCGAGCTGGTCTCGGAGATTCTCTATCCGGGACTGCGGCGGGTGGCCTTCCGGGCCGAGCGCTGCGGGCGGCCGGCCCCACGCATCCTGGTGATTCTGGGCAACGATGACCCTCGCGCGCTCGAACCGCTCGTGCTCGAGGCCGAGGCCGAAGGGCTCCTCGAGTACATCCACATGAAGGCCGTCCGGCTCGGGCCCTATACGATCTGCGGCTATTCGTACGTGCCGCCCACACCGTTCCTGCTCAAGGACTGGGAGCGCTACGACGTGTCGCGCTATGTGGATCCAGGCTGTGTTTCACCCGAGGAAGGCCGCCGCAGCGTGCCGGTCGAAGCACACATCACCCGTCACGCCACGATGGCCCAAGACCTCGAAGAACTCACCCGGAACCATGATCCGCGGCGGACCCTGCTGCTCTTCCACTCGCCGCCGTACGCCACGAATCTGGATCGCGCTGCCCTCGACGGGCGCATGATTGATCATGTCCCCTTGGACGTACACGTGGGCAGTATCGCCATCAAGCGGCTGATCGAGATCTGGCAACCACGCCTCACCCTGCACGGCCACATTCACGAGGCCCCCCGCCTGACCGGCGTCTGGCGCGAGACTCTGGGCAAGACGGTCGCCTTCTGCGGCTGCCACGACGGCCCCGAACTCTCGCTCGTGCGCTTCGATCCGGAACAGCCCGAGCGGGCTACGCGCGAGCTGCTGGCGTTGAGCTAGAGGTCCCACCGAATCCCCGCGAGGATTCGGTGGAGATCGAACAGGTCGATCCCCTGATGCTCCGCATAGACCGTGTAGCCGCCCACGTTGGCCACGACACCGTAGCTCAGGTTGAGAACACCCTCGGCGTCGGGCCGGCCGGCGACGTCGCTGTCGAAGGTCAGCAAGCCAGCGCCGGCAGTCGCATAGGGAGACCAGTCTCCGCGTGCGGCCACATCGTAGAGCTGAAACATCAGATTGGCGGCAACCATGAATGAGGGCCCGCCGCTCCCGGTACCGATCGCCACCTCGGGCAGCAGAAGCAGAGGCGAGTCCGCCGTCACGGTGCCCAGATTCAAGCGCGCCCCGATGAGCGCCTGATCGGGGTCATTCACCGTGGCTCCGACATAGGAGTTGATCTGGCGCGGGCTCATGCGATGCGGCTCCATGCCATACTCGGGCGCCTCGTCTTGTTCAACCTCGGCCGGCTCGGAAGGCCGAGCCTCACGCGGCTGAGCCTCAAGCTGCGGGGTTTCAGGCCCGGCTGGCCTGGACACGTCGACATCAACGTCGGTCTCACGGACTTCACCTTCACCGACCGGCATGCGCCGGGCAAAGGCTTCGTCGATCCTCTTCTCGATCTTCTCGTCAATCTGCGCCGATAGCAGCTCGGCCAGCTCATGGATGCTGCCGGGAGAGTCGAACCTCGGCGCGGCGTCGTGGATCGGCATGCGGCGTTCACGATCCCGTAGTTCCTGGCGGAGCTCCTTCTCAACCGCCTCGCGGACATCTTCTTCATCCAAGCCCGGCGGCTCCGATCGCACCGTGTCCTTGGCCGTCCCGGGGGCTTCCATTGCCACGTCGTCCGGTTGCGGGTCGGTGCGATTCTCGGTCTTGGTCTGGATGCTGACGCCACCCGGCTGGCCGTAGCGAACGTAGATCTCGCCCTGGTTGGGCACGGGGATGGTAACGATCCGGTCGGTACATTCTTCGGACGTTTAACTAAGTACTTCTGCAAATAATCACCT
>CAZZIF010000102.1:0-11804 GCA_964654025.1 uncultured bacterium
TCCAGTTCGGATCCTGGTCGTGCTCGCGCGCCAGCAGGCGCAGCGACAGGTGCAGCCGTTCGCCCGGGTCGGCTTCGACGATTGCGCCGCCGGCGGTGGTGTACAAGTCGTAGGCGCCTTTCACGTATCCGGCCACCGCCACACCGAGAGCGGTGTTGCGTCCGGCCGGCAGGCCCCAGGAGAGACCGCCGAAGAGGTCGAGTCCTTCGCCGGGCCGTTTCAGGCGCAGATCGAGCACGCGGCTGGCCATCGCGCGGGCGGCGACGCGGGCCTCGGTCTCGTCGAGGCCGGTACGCCCGGTGGGCAGGTCGAGCCCGGCCGTGTAGCGCCAGGTGCTGCGCCCGGGCTGATACTGGAAGCGAACCTGTGCGTCGCCCAGCCCCGAAAGCGTGGCGTCGGCATCGCCGTCGCGGGTCCAGAAGAGGGGCAGGTAGGCGCGGGCGCGCAGGCCCCGGGCCAGCTCGGGATACTCGAAGGCCAGCTCACCGCAGGTCTGGCCGAAGGCCTCCCGGCCGCCGCCGGTGTCGAGGCCCCAGCGCTCATAGGAGAACGCCATCGACAGCCAGGGCGCCTCGGGACTGTCCGCGCCGACCGCCGGCGTCCCCAGCCAGACCAAGAGAAGCGCGGGCACGAGCACGGCCTTCCCCAACCGGCACAGAACGCCCCGCGGCGCGCCATCCTCGCCCAGCGGCGGTCGCTTTCGTCGTTGCATCGTGTGCATGCCCGCTGGCACTCCCTCCGGCTCGTTGATCGGTCCAACCCTCGGTCTCCCTCTCGTGGACACCGCCACGGGAGCGGGACCGCTATCTCGGATGCACGATGATGCGCACCTTCTCTCCCACCGCCGCCGGCACCGGCGCGGGTTCCTCGGACCGCTCGTCCGGCATCTGATCGACGGCACGGCCGGCGCCGGCGCCGGCATCGTCGGCCAGGTCGGATCCGGGCAGCGGAAGAATCGGTCCGGCGGGCGGCGGGGCCAGGTCGGCAGCGCCGCCGCCGGTGCGCTCGGCGCCCTCGCGCGCGTCGTCGAAACCCGGATCGATCCGCTGGGCCTCGCGGAAAGCCTGGTTGGCCAGGCCGTAGCGATACCGCTCTTCCCAGTAGAGGCCCTCGGCGTAGGCCAGAAACGCATCGAACTCGCCGGTGCGCGGCCGCACCAGGCGCGCGCGAACCTGCTCGTCCAACTCGAGTCCAAACTGCTCCTCGGCGATCCGCGCGACCCGCTCGCCGAGATCGGCCAAGAGGTAACGGGTCGGGGCAGTGAAGTCGACCGTCGCGGCCGTGCCGCGGTAGGACGGATCGTCGCGGCCCAGCAGAAGGTCTTCGATACCGTACTGGACCCGGGCCGCGGCCTCCTCCTCGAGCGCCCCACCCACGTGACCCCGCACCGCCAAGCTGGCACCGATCGTCCGCGCCACGAGGCGCGTCGCCGACTGGAACGCCTCGGACCGGCTCTGGCGGATCTCTTCCTCGAGCAACTGGCGGCGCGTGTTGTCGATGACCACCAGGGTCTCGATCAGGGCGAAGGTGTTGGTGAGGTAGTGGGTCACCCCCACCGCGAGCACCGAATCCTGCCGGCCCTCGCCCATCGGCGCGAAGGGGTAGACCAACAGTCCCAGGGGTTCGAGCGTCAGGCCCTGGTCCCGGCGCGCGCGATCCAGGTCGGCACGCAGCTGCGCGCGCAGCACCTGGCGCAACGCGAGCGTCTGGCGCGCGGCCATGATCCCGGGCAGCCCGCGCGGCGCGCCGGCGAAGCTCTCGCGCCGGCGGTAGATCGAGTCGGCCTGGGCCCACTCGCCGCGCTGCTCGTGCACGATCGCCTTGACGTACCAGGCCAGCGCGTGACGGGGCGCGGTCTCCAGCACGGCGGCGGCCAGCGAGTCGGCGGCGGCGGGCCGTTCATCGTAGAGCAGCGCCAGCGCCAGATGGGCGCGGGTCTGTTGATCGGTCGAGTCGGCTCGTGCGCGCGCCTGGAGTTCGGGCAGGGCATCACGCCAGGCGGCCGGATCGCCCCACCGCACGGTCTGCGGACTGCAGGCTCCCAGCAGCAGAAGCCCCGCGCACCACAGCAGGAGTCGCCTCGCGATCATCGTCGTTCTATCCTCCGTGACGCGGCCGGCTGGATCGACGGGCCGTGCGCGCGCCAAATCCGGCTCTCCGGGTCAGTTTCCGGCGTCCTTGACCCGCGCGCTCAGGAGGCGCAACGCCTCGACCCGCTCGCGAGGCGCCTCGTAGGCCGGCATCAGCTCGGCCGCCGAGCGCCACTGCTCGAGGGCCGATTCGTAGGCCCCTTCCTCTTCGGCCGCCATCGCCGAGGCGATCGTGGCCACGTAGTGCAGGTAGGTGTCGCCCCGGCCGGCGATCGCCATCTTGCGCTGGAAGTGGTCGCGCACGCGTCCCGCGCTCGACGCCATGCCGCTGACGCCGGCCTCCTTGTCGAGGGCGGCCAGCATGGCGGGGATGAACTCGTCGATCAGCACCGATTCCTCGAGTTCGAGCAGATCGCCGCCGTCGCGGATGCGCTTGCGAGCCTGCCGGGCCAAGAGCGTGACGCCGGTCTCGGTCTGGACCCAGCGCATCTCGAAGTAGACCTCGTCGCCGGGCAGCACCTGCAGCTCGCCGTAGACGAAGGAGGAGGCCGAAAGCAACTCCCCGAGACGCAGGCGGTTTTCCTTCGAGACCAGATCGGATTGGGAGGCCAAGCTCAACTCGGCCCGGATCGTCCGCATGTGCTCCCGCGATAGCAGGATCAGGCCGGGCACGTCCTGCAATGCATCGGTGATGATGAACGGCAGCGCTTCTGCGAAACCGGCCCAGTTGACCTTCTCGCTGCCGCCCATGTCGATCAGGTAGAATGGCGCCACCGCCACGCGGGACGGATCGGCCACCGCCTCGTACGTCGTGACATACTCGTGGCGGACCTCACGAAAGAGCGCGTGCACGGGTTCGGGGAAGCGATAGCCGGGCACGAAATCGGCCTGCCCGTCCAGGGCCAGCATGGCCTTCATCGCGGCGACCGCCTTCTCGCGGTCGGCGCTCTGGCGGCTCTCGAAGTAGGTGGCCAGGTGGGCGGCCGCCTCGGCCCGCAGCAGGTCGAGCTTGCGCTCGAGCCCAATGCCGGAGGAGTCGAGCTCGGCGGCGGCCAGCGCATGCAGGCCGGCGAAGTCGCGGTCGTAGAGCAGCGCCAGTGGGTCGGCGCCGGGTGCCGAGGATGCGCCGGATGCGCCGGATGCGGAGGACGCACCGGGTGCGGCCGACTGGGCCTGCGCACCGCCGGAAGCCCAGACGAGCGGGCCGGCGAGCAGGCCGGCGAGCGCGAGTCCGGCGAGGACTGCCCAACAGAGGGTCGCCGCGAACCGGCGGCCGGCCGCAGCGTACCACGGGCGCTCCGGCGTGACGCAGGGACCGGCCGCCAGGGCCGCCGCCAAGGCCGCAGCCGAGGCCGGCCCGCCCCCCCTGCCGGCCCCGTTCACCTCACTCGCCGTCCTGCGCATGGCCGTCTCCCCCGCGTCCGGGCCTCCGCCCGACGCCGATCCATCAGCTCGATTGCAGCGCCCAGAGCTTGGCCTGGGCGATCTTGTGGTCGGGGTCGATCTCGAGGATCTTCTCGTACGCCTTGCGCGCATCCCCGTGCTTGCCGGCATCCTCGCGTTCGAGTGCCTTGCCCTGCAGCAACCAGATCTCCATCGCGCGCTCGTTGTCCCGGGCGGTCTTCTGCAACGTGTCGAAGTAGAGCGGGTCGGGACGGATCGGGCCCACGTCCTGGACCTCGGCGCGGAAGTCGTTGAGCCCCTCGACGATCAGTGACAGGACCCCGGTCTGCAGCTTCAGCAGGTCGCCGGGCTTCCCACTGAAGGGGCCGGTGTACTGGCGGGCGAAGACGCGCGAGGTCGGCGCGTGGATGATCTGCAGATCGATCCGGCAGGACTCATCATCCAGGAGCAGGATCTGGCCGGTGATGAACGCGTGCGCATTGAGCAACTCGCCCAGACGGATCGAGTTCTCCTTGTTGACCAGCTCGCGGTTCGAACTCAGTTCGAGCTCGGCGAGGACGTCCTTCATGTTCGTGCGGTCGACGACGGTCAGGTTCGTGCTCTCGACCAGGTCGGTGCCGATGATCATCTGCAGGGCGCTGCCCAGGGCATCGTAGTCGTAGTCATCGTCCTTCGGTTGCAACGTGATCACGTTGAAGTCGAGGACCGCGATCGTACCGATATCCATCGTGCCGGCCGACAGGAACGAGTCGCGCACCGCCCGGTAGAGTCGGTTCATCGCCGGAGGGAACATGCGTCCGTCGTAAGGCGGGGTGGGATCGCGGCTCAGCAGTTCGGTGAGGGCGCTGATGGCGCGGGTCCGCTCACCCATCCGCAGGTAGGCGCAGCTCTGTGTCTGCAGGGCGCGGGCCTGGCAGTCCGGCGTGGCCGATGGACTGGCGAAGGCCTCCTGAACCATCTGCAGCGCGTTGCGGTACTGGTCACTGACCAGGTAGTCGAACGCCTGCTCGACGATGATGTCGCACCCTTCCGATCCGGCGCCACCCTCCTGCGCCTTGGCCGAACCGAGAGAGGATGCCAACACCACGCCGGCCCCGAGGGCTCCGAGGGCCCCAATGAGCCCCACCACCGTGAAGAGACGCGACCGGCCGGAGAACCTGGCAAGGGAGATCATGGGAACCTCCGCGAGTAACGGGCCTGAAGGACTTCGAACTCATTCGCTGGTAACTATCACGGGGAAGATCCCGGAGCGCAAGGATGGTGTCACGCCCGGGGGGAGGAGAGTCTTGGCCAGCCAGCCCGGCCGGGCTAGTCGATACGGGTCGCCGCGCTCTCACGGAACCCCCGCCACGTCCCGGCCGTCGGCCGCAACTCCAGCGGATCCCCCGCCGAGAAGGTGGGCAATGCGAAGTAGAGTTCGGTCGCGTTGCCGGGCACCTCGATGCGATACCATTGCGGCAAGCCGGTCGCTTCGTCCCACGGGTTCCAGGTGTGCGCCGTCTGCCCCTCCTGGGGGCATTCGATCGCGACCTTGTAGGACCTGGCCGTGGGCAACATCAGGTCGTAGTAGGCCTTCCAGGCCGCCTGATCCGAGGTGGATTCCACCGAGACCCCCAACCGGTCGACGTGCAGCACCGGCCACCGGTCGCCCTTCTCCCCGCAGGTCTGAGGAAAGCCCTGATTGGCGATGCGCACCCGGGCGTAGCCGGCGGGCAGGGCGCCACCGGCCGGGGAGGCGCCGGCCGTGGAGGTGCCGCCCGTCGAAGCACCGCCCGTGGAGGCACCGGCAAGCGTCCCAGCCCGTGACGCGGCCCCGCCCGCACCGGCCTCCGAGGAGATCGGCTCGAGCGGCGCCTCGAGCTGGATGCGGCCGGCCGGCTCGGGCAGGGCCACCTGTCGCTCCACGGTGTCGTGTCCCTCCAGGCGGATCTCGATCCGGCAGGTGGCGGCAAAGCAGGCCAGCGAATCCCCCGGACAGAAGCTCTCGTTGAGCCAGCCGCTCTCGGGCACCCAGGCAACCGGCCGCCCATTGACGCGCACCTCCGCCCCCGGAGTGCTGGTCAGATCGAGGATGCGCGTCAACGACTGGCGGCGCCCGCCGGCGGGGTCCTCGCCTCCGGCGGACGCGGGGATGGCCTCGCAGGTGAGCTGCACGCGCCGGCCGGGCCAGTCCTTGCCCGGAAGCGGATCCCGCAAGTCGCCCTTGCGAAGCAAGCCGTCCTTGCGGCTGAACCGGTAGCGCCCCTGCGCCCCGCCGCTGATGATCGAACAGGTGCCCGGATCGAACCGCTCGCCGGCGACGCTGATCGCGCAGGCCTTCTCGAAGAGGTACCAGGTGCCCTCGGCCAGAGCGTCACCGGAGAGGATCAGGCTGCCGGACGCATCGGTCTGCCCCACGAGAACCCGTTCCTGTTCCGGATCCCCGTTGGGATAGTAGAAGATGGTGCCGCCCTCGATGGGCCGGCCGGATTCATCGGTCACGATGAACTCGAACCGCTCCTGGCCGCACCCCGCGCCGGCGATCGCGATCCAGAGCAGCCACACGGCCAACCAGGCCACCCGCACTTGGGTGTGGGATCGGGTCCGCGCCGGCACGGCTACCGTTTTTCTTGTTTCACGCATCATCGGTCTCTTCGGTCCCCCCCGGCTCTCTCCGGCTTTCTCCGACTCTCTCCGGCTCTCTCCGGTCCTTGCTGGCCCCCGTTGGCCCTCTTCACCAGGTCAGGCGAAGGTGGCCTCCAGCGCCGGTTCGATGGTAAAGCTCCTGTGTAGGCGGTCATAGGCGGCGACCACCTCCTCGTCGGGATCCGGTTCGCTGGTCAAGCAGAGGAAGAAGAGCTCGTCGGCGTCCGCCACCAGGATCAGACGCTGTTCCAGCGTGAGTCCCGCGCCGGCCACCGCGCCGGCCCCCGGGCCGCCCCCCGGCCCGGCCGCCCGGCGGTAGTGCACCCGCGGCACCCGGGCGCCACTGTCGAGTTCGCACTCGTCCTCGGCCAGCAGCTCGAATCCGGGAACCTTCTGGCCCATGATCTCGATCTCGATCCGCGCCTGCGCCAGAAGGGCCGGCATCCCGGCATGGGACGGGCCCCAGCGCTCGCGGCGCAGGAAGAGATTGCGTACGCCGCCGGCAGACCGGGGCAGGCCCAGCTCGTACCCGGTGGCGTCGTGCCAGCCCGGATAAAGCCGCATCGCGAAGAGGTCGGTGCGGAAGACGGGTGCAGGTGTGGATGCGTGCATACGCGCACGCGCAGGCGAAGGCGCAGGCGCACGCACGGGCACGCGCGCACGCGCAGGCGCACGCGCAGGCGCGGGCACCTCCTCATCCTGCCCATCCGCCGGCAGCGCCACGCTGAGGACCATGTCGTCCAGGGCGCGGCTCATCCGCTTGCGCGAGGGGCGTCTCATCTGGGCGATGAAGCCGAAGCCGGTGCCCCCCAGAACCCGGAAGTAGAAGCGCCGGTACTGGCGCTGCGCCGGAGCGCCGGGGCTGCGCAGCTCGACCAGCACGGCCTCGGCGCCATCGGCGTCCGGCAACGCTTCCTGCCGGAGCGGCTCCCATCCGGGCACCGTCGCGATCAGGCTCTCGATCTTCTTCCGGGCGTAGTCGGCGGCACTGGATGCCTTGCACCGCGGCTCGATCTGTACGGCCAGGCCGGCCCGGTCCCCTTTCAGCAGCGGGCCCAGCAGGAGAGGACGGGAACGGTCCTCCCAGGATTCGGGGATCTGAAGCGTGAAGCGGTGCCCGCGGTAGGTTCTCATGACGACTCCCGCTCGGCCCGCAGGTCCCCGTGGGGCACGCCGGGAAGACGGATGCGGCCGGTGCGCACGGAGGCCTCCTCCAGCGTGGCGCGCCCGTCGTCGTCGAGTTCGCCGGTGAGAATCGCGCCCTCGGGGGTGCGAACCTCGTAGGGCTCGCCGGAGAGGGCGTTGCCCTCGGCGTCCTGGACCTGGATCTCGAGGGTGTCGGTCAGTTTCAGGAAGCCCGATCGCGCCGACACCGGCCCCACGTGCACTTCGAAACGGTAGAGCGGACGCGAATAGCCGCCCGGCGTCTGTGCGCCGCGGGGCGGCTCATCCTCCGGATGACGGTAGGTCCACTCCAGTTCGATCCGGTTGCCCGCGACCTCACCCTCGAGCACCTCGATGGCCGTCTCGGGCCCGGACAGATCGCACTCCAGGATCACGACCCGCGCGTCGGTCCCGTCCTCGAAACCGCTCGTCTCGGCCGTGAGGGTGACCGGCTCGGCGGCGGGCGCTTCCTCGGCCGACCAGCGTAGGCCGCCGACGGTGAAGAGCTGGACCGTGCAGGTGCCGGCCGCGTCCCAACCGCCGCCGCTGACCAGGCCGTTCTCGGCCAACCGCCCGCGGCTCACCGTGCCGTCGGGCGCCTCCATCTCGTAGGCCAGGCGGGCGAGCGGCAGGCCGGCCGAGTCGACGAAGCGCAAGCGCACCCAGTGGCCCTCGGCGGGCTCATCCCCGGCGGCCGAGCTGGCCGCGGCGGCGCCACCGCCCGAGGCTGCCGCGCCCCCACCACCTCCGGGGCTGCCGACCTCGCCGATCATCACGGTGAAGCATCCCATCGCGATCGAGTCAGGGGGACCTGTGCAGACGGCCATGTCTCCCACCCGGGCCGCGCCCAGGCTGCCGATGCGCACGCCCGTGCTGCCGAGCGTGATTGGTCCCCCGACATGGGGCACCGGCGGCGTGCCGGGGGTGACCATCGGGCAGGTGTGCATGTCGGTCATGCGCGCGGCGGGCAGGCCGCCGATGCGCACCGTGGGAAGCCCCGCCACGACGCTCCCGCCGTGGGTGGTCAGATCGCTTTGGCGCGCGGCCGGGTTTCCCATATTCGATTCCCTTCGAGACCTGCCGCCGGAAGGACACGCGAGAAGGCCGGTCCGCCGGACGGTTCGGACGATGCGGGGTTGCCGCTTGGGATTCTGACGATTCGCCTGCGGGAGTCAAGCGATGGGCGCACCCGGCCGGCCGATAGAATGTGCTGGACCACCCCCTGGGGCTTGGCTAAGGTCGGCCTGCACGGGACACGGGCGCGAGCTTCGCACTCGTAACAAGCGTGGATAGAATGAGATAGACCTATCCGCGCCAGCCGCGGCGGGGCGCCGCTGAGCACCGGCTGCGCGCCGTGGGGGGGACGGGATGGATCTCAATTACCCCAGAGCCACCGGCGAAGAGCACGAGATCACGCTCACCTCGCGCATCGAGGTGGTCGCCTGGCGGGCGGGCCGGGCCGTCGCCGGCCGCGCGACGCCGGTCGAGGTGTTGACCGCCTTCGTCGGAGAAGGGGCGCCAATCCGCATCGAAGCTCTCACTGAATCGGGCCAGACGCTCGCCGAGACCGAAGGCCAGATCTACAACAACCGCTTCGTCGCCCAGCTCGAGATCCCCGCCGACGCGCCGGACAGCGAGACGGCCTACGTCCGCGCCGCATTGCCCGACCACGGCCTCGATGCCGAATCGAATCGCATCCCCATCCGCCGGCTCACCGTCTCCGAGATGGCCTGGAGTGAACAGGAGGCGCGTTCGGGCGAGGAGGTCGTCCTGAGCGCCACGGTCGTGGGCGCCCGGGAGGAGACGCCCGCCCTGGTCACGATCTACGAGCACGACCGCGACGGCGATCACGACCGCCTGACCGAGATCGAGACCCGCGTCACCGGCGGACGGATCGAGGTGCGCTGGGAGTACGCCTACCACGAGGACACCGACGAGATCCTGACGCAGGAGGAGATGGAAACCTACGGCGGCGAGTACAATCCGCCCGAGTACTTCTTCACCGTCACGATCGAGGGTCACGAGTTCGGATTCGAGGAGCAGGATTCCGGGCTTCTCGTCTTCAAGAGCTGGGTGGAGATACGACTGCTCGATCCGGACGGCGAGCCGGTGCCCGACGCCGAGTACACGCTCATCCTTCCGAACGGCGAGGAGCGCAGCGGCACGCTCGATCATGCCGGGGAGGCCCGGGAAGAGGACGTGCCCCCGGGCCCCTGCCGGGTGACCTTCGCCGCGGAGGCAACGACCGACTGACGAATCGCAGACGCGCGGACATGGACCTCGCATCCCACAGGAGACCGCCCGCATGGGCCACCCGCCGATCGAAAACGGCCGCTACGTCGACTACCTGCCCACGGCCGTCCACGTTCCGACCGACGCCCGCGTCACACTGACGCGCGAGAGGATCGTCACGGTAAGCTTCGACACACTGCCCACCCGCATCACCGGCACGGTGCGTCTGCAGGGTCCGCTGGCCTCACCCGGCGTGCCGCAATCGATCCGCGACACGGTCGATGAGACCGCCACGATCGTGCGCGCCGCCACGGCCGAGTCGCCCGCGCGGGCCTTCTTCCGGCAGCCTCCCGACCGGTTTCCCTCGGGGCCCTACACGATGACCGTGCGCCTGACCGGCCCGCAGGCTCTGGTGGCCGGGTGCCCCGACGATGCGCTGGAGTACGCCCGGCGCGTCTTCGTCGAGTTCACCCTGCTCGAGGAGGATCGGCGCGAGGCCGGTGGGGGCCGTGGCGGCACGGGCGGCGGCGGGAGCGGGAGCAGCGGGGGCAGCGGCAGCGGCTGCGGGAGCGGGAGCGGCGCGGCGCGCGCGGCCACGATTCGGTCGAACCAGCGCTCGCTGCTGGTGGGCGACCCGAGCAGTCTGGAGTTCGCCTACCTGCTGCAGTTCGGGCGCTTCTTCCCAGAACACCTGGCGCTGATGCGCTACGAGCGCCGCCGCGACACCTCGGGCTCGACGCTGCTGCGCCAGTTCGCGCAGTACTTCGGGGACCTGAAGAAGTACTGGGGCTACCTCGGGCAAGCGCGCACCCTGCACACGCTCGTCACGATGGGCCGCGATGCGTGGCGCCACGGCGGGGCCGCCCTGGCCGATGACTTCTGCCCGCCCGCCAGCCGCCAGTGGCTGCGCGAGTTCGCCGAGGCCACCGGCGATGTTCCTGAACGCAACATCCGCATCGCGATGAACCAGATCGAGTACGAAACGTCGCACCGGGAGCTGATCGGCCGCATCCGTCAGCAGGGCCCGTTCCCGCGCGCCCGGGCCGCCCGCGCCGTTGAAGCCCTCGGCTACATCGGCAAGGTCTTCGACCTGATCGACATCGGCGTCAACGCGCTCCAGTACGGCGAGCGCGTCGAGATCGCCCTCGATCAGGAGCACTCGCTGTTCCAGGAGCTGCAGCGCATGGCCGAGGACAAGGACGCCTACTCGCTGCTCAAGTTCGCGCAGCTCGAGTCGGTGCGCCAGTCGATCGTGCGCCGCCGCGCGGAGGCCTACTGGCAGCTCATGTGGGCGCCCACGAGCGTGGTCGGGTTCATGCCCTTGCCCGGTTGGCTCAGCATCGCCATCGCCGGGGCGCTCATTCCGGTCAACTCGATCGAGAGCGGCAACCGCAACGAGATCGTCGACTATCTCGAGCAGTTCGCCAACGCGGGCCTGCTACGCACACCCTTCCAGGACGACATCGCGCGCCAGGGCTACGACGCCGCCCTCGGCGGCGACGACGCCCAGCGCACCGCCCAGCGCATGGTCACCCAGTTCTCGATTCGCGCCAAGCTGCTCTACGATCTGAAGGAGCTGGTCGACGAGAACCGCACCGCCGAGGTCACCGAGCTGACGCGCTGGATCCTGCGCAAGGACGAGTGGCGCCTGCACCGCCGCTGCGTCTTCGGTCTGCGCAACGCCTACGCCTCCGGGGCCAAGCGCGAGAGCGGCGGGGGCAACGACTACGTCAAGGTGCACTTCCAGGAGTACTTCCCGATCGACTTCTGGTGCGGCGATGCCGACGAGTTCATTCGCTGGTACCGGCAGGACAACACGCCGCGGATCCAGCTCGTGCCGGGCGAGACCGAATCGATCGCCTGGGGACGCGTGCGCATGCCGCTGCGTGTCCAGATTCGCAACTTCGCCGAGCCCTTCGGCTTCGAGCGCAACGTCGAGGGCTTCATGTTCTTCTTGGAGCCCGCCCTGACCGACGCGGAGATCGACGAGATCCGGCCCTACACCGCCGACGTCTACACGCGCGGCTGGGCCCAGCGGCTGCACCGCAAGGTGAGCCAGATCACCAACCGCCTCGAGGACATCAGCCGCATCCGCGATCTGGCCGACTATCACTTCTATCCGCCGTTCCGCGAACAGTTCACCCGTGGCCCCGGCGGGGTCTACGAGGCGGCCAGCCAGCCGCTCAACTACGACATTGGCTACAAGAATTACCTGATCCTGCTCTTCACCCCGGTCGATGGACGGGCGCTGCTCAATACGCTCTTCTTCTTGTGCCGCTGGCCGGGATC
>CAZZIF010000103.1:0-11800 GCA_964654025.1 uncultured bacterium
GGGCTCTACACGATCTACACGTCCGAATGGACCTTCCTACGGAAATGCCAGGAATCGGTGGACTACATCCGCAGCCATCCGGCCTTTGACCACTTCGCGATCGATACGCTGTATCAGAGCGCTGTCATGGACTCGGTGCCGTCTCTGGGCCGCTGCGTTCTCGACGCCACCGCCGAACGCTGCTCGCTCGACGCGGCCGGCGAGGTGATCCGTGTGCCGTATCCAACCGAGGTCGATCAGAACGCCAACTGGCAGTACGGTTCCACCGAGGTGCGCGACATCCTGCTGGATCAGCTCAACCAGGGGGCGCTGCTGTGGGCCTACCAGGGCCACTCGAACCATAAGCTGGTGGCGCACGAACTGATCTTCCAACACTCGACCACGAGCTCGGCGGTCGACCGGCTGTCGAACATCGGGAAACCGTTCATCTTCATGGGTTTCGGCTGCCACCTCGGCGAGTACGCGCACCACCAGGAGGGCTACCCCATCCGTGGCGACTGCATGGCCGAGGAGATGCTCTTCTGCTGTGACGGCCAGAACCGTGGTGCCATCGCGGCGCTGGGTTCGACCGACTACGAATGGGTGCACCACAGCTACCAGCTCAAGGTGTTCCAGGCGATGATGGCCCAACCTCCGCGTTCGCAGAGTGGCGAATCCCGCTGGCGGTTGGGAGAGATCATCAGCGAGGCGAAGATGCTTCTCCCCCCGAACGAGGAGGAACGCATCACCTACACACTGCTGGGCGATCCGGCTCTGCGGGTGGGGATTGCGCCTCCGGTACTGGAGGTGACGCTCAACGACGAGCCGTGGATTCCCGGAGAGGCCGAGGCCTTCGTCAGTTCGCAGGCGGACGACTCGCTGACCGTGCGGCTGCAGGTCTACGACGAGAGCCACCTGGATCTGGGCCAGATCCGGATCAAGGATTTCTGGGACGGAGCCTACGACTGGGTGCCCGACACCACCCTGACCCTGATCGAGTCGCCCGATGACCGCCAGATGTTGATCGAGTATCGCACCCAACTGCTGCGCCGGCCCTATGATCTGATTCTGGAGGCCGTCGACTACGAAGGTAGTGTCCGCACGGTCAGCGCACCGGTGATCCTGTCCGTGGCCTTCTTCGAGGATGTGGATGGTTCACTGATTGCACTGCCCGAGAGCGGCGCCGTGGTGAGCGATTCGACACGGCTGGTGTTGTCGGTACGCACGAGCGTGCATCTGGACGAGACAGGCTTTCTGCTGGAGGCTGGCGGCATCGAGGTGCCGGTGGCGTCGGTCGAGAGCCGGCAGGAAGAGGGTGGTGGGCCGTATCGCTGGACGGTGCGCTTCGAAGCACTGGGCTTCCTGCCTGATGGTGATACGGTGCTCGAGTTCTTGATCGAACAGCGCGATGGCACGCTGTGGAGCGCCGCCAGTCAGCCGGTCGAGGTCGGCGCGGAGGGGCTTCGCTTCCGCTCCCAGTACTGGGTGCCCAGTCCGTTCACGACGGCCACAACCCTGGTCTACGACCTCAGCCTGGCCGCCTCGCGGGCGCGCCTGCGGGTCTATACCGTCACGGGCCGGCGCATTCTCGAAGAAGATATGTTGCCCGTCAGCAAGGGCGTGAACTACTTCCAGTGGAACGGTCGCGACGCCGATGGCGATCCGATCGCCAACGGGCTCTACTTCTACGAACTCGCCGTATGGGACCAGACCGGGAAGAAGGTGAGCGTCATCGAGAAGGTCGTCCGGGCGCGGTAGCGTTGGCGGCCGTCGACGGGTTCCCGGGCGCGGTAGCGTTGGCGGCCGTGGGGATGTCCCTCTTGGCCACCGTAGGGGTCACGCTGAGTCTCTGCCGCAGCGCAATCTCGCGGTTGCGTTTCCGCTCGATCAGATTGCATCCTCAGATGGGACTCGAAGGGGACTCGAAGGGGACTCGAAGGGGACTCGAAGTCACTGTCTGGAATCATGAGCGAACCAGGAGGTGATCGCCGATGGTCTGGGATCCGTCCCGTCTGACCACCAAGGCCAGCGAAGCGCTGGCCAGTGCGCAACAGGATGCCTTGAAGCGCCAGCACCAGCAGGTGGCGCCTGCTCATCTATTGCTGGCCCTGCTGAAGCAAGAGGAGGGCGTGGCCGCCCGGCTGCTGCGCAAGGCCGGCGCCGACGTTCCCCAACTCGAGTCCGAGCTCGAGGCGCTGCTGGTGAAGCAGCCGCGGGTGACCGGCGGCGGGCAACAGTACGCGGCTCCCGAGCTGGGAAGCCTGCTCGAGCGGGCCCAGCGAGAGGCCGAGCGCCTCAAGGACGAATACGTCTCTACCGAGCACCTGCTCCTGGCGACGGCCGACGGCGAGAACCGCACCCCGGCCGGCGACCTGCTCCGCAAGCACGCCGGTGACAAGGAGAGCCTGTTGGCGCTCCTGGCCCAGGTGCGCGGGAGCGCCCGGGTGACCGATCCGAACCCGGAGGAGAAGTACGAGGCTCTGAAGCGCTATACGAAGGACCTGACCCAGCTCGCGAGCCGCGACGAGCTCGATCCGGTGGTCGGCCGCGACCTCGAGATCCGGCGCGTGATGCAGGTGCTTTCGCGGCGCCGTAAGAACAACCCGGTCTTGATCGGCGAGCCCGGGGTCGGCAAGACCGCGGTCGTGGAGGGGCTGGCGCAGCGCGTCGTGGCCGGCGATATCCCCGAGGGTTTGCGAAACAAGCGCATCCTGGCGCTCGACCTGGGGGCGATGATCGCCGGAGCGAAGTACCGCGGGGAATTCGAGGACCGGCTCAAGGCCTTGCTGCGCGAGGTCAAGGAATCCGAGGGCCGGGTGGTGCTCTTCATCGACGAGTTGCATACGCTGGTGGGCGCAGGTGCGGCTGAAGGCGCGGTAGACGCCTCGAACATGCTCAAGCCCATGCTGGCGCGTGGTGAGTTGCGTTGCGTCGGCGCGACCACCCTGGACGAGTACCGCAAGCACGTGGAGAAGGACGCGGCCCTGGAGCGCCGGTTCCAGCCGGTCCTGGTGAGCGAGCCGTCGGTCGAGGACACCATCGCGATTCTGCACGGGCTGCGCGATCGCTACGAACTCCATCACGGCGTGCGCTTGACGGCACGGGCGATCGAGGCCGCCGCGCGGCTGTCGGACCGTTACATCACCGACCGGTTTCAACCCGATAAGGCCATCGACCTGATCGACGAGGCGGCCTCGGCATTGCGCATCGAGATCGACTCGATGCCCGAGGAGCTGGACTTGATCGAGCGCAAAATCAAGCAGCTCGAGGTCGAGCGCCAGGCTTTGCAGCGCGAGGAGGAATCCGATCAGAGCGAGCGGCTCGGTGAGATCGGGCGCGAACTGGCCGGGCTCCAGGAGGAGCGCACGCGCCTCGCCACCCAATGGCAGGAAGAGCGCGAGGTGATCGCCCGCATCCGGGAGCTCAAGGAGAACCTCGAGCAGCTCAAGGCGGCGGAGGCGCAAGCCGAGCGCGAAGGCGACCTGGAGAAGATGGCCGAGGTGCGCTATGGGCAGCTGCCGAAGGCCCAGGCGGCGCTGGCCGAAACCGGGGAGAAGCTCGCCGACCTCCAACAGACCAGCCGGATGCTGAAAGAGGAGGTCGACGACGAGGACATCGCGGCGGTCGTCTCGCGCTGGACCGGTATCCCGGTCAGCCGAATGTTGCAGACCGAGGCCGAGAAGCTGATTCACATGGAGGATCGCCTGCGCTCACGCGTCATCGGCCAGGACCCGGCGCTCAAGGCGGTCAGCGATGCGGTGCGCCGCGGGCGGGCTGGTCTGACCCCGCCCGGGCGGCCGATCGGGAGCTTCATCTTCCTGGGTCCGACCGGAGTCGGGAAGACCGAGACCGCCAAGGCGCTGGCCGAATTCCTCTTCGACGACGAGACCAACATCGTGCGGCTCGATATGAGCGAGTACGGCGAGCGGCATTCGGTGGCCCGCATGATCGGTGCCCCTCCCGGCTATGTGGGTTACGAAGAAGGCGGGGTGTTGACCGAGACCGTGCGGCGCCAGCCGTACTCGGTCGTGCTGCTCGATGAGATCGAAAAGGCCCACCCGGAGGTCTTCAATGTGCTGCTTCAGGTCCTCGACGACGGCCGCCTGACCGACGGCCATGGCCGCACGGTCAGCTTCGCCAATACGGTCGTCATCATGACCTCGAACCTGGGCACCCGCCTGCTGCAGGCCGGTGACCGGAGCGAGGAGGTGCGCCGAGCCGGCGTCCTCGACGAACTGCGGGCGCATTTTCGGCCGGAGTTCCTCAACCGGATCGATGAGATCGTCGTCTTCAATCCCCTCACCCGGGAACAGATCCGATCGATCGTGGATCTGTTGCTGGGCGAGCTGCAGCGCTATCTGGCGCCGAAGAGCATTACCCTGGCCGTGACCGATCGGCTCAAGGATCGCTTCGCCGAGGAGGGCTTCGATCCGGACTACGGCGCGCGGCCCTTGCGACGCTTGCTGCAGAACGAGTTGCAGAATGTGCTCGCGATGAAGGTGCTCTCCGGCGAGGTGCAGGAGGGCGATGCGGTCGAGGTCGACCTGCCGCGTGAGGACGCCACGCTGCGGGATCCTCTGATCTGGAAGGTCATGAATCGGGAGTAGCCGGCGGGCCATCCGCTGTCGGGGGGCCTTCCGCTGTCGGGGCGTTCTCCGCTGTCGGGGCGTTCTCCGCTGCCGGGGCGTTCTCCGCTGCCGGGGCACTGCCCGCTGGGCCACGGCCGGCCGAGGGCGACGCCCAGGGAAGGCAGACGCGGTTCTTGCCATTTCCCTTGGCAGTCAGAACCATGCGGTTGGCCGTGCTCCAGATCGCGTCCCGACTGTGCCCCTGCTCGGGGAAGAGCGCCCCACCGATCGAGATGGTCACCCCCACGGTATCGACGCCCTCGCCGAGTGTGGGGACCTCCACCAGGAGTTCCGCGGCTGCCTGCCGGAGCCGTTCGGCGATCATGCCGGTTTCCTGACGGGTGACCGGTGGCGCCAGCAGCACGGCAAACTCCTCGCCCCCGTAGCGTGCGATCACATCGGTCGTGCGCAGCGTCCGCTTCAGTATCCCGGCCACCGATCTCAGCACACGATCGCCGGCATCGTAGCCGTAGCGAGAGTTGAACAGCTTGAAGTCGTCGATGTCGACCAGCAGCAGGGCAAAGCTCTGGACCCGGCGGCGCGCACTGGCCAGCGTGCGCCGCAGCTGTTCTTCGAAGAAGGCGCGGTTGTGCACGCGCGTCAAGAAGTCGATCGAGACCACCGTCTGTAGCAGCACGGCGTAGGTAAACTGGCGCCGGATGTGGCCGGCGAACATGCGCAGGCGCGCCCGGCGCTCTGCATCGAACCAGAAGCGCTCGGGCGTCACGACGGCGAGCACGGCGCTCCAGGCGGGTTCCGCGTGGCGCAGCGGCACCAGGAACGCGCTGCCCGCGGGCAGGGGGCGTCGCTCATCCGGCAGCAGCGCCAGGTCGGGCAGATAGAGTCCGTGGCTGGGGGCGCGTCCGGCCGACGCCACCCAGCTTGCCCAGCTACTGAGCCCGGTGGGGGCGCCCGGACGGGGTGGACCGCCATTCTGATCGGCCGCGCTGAAGGCGAGCGGCACCCGGCCCTGTTCGCCCGGAGCCGGCGCCACCGGCTGCAGAGCTTGCAGGCCGCGGGCGATACCGGCCGGAACCGGGAGGTTCTCGGTGAAGCAGAGGGCCGCGGGTACGTCCAGCATCCTCCGCAAGAGATCGAGGGTACCCACGATCATGCCCTTGACGTCGGCGCTCTGTTCCACGGAAGAGAGCACGCGATGGCTCTGCTCCTCGAATAGGTAGCGGATCTCGTGATCCTGGAAGCGGGGTGGCGGGCCCGCGGCCGGGTCCATCGGTACCGAGATTGCGGGGTTTCGCGGTGAGAGCAGGTTCGGAATCCGGTAAACTCGGCCGCGCCGCGGATCGGCCACCTCGAGCGCCATACCGGGCCGGGCCGGATCCCCGCGGCGCAAGGTCAGCCGTTCGGCACGCACGAGTTGTCGGATCAGCTCGTGGGCGATGAGGGCGGCATGGGTGGAGCCGGCTTGCGGCAGCGTGTGTCGCACGACTGCCGCCTGGGCAGGTCCCAGGGACTGGGTGTCCAGGAGTGAGGCGAGAAGCTCGCCGTAGGATGTGCCTCGCCGCTGAGCCATAGGGTTGTCCTGCTGGATGTTGGCCGGGGAGGCGTTCCCTGCACCCACGCGAGCCATCGTTCCAAGGGCGGTCCTCCTGTCGCCTGCCCGGCTCTCATAGTACGCTCCGCGGCGGCCGGTGGCAAGAGCTGGGACTCCAACCGATTACCATTACACGCGTTGCGGCTCTTGACCCAGACCGGATCTGTGCTAAACTCCCAAGGCTATTCACCGCATCGGTTCGCCGATGCGTTCTTTTCTTTTCGGCGGGTTGCGTTCCTGCGCTCCTCTGTTTGGAGGACTCGTGCTGAACCCGCGCTGGGAGTGGTGCCATGGCGCTTGCGAAACTGCTCAGACCCGAATTCGTCCTCTTGGACGGCCCGCCCTTGAGCAAGGGAGAGCTGATTCGCGCCCTCGTCGAGCCACTGGCCGACGCCGGCCTGATCACCAGCGTATCTCAGGTCACGCGAGCGCTATTGGAGCGCGAGCGCGTCATGAGCACTGGTGTGGGTGGCGGGGTCGGGCTGCCCCATGCCCAGAGCCCGGCCGTTCGTGAGTTTGCCGTGGCCTTCGCCCGGCCCAGGGAACCGGTTGAGTTCCAGTCCCTGGACGAACGACCGGTGCAGATCGTCTTTCTGGCCGTGGGCCCGGAGGACCGGACCGGTCTGATGCGGGTCCTCACCCGGATCTCACGCCTGCTGTATACCGGTGATCTCCAGAAGCGGCTGCTGAAGGCGAGCAAGCCGCAGGCCGTCGTCGATCTCATCGCCGCCGAGGAGGCGAAGCTGGGGAGTGATGCGCCGCCGATGTTTCCGGAACGGCGCGGGGGCAGGCGGTGAGAGTGCGCGCGCTACGGGTAGGGCCTCGGATGGCCTGGATGGTTCTGGTGGTCTACGTGATCCTGATCTTCTTCCTCTCATCACGATCACGGTTGCCCTCTCCCAACGAGATCCCCCACTGGGATAAGGTAGCGCACCTGATCGAGTACGGCATCCTGGGCTTCTTGAGCCAATGGGCCGCCCGGTTGACCTGGCCCAGCGCCAGGCCGCGACGTGCGTGGGGGCGGATGGGGCTGGTGTTTCTGGCAGGGCTGTGCGTGGCGGCCGCCGACGAGCTGTTCCAGTCGACCGTTCCGAATCGCGAGTCGAGTTGCAGCGATTTCGCGGCCGACGCCGCCGGTCTGTTGATCGGCTTCGCGCTGAACTGGCGCCAGGCAGTGGACCGTGCGCGCCCCGGCGGCTCGGAGACAGGATCGGAGCCGGGACTGGAACAAGGCGCGGGATCAAGGACGGGATAGGGCACGGGACAAGGCACGGGATAGGGCACGGGACAAGGCACAGGATAGGGCGCGGGATAAGGGACCAGAAGAAAGGGTTGAAAGAAAGGACCGAGAACCATGTCGAGCCAGACCGACCGGCTGCCGAAGAGTTTCGCCACCAGCCTGCGAACGCACACCTGTGGCGAATTGCGCAAGACCGACGCCGGCGCCCGCGTACGGCTGACCGGCTGGGTGCACCGCGTTCGCGATCACGGCGGTGTGTTCTTCCTGGATTTGCGGGATCGCTACGGGATCACGCAGGTCGTCACACGGCCTGACGAGACCAGGGAGGCGCTACTGGCGACCATGAAGGCCATGCGGCCCGAGTTCGTGGTGGCCTTCACCGGCCAGGTCGGCGCGCGTCCCGACGGTATGGTCAATCGCGATCGGCCGACCGGAGAGATCGAGGTCGTGGCTGAAGAGGCTCAGATCCTGGCCGCGGCCGACACGCCGCCCTTCCAGATCGAGGGCGAGATCGAAGCGGGCGAAGACCTGCGCTTAGAGTACCGCTACCTGGACCTGCGGCGGCCGTACCTGCAGTCGACCCTCCAGCTTCGCCACCGCGCCGCGCTCTCGGCCCGACACTTCCTCGATGAACTGGGCTTCGTCGAGATCGAGACGCCCATGTTGGTCAAGCCCACCCCCGAGGGTGCCCGCGACTTCCTGGTGCCGAGCCGCGAGCATCCGGGCCGTTTCTTCGCGCTGCCGCAGAGTCCGCAGCTCTACAAGCAGATGCTGATGGTGGCCGGCGTGGACCGCTACTTCCAACTCGCCCGCTGTCTGCGCGACGAGGACTTGCGCGCCGACCGCCAGCCCGAGCACACCCAGATCGATCTGGAGATGAGCTTCGTGGGTGAGGAGGACGTCTACGCGGTCATCGAAGGGCTCATGCAGCGCGTCTTCCACGAGGTGCTGGGGGTGGAGGTCGAGATCCCCTTCGAGCGGCTGGATTACGACGAGTGCATGGAGCGGTTCGGTTCGGACAAGCCCGATCTACGCTATACTGGTGAGATCCGGGACGTCACCGCCGTGCTCGCCGGCAGCAGCTTCCGGCTCTTCGGCGAGGCGGAGGCGTCGGGTCAGGTGGTCAAGGTGTTCGTGGTGCCGGGCGGCGCCGGGCTGTCCCGCAAGGAATCCGACGCGCTGGAAGATGAGATCAAGCTGGCCGGGGCCAAGGGACTGGCTCGGGCGAAGGTGACCGGCTGCGGCCTCGATACCGGGATCGCCAAACACCTGGAGCCGGATCGCGCGGCCGACCTGATCCGGGCGGCCGGTGCGAAGGAGGGCGACCTATTGGGGCTGGTGGTGGACGAACGCATGTGCGCCAATCGAGCCCTCGGCCGCCTGCGAGCCAAGCTGGCCGGCGAGGAAGCGCGGCGGCGTCAGGAGGCCGGTGAGCCTGCGGTCTACCGGTTTCTGTGGGTGCGTCATTTCCCGCTGTTCGAGAAGGATGAGGAGACCGGCCGGATTGCCCCGGCCCACCACATGTTCACGATGCCGCTCGAGAAGGATCTGGATCGCCTCGAGAGCGACCCCCTGGCGGTACGGGCCCAGCTCTACGACCTGGTCATGAACGGAGTCGAACTCGGATCGGGCAGCGTGCGAATCCACCGCCGCGACATCCAGGAACGGGTGATGAACGTTGTGGGACTCGCTCCCGAGGAGGCCGAGCGCCGCTTCGGGTTCCTCCTCAAGGCCTTCCAGTACGGGGCGCCCCCGCATGCCGGGGTTGCCCTGGGCCTCGATCGGCTGATCATGCTCATGGCCGGTCGGCCCTCGATCCGTGATACCGTCGCCTTCCCCAAGACCACCAGCGCAATGTCGCTGGTCGACGGCGCGCCCTCCGCGGTGGATGCAGGCGACCTGCGGGATCTGAAGATCCAAATCGTCTCCGAGCGGGGAGAAGGAGGACCCTGCCGACCGTAGCTTGGGTATAGATAGGGGCCAGCAGTCCTGCTGAGTGTTCCGACGGCAGTTTAGGCGGCAATTCCGGCGGGAGCCACGGCGCCTGGTTGGGCGAACGGGTCGCGGAACTTGCGAAAAGGAAGCCGACTGGCCAGATCGGGACCAAGAGGGCGCGAGATGGGGGATCCGGGTTAGACCTTGACAGATCCCCCGGCGCGTCCGAAAAATCAAACTGGAAGCTCATTCGATCAACAAACCTTGTTGGGGGTGTCATGAAGGGCAGAATCGTTCTCTCGGTGGCCGCGCTGGGCTTGATCGCGCTGGCGGCGGGTTCGTGCGGCTCGGCCAAGAAGAACTGTGTGGTGATTCCGGCGCAGATCGACCTGGTGGGGGAGCGTCGCGAGGCCGCGCTGCGCGATCTCGAGACGCGGGCGAAGCAGGTCGATCGCCTTCAGACCAGTCTCGAGCGCTCGCGGCGCGAATACAATGAGCTATTGGCCGAGAAAGCCCTGCTGGACAGTCTCATGGCCACCGGAGCTGAAGACTAGGGAACGAGCCGTGGCGGTCCCCCCCGAGGGGGCGCCCACGTGCGGAGGATGATACGGCATGATGCATGCGGACTTGTTCGGCAAGAAGCCTTGGAACGCTACCACTGCCCGTGCGGGCCTCCGGACGGCCGTACTGGCGGCGCTCGTCGTTGCAGCGACCTTCGGCGCAACGATTGTCGGGACCGGCTGCTCGCAGAAGCCCCCGATCGAGCTGCCCGACCCGGCCTCGGGTGAGTTCCTCACCCTGGAGCAGCAGCGCGCGCTCGGCGAAGAGAAGCTCACCGAATACTGCGACATGCTCGACGCTCACCTGGAGCGCCTGCGTGAAGACATCGAACTCGCCTACGCTCTCGGCGACAGCCTCGACCGGGTGTTCGAGGATTTGAGCACCGAGGCCACCCAGCTCAATCGTGAGAAGCGTAGCCTCCAGAACGAACTCAGGAACACGAAGCGCTCCCGTGCTTCGACCGTCACCTACGTCACACGGGAGGGTGACTCACTCATCCAGCTGGCCGCCCTCTTCTTTGACAGCTCGGCCGAGTGGCGCAAGATCTACGATGCCAATGCCGAACTCATCGAGGATCCCGGTGAGCCCCTTCCCGTGGGGATGATCCTACGGATCCCGAACTGATGACTATGGATGAAGAGCAGCCACGCGCACTCTCGATCAAGGACCTCGCGCTGGTCAACCTGTTCGGTGAGCAGGACCGGCATGCGCGGGAGGTCGAGGATCGCCTCGGCGTCCGCCTGGTCGCCCGCAACGGCGAACTGCTGATCGCGGGGCCGGCTGGTGCGGTGGAAAAGGCCGAGTCGCTCATGACGCACCTGATCGAACGGGTTCGGCAGGGCGAGACGATCTCGACCGAGGACGTGCGCTACGCATTCTCGATTCTGGAGCACAACGACAGCGCGGGGGGGATGGCCGATGAGGTCGCTCTCGAGCGCGCCGAGGTGCTCTTGCGCGGGGACAAGCAGACCGTCTCGGCGCGTACCATTGGCCAGTCCCGCTACGTCGATGCCTTGCGCCGCAATGAGGTTGTCTTCTCGGTCGGGCCGGCGGGCACCGGCAAGACGTATCTGGCGGTGGCCTGGGCGGTTCGTTGTCTCAAGGAGAAGATTGTAGACCGGATCATCCTGGTGCGCCCGGCGGTGGAGGCCGGCGAGAGCCTGGGATTCTTGCCCGGCGATTTGCAGGACAAGGTCGATCCCTACCTTCGTCCGCTCTACGACGCGCTGCGCGACATGATCAGCTACGAGAAGCTGCAGCGTTATCTCCAAATGGGTGTCGTGGAGGTGGCCCCGCTGGCGTACATGCGCGGACGAACGCTGTCGAGGGCGTGCGTGATCCTCGATGAAGCGCAGAATACGACCTTGTCGCAGATGAAAATGTTCCTGACGCGCCTGGGCGCGGGGTCACGGGCGGTGATCACGGGGGATGTGACCCAAATCGATCTCAACCTGCCTCAGGAGTCCGGGCTCGTCCGGGTCAGGGGTATCTTACAGGGCATCTCCGGCATCAAGTTCATCTTCCTCTCGAGCAACGATGTGGTACGCCACCGTCTCGTGCGCGACATCATCGATGCCTTCGAACGCAGTGAGCGCGCGGGCACTCCATCCGACGGATTGTCCGGGGAGACATAGGAGCGATGAAGACCAGTGCAGACGCCAGCGAAGGCGCCGTTCGATCGGGCGGCGGTCGAGGATCGGGCGGACGGAGTCTGCGCGCTTACCTGACGAAATGGCCGCAGCGCAACGCCCGCTGGATCCCGTGGCTCCTGCTGGTTGCGGTGTTCCTGTGCGGGGCCAGTCTGTTTCCCCGCAGTGGCGAGTTGCAGACCACGACCTACCGGCTGGGCACGGTGCAACCGAAGGCGGTCATCGCGAACTCCGACTTTCCGGTCAACAAGGATCC
>CAZZIF010000104.1:0-11744 GCA_964654025.1 uncultured bacterium
TCGTGCCGGCCGGGATCGTACAAGGGGATTTCATTCCCGGAGATCTCGTGCCCGTCGCCTCCGCGCAGGAGGCATCAGGCTTCGCCGACTACCTCGATTGGGAGGGCTGGGCCCGGGTCGAGACCGACATCCGCACCCGTCTGGCTTCGAGCTACGACCGCAGTGGCGGCAACTTCGACGCCAACCACTACGAGTGGCCCACCGGCGCTCAGTACGGCAGCCGGCCCGTCACGGCCGCGACGCTCCATGGACCCGGCATCATCTACCGGTTCTGGATGCCGCATCGCACGGCGCTGCTGTCCTACGATCTGAAGATGTACTTCGACGGCGAGACGACCCCGCGCATCGACACCACCTCCGATGAACTGCTCTACGCGAACTACAGCTACTTCGCCCCGCCGCTCGTGACGGCCTTCGCGGGCGGACTGTCCTCCCACGAGACCATTCCCTTCCGCGACTCGGTGCGGATCGATACCGAGAACATCGCCGGCCAACTGCACTACTATCAGTACTCCTACCGCGTCTTTCCCCCGGGTACCGACATCGAGTCCTGGGACGGCACGCTCGATCCGGTTACCGCCTCAGCCCGCGCCCAGGTGATGGGTATGTGGCAGAACCTCGGGGAGCATCCGGCCGGCGAGAGTGCGACGGCCGAGCGCGTTGTCGTCGGGCCCACGGTCGTGCCCGCCGGGGGCTCGTTGACGTTGGCGGAGCTGCCCAGCTCCGGATTGGTCCGGCGCCTCAACGTCCGCATGGACGGGGCCACCGACAGGGAACTAGAAAGCGTTCGCCTGCGGGTTTTCTGGGATGAAGAGGCCGAACCTTCGATCGATGCGCCTGTCGGATGGTTCTTCGGGGCCGGCGACGACCGGGGATCCTATGCCAGTCTCGTGATGGGTACCGACTCGCCGGACGGCTTCTACTGCTACTGGCCCATGCCGTTCCGCCACAGCGCGCGCTTCGAGCTGGTCAATCCGCTGCAGGTTGTGGTGCCGATCGACTCGACGGTGGTCGAGTACGAGCCCGGTCCCGTGATGTACGACATGGCCTACCTGCATGCGACTGCCCGGAGCGATACGGTCGCCTCGCCTACGCAGCATTACTTCGACATGGCCGAGACCGAGGGCACCGGGCATTACGTGGGCAACATGCTCTTCCTGGAGCAGGACTACAACGATCACTGGATGCTCGAAGGCGATGACTTCATCGTCGTCGATGAGGTCGATACGATCTTCGGCACCGGCCTCGAAGACGCCTACAACGGCGGCTACTACTATAACTGGGTTGCTCAATGGACGCCCGAACCCGAGGGTCCCTCACCCCCTTACGCCTTCCGGCCGCTCCACGGCATCTTGCGCGTCAACAAGACCGCGGATCCGCCCTTCTCGCGCGCCGATCAATACCGGTGGATGATCGCCGATCGGGTTCACTTCAACGAGTCGCTGGTCGTCAAGAACGAATGCGACTACTCGGTCGTGGGCGCGCGCTGGAAGTCGGTGGTGTATTGGTACCAGCTTCCGGTGGATCCAGCCTCGGTGCCGATCGAGGATGATCTGGGCGGTGACACGAATGGTGGCTCGGGCTCGGGTTCGGGCTCGGGTTCGGGTGCCGGCAACGCGCACGACGCCGCGGGTTCGGGCCTGCAACTGCGCGCGATCGAACCCAACCCCGCCGGCGATCGGGTCCTGATCCGCTTCGAGATGCCCGCCGCGGGGAGGGCATCGCTCGAGCTGCTGGATGTCACGGGGCGGAAGGTCGCGGTGCTGAGCGAAGGTGCTCGCAGCGCCGGTGTTCACGAGGTGCACTGGAACAGCGCCGATCAGCCGACCGGGGTCTACTTCGTCCGGCTGCGCGGGCTGCAGGGAAGCGAAGACACGGCGCAGGCGTCGCAGGCGTCGCACGCGCTTCGCGCGGTGCAGAAGAAGCTGCTGCTGGTTCGGTAGAGTCTGCACAATCCAGCGGCAGGTGAGGGGCGCCTTCTGGTGCGGCCCAGGCCTCGCGCCCCGGGAAGCAGCGACCAGGGTCGGGCGCGACCGGCGTCAGGAGCGACCGGGGTCAGGAGCGACCGGCCTCAGGCGCGACCGGCGTCTGGCCCGACCGGCGTCAACGAACCAGCAGTGCGGACCGCGAGATGCTCGCGCCGCCCGCGGTCAGGCGGTAGAGGTAGACTCCCGAGGCGACGGGGCGATTGAGGTTGTCGCGTCCGTCCCACAGCAGGTGGCCCTGCTGCCAGCTCCCCCGCTGGCTCTGCGTTTGGCCGGCCGGGTCGAGCAGGCGACGCACCAGGCGGCCGTCGGCGACCGAGAAGATGCTCAGCTCCACCGGACCGCTCCAGCTACCGCTTCCGATCTCGTAGTGGATCGGCACGCTCTGGCCTCCGAGGGCGGGATTGGTGAGGGATAGGCGCAGCGAGGGTTCGAGCCAACCGAACCCCTCGCCCCCGAGAGGACCGGAGGATCCCGGGAACCCCGGGGAATCCGGAGCCGCGGAGGGGATGCGGGTTCTGTAGATGCCGATGGCCCAGCTGTCCTCGGAGAAACCATCGACCGCCGCGAGCCAGTGATCGCCGTTCCACCACGGGTCGCAGTGGTGCATCCCGATCGCGTTCCAGCCCACTCCCGTGCCCCGCAGGATCGGACTCTCCTCGATTTCGTGCTCGTGGTAGGCGTAGCGGGTCAGCACATCGATCTCGAAGACCCGGACGGCCTCACCGTAGAGGATGTCGCACTTCTGCGCGTACCTGAGCATGCGATCACCGGCGAAGTGCACGATCCGGCCGGCCGGCCGGGCCATGCTCTGGTCTCCGCTGACGATCGGGCTGCACGGGTGCTCGGTCCATCCCGAAGTGAGTTCGTCCGAGTAGTAGAGGTAGCAGCAGGCGCTGCCGCTCAGGCCCACGAACAGCCACCAAGTCCCGTTGCGGTAGAAGATGACCGGATCCACGAACTCGCGCCCGCTGACGAGCGTCCTTACGTGCGTCCAACCGTAGGGGAAGTCGGTGGCTTCATAGAGGCGCACTTCATGCACGGCCTTCGATTCGGGCACCATGTAGTAGTTGCCTTCGGCCGCGAACACGAACGGGAAGGAGAGGTGGAAGGGTTCGTCCAGCACGATCTGGTCGTAGGTCCAGTTGATGCCATCCTGGCTCACCGCGTGACAGATCTCGCCCTGGGTGATCCCGGCCTCGAAGAACATGTCCCAGGGACCGTCCGCGCGGAACAGGAACGGATCGGCGACGAAGTGAGCGTAGGCCTCGGTGACGTCATGATTGGTGAGCACGGGGTTGATCGGCGTGATCATGGGTAGGGGGTATGGCTGATCGTTGACTCCCGCCCAGTCGGGAACCATGGCCGACGCTGGCCCGGCGCAACCCAACAGGACGCCGCATACGCTTCCGGCGGCACGAATCCAACGGAGCAATCTGGTTCGGCGCATGGCGCTCCTCGAATTCATAGGCGGATGCTCTGATGCCTGGTACCGGTTGCTTCCAGGAGCACTTACGCATCGCTATCGCTTGCCGAACGAACGCGACCGCAAGGTGAACACTTGGACCTGATGCAGACCCGACGCTTCGACTCGTATGCTTCGACCCCTATAATTGTACAGCGGCGCGAATCGGAATGTCAAATGAACGCCCGTTGCCACCAGTTGGGCGTGCTAGAGGGCTTGCGAGAGGGCTTGCCAGAGGGCTTGCCAGAGGCGCAAAGGCGCCACCGCCCTACGGGCTCGTTTCATGTTGGAATCGAGCTATCCTTCAGGCTCACTTCGTGTTGGGATCGAGCTATCCTACAGGCTCATTTCATGTTGGAATCGGGCTATCCTACAGGCTCCCTCCGTGTTGGGATCGCGCTATCCTACAAGCTCATTTCATGTTGGAATCGGGCTATCCATCAGGCTCATTTCATGTTGGAAGAGGCTCCACCTGGACTTCGTTCACTCCGAATTGGTAGACTTAACTCGACCTACGTGGGGCCTACGCTTGTGGCTCTACGCATGGTCGTGTGGTCTTGCGCGTGGTCGCATGGGCCTATGTATCCATGTATGCGCCTTGAAGTTCGGACACCCAGCGGCGGGAGCGGCATCGTGAGGCGAACCTACCTGCAGCATGTTCTGATTCCGGCGATCGCACCGACGGCACTGGCGGCGCTGGTGGCACTGACGGCCTTTGCGCTGCCGGCGGGTGCGTGGCATCAAGACTCCGGTTTCTTCATCGAGAATCGCGGTCAGTGGCCCGATGCAGTGCGGTTCGGTTCCGCCGGCCCCGGCATGACCGTGTTTCTGACGAGCCATGACGTCATCGTCGACCTGCATTCCGAATACCGCTCGGTCTGGGTGCGGTGGGATCCGCCGGAGACAGCCTCCCATCTGGAGGGCAGGGGGCAGCAGCCGTCGAAACTCCGTTTCTTCCTCGGAGCCGACGAGAGCCGGTGGTGCTCGGATGTCTCCGCCTACAGCGAGGTCGTCTATCACGACGTCCGCCCGGGGATCGACGTTCACTGGCGCTGGAATGACGGTGTGCTCGAGTATCAGTGCCGCCGACCGGACGACGTTGTCCGTGCCGGTGGCGTTGCCGGTGCCGGTGCCGCTGCCCGTTCCGGTAGTGTTGCCGGTGCCGACGGCGTTGTCGGTGCCGATGGCGGTGCCTACGGGCCGTGGACCGCGGTGTGGGAAGAGCCCCCCGAAGCGGCCGGCTTCCTCCGCCTCGAGGGCGCTGCGTCGTCCGCGGCGTCGTCCGCGGCCGGCCCTACTCATGGGGTTCGATCGGGCACCGATGAGGATCCCGCCACGCTGAACTGGTGCACGGTCTTCGGCGGTGGCGACAATGAATACGCCCATGGGGTGACCTACACCCCCGACGGCAGCATCCTCCTGGCCGGCTACTCCCGGTCGACCAACCTGCCCACCTCGCCGGGGGCCTACGATCCGTCGAACAACGGCGGATACGACATCTACATCGCCTCCTTCGATCTCACCGGCAGCGTGCTTCACTGGGTGACCTACATGGGAGGCAGCGAGGAGGACCGGCCCTTCGGCATCGTGACCGACGACTACGGCCGCATCTTCTTCACCGGGCAGACCTACTCACCGAACTTCCCGACGACGCCCGGGGCATTCGATCGTACGCTCGGCGGCATCCGGGATGCCTACGTGGCGTGCATGAACGCCGACGGCACCGAGCTGTTTTGGTGCACCTACCTCGGCGGTGATGGGCAGGAGAGGGCCTGGGAGATTTGCCTCGACCAGCAGCGCCGTCCCATCGTGACCGGCGAGACGCAGTCGGAAGACTACCCCGTCACGCCCGGCGCCTATGACACCCTCCGCGACGGTTCCTCGGATGCCTTCGTCACCAAGGTCGATGTCATGGGAGCGCAGCTCGTGTGGAGCACGCTTCTCGGAGGCGTCTATCAGGATTACGCGATGTCGATGACCCTCGACCAGCAGGATCGGCCCGTGCTGATCGGCAGCACGACCTCGTCCGATTTCCCGACATCGGCCGGCGCCTACGACGAGACCTTCAACGGCAGCGCCGACTGCTTCGTTGCGCGCCTGGATGCGTTGGGCCAGGAGCTGCTCCACAGCACGTTCCTGGGCGGCTCGTTCTTGGAGATCCCCGCCGACGTCGAACTCCATCCGGGGGGAGACCTCTACGTAACCGGGGCAACGCTGTCGCCCGACTTCCCGACCAACGGCGTGGGCTTCGATCTCGAGCACGGCGGAGGCAAGGACGCTTTCATCGCCCGGCTCGACGGCGCCTGTACGGAGCTGCGGTGGAGTTCGTTCCTGGGGGGCAACCAGGACGACGAGACCTTCACGATGACCGTCGACGCCACGGGCAGCCCCATCGTCTCGGGCGAGGTGAACTCCTTCGACTTCCCCGTCACCGCCGACGCATTCGATCGCTCCTACAATGGCGCGACCGATGCCTTCCTGGCCCGCGTTCATGCTTCCGGCAGTCACCTCACCTACTGCACCTATTTCGGGGGCGACGATCTGGACGGCGGGTGGGATCTGGTCATGTCACCCGACGGCGAACCGCTTCTGGTGGGACCGTCGCGGTCGACCGACTTCCCCACGACGGCCGGCGGGTACGACATGACCAACAACGGCGGGAAGGACGCGTTCATGGCGCTCTTCGACATCGTGCAGACCTCAGGCGTGGAGGACGAGCCGGTCGTTGGGGATGAGCCGGTTGGGGGGGATGCCCGGCGGGGCTGGGTGCCCATCCGCGTTGTGCCGAATCCGGCGCGGGATCGGGTCACCTTCGGGTGGCACCTTGCGGCTCCCGGCCAGGTGACTCTGGCCGTCTTCGATGCGAGCGGGCGCCGCGTAGCCGAACTTCTCTCCGGCTTCCTGCCGGCCGGTGACCATCAGTGGACCTGGGACGGCCGCGGAGGCATCGGCCCAGCGGGCGCGACAACCACGATGGGCGCAACGGGCGCAACGGGCGCGACGGGCGCGACAGCCACGACGGGCGCGATGGGCACGATGGCCGCGACCGGAGGCGGTGCGGGAACGGGCGAGCCGAGGTTGGAGCCGGGTGCCTACTGGATCCGTCTGAGCGGAAGCGGCGCGGAGCCGGTGCGAGGCGCTGGACGGGTGATCCTCTTGCCGTAGGCCGAAGCTCAGGGACCGAAGCTCAGGGACCTAGACTCAGGGATCCAAGCTCGAGGGCTGAAGCTCGGGGAACCTACACGTCCAGCGAGGTCAGCCCTTCCCTGATCGCGAACTTGGTGAGTTCGGCGGTGCTACTGAGATCGAGCTTTTGCATGATGTTCACACGATGCGTGTGCGCCGTTCGCTCGGCGATCCCCAACCGGTGTGCGATCGCCTTGACCGCGTGACCCTCGGCCAGCAGCTGCAGGACCTCGCGCTCCTTGGGGGTGAGCGGCGCGAGCGCGGCCTCCTCGCTGCTCTTCTGTTGAACCAGGGCTTCGACCACCGGGGCCGACACGTCCGGCGACAGGTAGACCTTGCCCTCGGCCACCGCGCGGATTGCGCCGGCCAGCTCCTCGATCTCGCAATCCTTCAGCACGTAGCCGGAGGCGCCGGCGCGCAGCATGTCGGCCACCATTCGGCGGTGAGGATGCATCGACAGCGCCAGCACGCGTACATCGGGCAGCTGCGCGCGGACCAGCCGGGTGGCCTCGATGCCGTTGAGCTGCGGCATGCTGACATCCATCACGACCACGTCAGGCCGGAGCTTCTTGGCCAGCTGCACGGCCTCCTTGCCGTGGGTCGCCTCGCCGACGACCTGAACGTCAGGCTGCTTCTCGATCAGAACCCGTAGGCCTTGCCGCAAGACCCGGTGGTCGTCGGCCAGCAGGACGCGAATGGCCATGCTCGTACTCCTTATGGCAGGTCTCCTGGTCTTCGAGGACCTGGACTTGTTGGCTATCGTCTGTTGGCAGGGGAAGCACAATGCGCGCGGTGGTCCCATGACCGGGAGCCGACATCACATCGAGGCGGCTCTGGATCGTCCGCAAGCGCTCCTTGAGGCCGAAGAGCCCGAAGCCGCTGAAGTCAGTCCCCGAGGCGCCGATCCGTCCGGGTCGGCTCGGCTCGCCTCGGCCGGCGTCGCCTCGGGCGCTACGGTCGCGCTGCCCACCCCCGGCACCCCTCGCCTCCAGCGAGGTCTTCGGGTCGAAGCCGCAGCCGTCATCGCGGACGACCAGGATGAGGCGACTGCCGCGCACGTGCAGCGTCACCAGAATCCAGCTGGCACGCGCGTGACGGACCGCATTGCGAACGAGTTCCCGCGCCGCCTGGAACAGCATGCCCCGCAGCCCCTCGGGGAGCTCCGGCACCGAACCGTGCTCGATGAACTTGGTGCGGACCTCGTGGCGCGCCCCGACCTCATCCAAGTACCACTCGATCGCCCGCCCGAGACCGAACTCGTAGAGCATCGGCGGGGACAGCTCGAACTGGAGCGAGGAGGTCTCCCGCATCGTCTGCTTGATGAGATCGCGCGTGTCGCGCAGGACGGCTTGATGATCGGGCGAGTAGCAACGCGATTCCAGCTCGGTGAGGTTGAAACGAGCGGCCGCCAGGTTCTGCCCCACCTGGTCGTGGAGGTCGGCGGCGATGTTTCGGCGCTGGCGATCCTCGACCGACATCACGTGTGACGCCAATCGGCGCAGGCGCTGGTGATAGGCCTTCATCCGGCGGATGGCGCGGTAGCGGGTCGTGACATCGAGGCCGATGGCGAGGATGTGATTGTCGGCCGACCCTGGCCGGGGAATGCGCCGCAGGCGCCACTCGATCAAGCGGTCGTGGCGCGAACGCGAGCTTGGGCTTTCCCCAGCGGAGGCCTCTGTCCCGATCCAGGTCTGGAGCTTGACCGGATGGCGACGCAGTGCGGCCCGCTCGCGGGCGCGCGTGAAGCGCTCGCGGTCGCGGGGGGCGAACGTCGAGGCAAGGGACGCCTGCACCTGCGGCAGAGCCAGCCGGTGATCGCTCTTCGGTCCGGGAGAGGCGGGCGCCACCGCGGGCAGCAGCCGGGCGGCCGTCTTGTTGGCAAGGGTTACGGTGCCGCCGGGTTCGAGCAACAGCACGATGGCGGGCGAGTTCTCGATGAGACGGGCATTGAGGTCGCGTTCATGTTCCAGATGGCGGGCAGTCTCGCGACGGCGGGCCTCGGCTTGTTGGCGCTGGCGTAGGATGTACATGTAGAGCACTAGCACCCCGATGACCAGGGCCCCCCAGACGCCAAGCAGTCCGCGGGTCATGTCCGCGAAGGCGGCCCGCTCATCTTCCAGATAGGCGCCTGTTCCGACCACCCAGCCCCACTCCGGCACGAGTCGCACATGGGAGATCTTGTGCTCCATGCGTGTGGAGTCGTCCAGCCACTGCCAGAAGTAGTTAACGAACCCTGCCCCCTGGCGGCGGGCGAGGGTGGCCATCTCGACGAACAGAAGTTTCCCGTTGGGGTCCTCTTCGTCGCTGACATCACGGCCCTCGATGTCGGGGCGGTACGGATGCATCACAATCCGAGGGAGGAGGTCGTTGATCCAGTAGTAGCCGGTCTCTTCGCCGCCGTAACGAATCCCACGCAGGTGCTCCGCCGCCAGACGCTGCGCTTCGGCCCGGGTGAGCTGTCCAGCGTGTTCCTGCTCGACGTAGACGTCAACGACATCGGCGGCGATCGAGGTCATCGCCGCCAGGTGCTTCTGCTGTTGCTGGAGAAGCATGGCCTCCAGTGCGGGCGGTAGGAGCCAGATGCCGGCCGCCAGCAGCAGGACCATACAGATGAGGGCGGGCGTGACGACCTTCAGCGAGGCGATGACGTGCCGCCGGCGGCATGGCGCCAGGGGGGCGGACTGGTGTCTGGTGTTCTTGGACTCGTTCATCGCTCGGCCGGCTTCCTGCTTGGTTGCGTCGATGTCGCTGGGAGGCCTTCCATGGACTCCCCCCATAGCGATCGGCCATTGGGCGGGTTTCTCTGAGATGATAGTTGTGGCGCGGGCAGTGCGCGTGGTGTTGGTGGTGGTGGTGATGCGGGCGGTGTTGACGGGGCTGGAAATCCCGGTTGAAAGTGCCTAAGATACTGCAAACATGGGGATTGCAATGCTAGTCACAGTTTCTGTGCGGTTGAGGTCTAAAACCTTGCAGGAACTACAGTTACGAGAGAGGCCGGCTTCTTGGCGCCTCAACGCCGACATCACCAGCGGGCCGGGCTGGCGCGGTCCTGGCGCAGCCAGGGCCGTGACAGCACGGAACGTCTGGTGAATGTGCTTGTTCTCCCGTCATCGTGGCAATCCCGCTTGCGCCTCTCCTACAATCTCAGATTCCTGTCTTCCCCACACCTGAAGTTCTGCGGATTCGTCTGCCGCGCGAGCAGCTCACTTGCCCATATTTGTTTCTAGGTATTGGTTTCACTGCTTGCTCGAACTCTTGTGCTGTCACCGTTCATTTCTTCCGTGTTCCTCTGCCCTTTACGGTTTGACGCAGCATCTCCTGAAGCCAGGTGTTCAGGCTTTTGTCAGCAAGCTTCGCCTTGGTGGCTATGGTCTTGTGAAGCGAGGGATCGATGCGGATCAGGATACGTCCTGAATACGGCTTCTCAGGAGGCTCGTCCCGCTCTGCGCAGAAGTCGAGATAGTCATCCACCGACTCACGGAAGGCCTTGCGGAGCTTGGCCACAGTCGTGCCCTGAAAGGTAATCACGTCCCGCAGATTCAAGACCTCTCCGTGAAAAATCCCTGCTTCATCGTCGAACTCGACCTTGGCTATGTAGCCTTTGTACTCCATCATGGCTTTTCACCCGCCTCGATCAAGAATCTCCGTACCGACTTGACCATGCCCTTGTCGACTTCCTTGTAGTCCCATTCACGTTTGCGCATGAAGTCTCGCTCGAGCCTCTCGTCACAGTCTTAGCAGAGACTCAAGTCGTTGACTGGAGCAAAGCTGTCGCACGCTTGACAGCGCCCATCCCACAGGCCGAAGCCCTCTTCGTCCTGGAGGTCTTGTCCATCCGATTTGGCTAGGTCATCCATATCCCCTCGATGCTCCAATCGGAGTCAGTTTATCCGAGCTGGCACCCACTTTCTTTGCGGGAGAACCTTCGGCCTCTGCGGATCAGCCCATCTCGGTTTCTGATAGATCGGGCGCAGCCCACGACTCCCTCTCGCGCCCCTCGCCGGGCCTCCTGCGCCTACTCGCCCTCGTGGCCCTCGCCGGGCCTCGTCCGCCTATTCGCTCTCGTGGCCCTCGCCGGCCTCGGCCTGCTCCTCCGCCTCCCGCGCGCGCTGGGCGGTCTCCTTGGCCGAGTCCACCCACTGTAGCAGGCGCGTCATGGCGGAGCCGTGGGTGTAGAGCAGGGTCGAGAGCTGCTTGCGCGAGACCTGACCATTCAGATACAGGGCCAGTCCCAGGTGGATGAACCGCTGGGACACCGTCGCCTGGATCCTGTCATCGAACTCGCCGTGGCCCACATTGAGAGTCGTGGTGCCGGAGATGCCGACCGGATCGGTGTCGAGGCCTTGAGGAAGCACGGCCTGGACGTCGGCACGCATGCGTCGGGCATCGTCCGCCGTGATCAGGTCGAGATCGGCCAGCCGGTTGATGATCATTGGGGTCGTGACGCCGTAGTAGTAGGCCATGTGCGACAGCCGCTCGAGATCGAATTCTCCCCGCTTGCCCTGGCCGAACTGGCGTAGCGAGCTGACGAAGTGCGTGCGGGGGATGAGCAGGTTGCGCGCGAAGAGGTCGGCGCGCAATTCCGCGCGGTGAAGCTCCTCCTCGCTCGTGCCCGAAGTGGCGCCGAGCGCGGTCGGGTCGATACCGTCGGCGGCGTCGACGAGGCGGCCGCCGTAACCGGCGCCGGTACATGCGTTCTCGCCGTGGCTGCAGAAGCGATTGTGGTAGGGATCCACGTCGGCCAGCAGGTGGCAGTACTCATGCGCCAGGATGAAGCGCGCGATCGGGGAGTTGGGCACAGCCACCGACAAGAGGGCTGGACCAGTGTCGCTGTTGAAGACGAATGCGCCGGAGGTCACCCCGTTGCCCGGGGCGATCTCGACGATCTTGATCCCGAGTTCATCGAAGATCTCGTGCACGCTCTCGATGGGGCCGGGCTCGAGTCCCAGGTTCTGACGCTCCCGTTCGGCCAGTGCTTCGGCCTCTTCCATCAGCTCGCCGTGCTCGTCACCGCGCAGGAGCGACACATGGGCGGGAATCTCGCACAGGATCTCACCCTGAATGCGCTTCTCCATGTAGCCGAAGCGCAGACACAGCTGCAGGAACTC
>CAZZIF010000105.1:0-11729 GCA_964654025.1 uncultured bacterium
ACCGCCCGCTTGGCGAGCTTCTTTGATATCCGCTCGGCGACCTGCTGGAGCGACTCGCCGGCGTCGATCTCCAGCTGGCTCTGGTCGGGCAAGGTGATCTTGGGCATGCGCGTGGAATCTCCCTCTAAGGGGGCCACCCACACCAGGGGGAGAGGTCTTTCGGAACCGATGCTCGACCGTATGCCCCAGGTGGCGGCCCGCCGGTTATGGCTACTTCCCGCCGGCGGGGGTGCCCACCGTTCGGAAACCAATGGCATTGTCCGTGCTGTCGGTGCCGGCCGCCTGGCGCCAGAAGGTGTGACACGCGTCGCGCGTCATGCGCCAGCCGCCGCCCCGAACGACCTTCTGATCGGCGTTCGGCAGCGCTTCGTCCCGGCACCACTCGGCCACGTTACCGGCGAGATCGAAGATTCCGTAGGGACTCTCGTTGCTGCCCGTGCTGTACCCGTCGCGCGTGGTTCCGTTGTAGAACCCGCCGGGGGTGGTCGCGACGCCTACGCTGGTTTCGAAGGGATCGCCGCTGTTGCGGAAATTGCAGCGGTGCGCGTCGAACTCCTCGCCCCAAGGGTAAGGGAATCCGAACCCGACAGTGACGGTACTCGTATCGCCGGGAGAGATCACCGTGAAGGTGCTGTCTCCCAAGAGACTTGACGTACCCCGCGCCGCCTTTTCCCACTGATACTGCGTGGGCAACTGCCGGCCCATGAATTCGGCGTAGCGCACCGCACCGTGCCAGCTCACCTCGACGACCGGATGGTTCTCCTTGCCGGGCCGGGGCACGAAGAGGCCGCTCTCGCCCTCGTTGGGGAAGAACTCGATTCCCGAATCCGAGTCGCCGTCGGGGTAGACCTGGGCGAAGACGATCGGGTCGGTCCGGTGCCGGACGACACCGTCCTCCACGCGCAGCTTGAGGCTGTCCAAGAGCGACTGCAGGAAGCGGGCATAGAGCTGATTGCTCACCTCGAAACGGTCGAGATTGAAGGCCTCGAGGAAGACCGGGTTCTCGTCGCTGCAGAAGCGACTGGAATCCTGCGGCAGGAACTGGCCGCAATCACCAAAGTAGAAGTAGCCCTCTGGAATCTCGATCTGCTCGATCCGGGTCCCGAAGTTCCAGATCGGGGAGATGGCCGTGGCGCCCTTCTCGTCACGGGCGACCACGCGCCAGAAGTACGAGCGGGTCAGGGCGAGCTGGGTGCCAGGCGTGTGGGATTCGGCGGTGATGGCCTCGGCCTGCAACTCCAGGCCCGTTTGCGACTGTCCGAAGTAGACGTCGTAGGCGATGCTGTCTCCGGGGTCTTCGTCGGTACTCGTCCAGCTCAGCGTGATGCCGGGCCCCTCGATCCCGGTCGAGTCGCTGGGCGGGGAGGGGGCAAACGGCACGGCAGGCGTGTGATTGTCGAGCGCGCGCGCCCACATCGGATCGGTGGGTTCGCCGACCCGTCCGATGCTATCGAACGCGCGGACCCGGTAGTAGTAGAGGGAGGAGTCGGTGACGGCGATGTCGACGTACTCCTCGGCATCGGCCTCGACCGAATCGAGCACGGTCCAGGATCCGTTGGCCCCGGTCGCGGAACGCTGAATCTGGTAGCCGGCCTCCTGATTGGTGACATCCTGCCACTCCAGCGTGATCTCGTTGCTAGCCGTGGCGGAAACGTGCGTCCACTGGGGTGGCGTCGGCCCACTCACCTCGGGCTCGACCACGTTGTCCTCATCGCTGCAGCTCGCGACGATCGCCACCAGCACGAAAAAGAGCGACACCGCCACCAGGCGTCCCCGCGTCATGACATACCCTCCGGTTCCCAGATTCTTCGGCCTACAGCGGCTGCGCCGGCTGGCGCGTCGATGCCGGTGCCCGACGTCTCGCACGTCGGCGCCCGGCTAACTTTCCATGCAATCGAGCTCGGACATCTGGTCGAGCTTCTGTGCCTCATTGAGCAACGTCATGTCCTGCTCGACGCGGTCACGCAGTTCGATGCGGGGCAGGCAGCTACTCCAGAGCTCCATGTCCTTCGACTTGAGGCTCTCCCGCAGGATCACGATCTCGGGGATCAGCTCGCCCTCGGGCGGAACGAACCAGGCGATGATGGACCAGTCGATGTCCGGCAAGTACTGATAGACGAGCCGGTAGCTGCCATCGGCGGCCGTGGTCGTCTCGCTCAAGATGAATCCTTCTTCAAAGACCTTGACCTCCACCCCACCGATCCCCTGGCCGGATGCATCGGTCACCGTGCCGGTCAGGACCCCCTGCACCCGGCCGGGGGCCTCCGTGCCTTGGCCGGATGCGGCCAGGGGCCACATCAGCGCGACGAGTCCGATCAGAATGGTCAATCGAAGCTGTTTCACGAGATTCCCTCCTTGAGAACCCAACCTCTCTCTCTGAGCGGTGAGAGTATAGGTGGATACATGCAATTTGCTAGAGAAGCTACCAATCCACCCTACACCGGTCAAGCGTCTTCAGTTCGCGGCGCCGGGCCAAGTGCAAAACCGCCATTGTACTTGCGCCGGATTAGGCCATTTGGTAGGTTCGCGCCCGAAGCACTATCCAGAGAATCCCATTTTCCTGGAAAACCGCAAGATAGCTGAGCTCTCCGCCCCGGTGGGCAGGGACGCCCGATCTGGCGAGGCAGCGCATGTTCTTGAACAGACTCATCGGCTACATGTCGAACGATGTGGCCATCGACCTGGGCACGGCGAACACGCTGGTCTATGTCAAGGGCCGCGGCATCGTGCTCAACGAGCCGTCGGTGGTGGCCGTGGAAAAGGCCTCGCGCAAGGTGCTCGCCGTGGGCGCCGAGGCCAAGGAGATGCTGGGCCGGACGCCACAGGCGATCGAGGCCGTCCGCCCCCTCAAAGATGGAGTTATCGCCGACTTTGAGATGACCGAGGAGCTGCTGCGCAAGCTGATCGCGAAGGTCCAGCGTCACCGCTTTCTGGTGCATCCGCGCATCATCGTCAGCGTGCCCTCGGGCATCACCGAGGTGGAGAAACGCGCGGTGCGGGACTCGGCCGAGCGCGCCGGGGCCCGGGAGGTCTTCTTAGTCGCCGAACCCATCGCGGCGGCGATCGGGGTAGGCCTGCCGGTCGACAAACCCCTCGGCAACATGGTCATCGACATCGGTGGTGGGACCACTGAGATTGCGGTCATGACGCTCTTCGGCATCGTTCACGACACCAGTTTGCGCGTCGCGGGCGACAAGATGGACGAGGCCATCCAGCAGTACGTCAAGCGGGCCTACAACCTCTTGATCGGCGATCGCACCGCCGAGCGGATCAAGATGGAGGTGGGCAGCGCATTCCCGCTCGAAGAGGAGCTCGAGCTCGAGATCAAAGGCCGTGACCTCATCGGCGGGATTCCCAAGACGATCAAGGTGACCTCGGTGGAAATCCGCGAAGCCCTTCAAGAACCGATCAGCGCGATCGTGGAGGGCCTCAAGCAGTCCTTGGAGCAGACCCCACCCGAGTTGGCTTCCGATATCGTCGACCGGGGCATCGTGATGTCCGGCGGCGGTTCCCTGCTGCGCGGTCTCGACATGCTCTTGCGGGAGGCGACGAACCTGCCGATCACGGTGGCGGAGGATTCGCTGCTGTGCGTCGTGCTGGGTTGCGGGAAGATCCTCGACCAGATCGAGACCTACGAAAAGGTCCTCATGAAGAGCAATGCCTAGCGGCGGCGATGCCCGGGCATGTGCGCGCGGCATGCGGAGTAGCGAGACATGATGCGCAAGGGTCCGGCCTATCCCGGTATCGGCGATGCGATCGTGCTGGGTCTTGCCGTCGGATGCTCGGTCGTGTTCCTCGCGGCCGGCGACGGCTTTCGCCAGGACAGCGCCCGATTCCTCCGGCGTACCGCCCTCGCGCCGTTCCGTCTTGCGATGGAGTACGCTCCCGCCCGCCTCGAACGGGGTCCCGAGGATGTCCTGCGTCGCCGGCAAGATGCGCTCTGCGCGCTCGATCGGGCGGTGTGGCGCGAGGCCGTCCGCGAGAACGCCCGGCTGCGCAGCCTGCTGGGTTTCGCCGATCGGGCCAAGCAGACACTCGTGCCCAGCGAGGTCATTGGCCGCAGCGTGGACCGCTTCGGCGAGACGCTCGTCCTGGCCGGCGGCGAGAGAGCCGGCTTTGGGGTGGGACAAACCGTCGTCGACGTCTCCGGACTGGTGGGGGTGGTTTCGATCGTCGAACCGGACCTCTCCTACGTGCGCACCTGGCGGCATGACGGGCTCACCATCAGCGGCATGCTTCAGGACTCGCGGTATGTGGGGCGCCTCCACTGGGACCGGCGCCGGCGCAGCCTGAGTTTGGAGGGCATCCCGCTTCAGAGTCAGATCAGCGAGCGAGAGTGGGTGGTCACGAGCGGGTACGGGGGCATCTTCCCGCGAGGGATCCCCATGGGCGAGGTGGCCGGGACCGAGGATGACAGCACGGGATTGGTCAAACGGGTGACCGTGACCCCGTTCGTGGACCTCGATCGGGCCGAGGAGGTATTCCTCCTCGTGGCCGAGGCCGATTCGGTGGACCTGCCAAGCGGATCGCTGGAGCCTCCCGATACGGGCGCGGCCGATGAGGGCCTGGGCCCGGGTCTGGGCCCGCGGTTGGGGCCGGGCTTGGGACCGGGGGCGTCCGAACCGAGGGGGGGGACGCCGTGATGCTCTACGTACGCTATCTGTTCCTCCTCTTTGGTGTCACGCTGCTCGAGTCCACGCTGGCCCAGCGGCTTGCTCTCGGTCCGGTCCGGCTCGATCTCTCCCTGGCGCTGGTCGTCTACGCCGGCCTCCATGGCGGCGCCCGGGGGGGAACGGTGATTGGGTTCATCGTTGGATTGCTGCGGGGTTGTGCCGAGCCCGGCCTGCTGGGACTGGAGAGCCTGCTGCTGGCCTGCGTGGGATTCGGCGTGGGGAGCGCTGCGCCGATGGTCATCCGTGATCATCCCTTGGTGCAGGCCGTGCTGATCGCGCTCTCGTTGCTGCTGCACGATCTGGTGCGGCTACTGGTAGTTGGCGACGAAGGCCTGTGGGGAAGCCTGTGGGTCTGGCTATCGGTATCACCGGCCACGGCTGCCTACACCGGAATGCTGGTGCCGTTTGCGGTGGCCGTACTTCCCAGACTCTTGCGCACGGGAGGACGCCGTGCCGTTTCCTGAGAACCTACGGGCGCGTCGATCGCGCACCCTCGCGCTGGCGCTGGGGGTGGCGGCGCTACTCATGCTTCTGGCCGGGCGGCTCTTCCACCTCCAGGTCTCACGCGGGTCGCACTACGCCGAACTCGCGCGCGAGAACATGGTGCGCAGCGAACCGATTCCGGCGCTGCGCGGACGCATCTTCGATCGGCAAGGACGGCTTCTGGCCGGCAACCGGGTGAGCTTCAACCTCAGCCTGGAGGCGGGCCACCCGGCCTACAAGCGTCCACTGGTCCTGGCGGAAGCGGCCGAAGAGGTGGCCGCGATCCTGGAACGGGATCCAGAGGAGATCGCCAAGCGCGCCCTCCTGTACCGGAACCGGTTCGAGCCGCTGCTGCTCGACCGCGACGTCGAGCCCACCGCGCTCGCCCCATTCGTGGAACGACTCGATCCCATCCCGGGCATCACGATCTCCGAAGTACCCCTGCGCTGGTATCCGCAGGGAACGCTGGCGGCCCACATCCTGGGCTACGTGGGGGAGATCAGCGAGCAGGAACTCGTGCGTTCGGATCCGGCCTATCGCCGGGGAGCCCTGATCGGGCGCGCGGGCCTGGAACATCAGTACGAGCCGCTGCTTCGGGGCTCCGACGGTGAGACCTACGTGCGAGTCGACGCTTTCGGCCGGATCACCGACCTCTTTCCCGATCTGCCGCCCCAGCCACCCGAACCCGGAGCCGATCTCCACCTGTGCATCGACGCCGAACTCCAGGCGGTGGCCGAGGCTGCGCTCGAGCGCGTGCAGCCGGACCCGGAGGTGAGGCTCAGGCGCAGGGGACTGCCGTTGAAGGCCTCCCTGGTGGCCCTCGATCCCTGGACGGGGGAGATCCTGGCCTGCGCCAGCCAGCCGACCTTCGACCCCAACGCATTCGCGCACGGTCTGTCGGCAGCCGAGTGGGCGGCACTCAACAATGAGGAGAAGCCGCTTCTCAACCGCGTGATCCAGGCCGGCTATCCACCCGCCTCGGTGTTCAAGGTGATTTCGACGCTGGCCGGGGTCGACGCCGGTCTCGTGGATCGCTCCACGCGGTACGAGCCCTGCAAGGGCAGCTATACCTTCGGCAATCGGACCTTCCGCTGCTGGAAGGACACTGGACACGGGAACGTGGATTTGCTCGCCGCCTTCGAGCAATCCTGCGACGTTTTCTACTACCAGCTCGCGCGGAGCCTGGGTCTGCGGCGTTTGCTGCGCTACATGAACACCCTGGGACTGGACGAGCCTACTGGCATCGACGTACCGGATGAGCGCGATGGTCTGATCCCCGACATGGAATGGTACCGCCGCCGGCTCGGTACGACGCCGCCGGAAGGCATCGCGCTCAACCTGTCGATCGGACAGGGGGAGATCGTGCTCACACCGCTCCAGATGGCTGCCTACCTGGGGGCGCTGGTGACCGATGGGGTGCTGCGCCAGCCACATCTGGCCCGGCGGGCGGCTTTGCGTGACGGCACCGTGACCTGGACAGCCGATCCGACGGCCGGGCAGCGTGTCATCCACAGCACCCCCGAGACCCGTGCGCTCGTGCGTGAGCTTCTCGAAGAAGCGGTTGAGGGCCAGCAAGGCACCGGATGGCGGGCCCGTGTCCCGGGCTTCCGCATCGGCGGGAAGACCGGCACCGCGCAGAACTCCCATGGAGAGGATCACGCCCTGTTCATGGCCGTGGCGCCCATCGATGAGCCTCGCATCCTCGTCCTGGCGGTGATCGAGGAATCGGGTCACGGCGGGTCGGTGGCCGCGCCGGTCGTCAAGGATGTCCTGGCGGCCTATCTCACTTCTGGACCGCTCGCGGGCGGCAACCCGTTGACCGATCCGCCGCTGACCGAACCGGCCGGCAGCAGCGCCACGCTGGCTCAACCGATCTGGCGCGGCACCGGGTTGGCCGAGCCCGTCTTGCCGGCGCCGCATCCGGGCGGTGGGGGGGCACCGATGTCCTGGCCGGAGGGGGGGCGGTGAGATGGCACGCAAGCGGACCTACTTCTGGGAGCCCTGGATCATTCTGCCGGTGATCGGCCTACTCATCGCGGGAACCGCGGCGGTCTATTCGGCCACGGTCATCTCCCCGAGCGGCAACGAGGGGCTGTTTGTCCGCCATCTGATCTCGATCGCGCTGGGAGGCATCGCCGCGTTGGTCCTCGCGTGGGTGCCGCCGCGATTCTTGGAGGATATCTCGCCGCTGCTTTTCTTCCTGGCCCTGCTGTTGCTCGTACTGGTGCTCTTTTCGGGACAGTCCTACTACGGCGCGCGCCGGTGGCTGGAGGTGGGGCCGGTGCGTATCCAGCCCTCGGAGCCGGCCAAGCTGGCCTTCATTCTCTTCTTGGGCCATTACGTCTCGCGCAAGCGGTGCGATCTGTCGCGCTGCTGGTCGTTGGCTGGAGCCCTGGCGGCGACCGCGGCGCCGTTCCTCCTGGTGCTGCGCGAACCGGATCTGGGCACATCGCTGAGCTTTCCTCTCGTGGCGCTCGTCATGCTGCTATGGGCCGGCATGCCCTGGTTGCTGCTGTTCGTCCTGGCCTCGCCAATGGTGGTGGCCCTGTTCTCCGGCCACATGCTGCTGTGGGTGCCCTTCCTGCTGGGCAGCTGTACGCTGCTGCGCTGGCGGCAGGTGAGCTGGACACTGGTGGGTGTCTTCGCTCTCTTGCAGGTCGGGATTGCCCTCCAGACTCCCCGCCTGTGGAACAGCCTCGAACCCTACCAACGGGCCCGGATCAGCACCTTCCTCGATCCCGAGCGTGAGCCGGCTGGCGCCGGATACCAGGTGATCCAGTCGAAGATCGCCATTGGCTCGGGCCAGGTGGCAGGGAAAGGGCCTGGCAAGGGCTCGCAAACGGGACTCGCCTTCCTGCCGCGGCAGCATACCGACTTCATTTTCTCGGTGGTGGGTGAGGAGTACGGGTTCCTGGGCGGCACCGCCGTGCTCACCTTCTTCGGCATCTTGATGATCCGGGGGGTGTTGCTGGCCCGGCGGATACGTTCGCGTTTCGGCAGCGTCGTCTCGGCGGGCGTGGTGGCGTTGATCTTGTACCATGCGGCGGTTAATGTCGCCATGACCCTGGGACTGGCCCCGGTGACCGGTCTTCCTCTGCCGTTTCTGAGCTTCGGCGGGTCGTTCATGGTCACCACGCTGGCGGCGACGGGCCTCTTGTTGGGCGTAACCGCCAGGCGCAATGAATATCAATAGCGCAGTGGAGCCGCGCAGCACAAAGGTGGATTCCCATTGAAACCGATCTTGCTCGACCTGGGACTCTTGAAGGTCCACGCCTATGGGCTGGGGCTGGCCCTGGCCTTCCTGTTCGGCAGCCTGTGGCTCAGCCGGCGCGCGCGCCCGCTCGGCTACCTGGACGAAGATCTCATGAAGCTGGCCTGGTGGCTGTTGGCCAGCGCCCTCATCGGTGCCCGGCTCTACTACGCGATCCAGCACCCCCAAGAGTTCGAGGGCGACTGGGCCGAGGTCTTTCGGGTCTGGCGGGGTGGGCTGACCCAGTATGGCGGCGTGCTGGGGGCCATCATCGTCGGTGCGCTCTTCATGCGTTCGAAGGGTTGGTCGTTCCGGGAGGTGGGTGACCTGGCCGCTCCGGTGATCGCCCTGGGTGAGGGGATCGCCCGCATCGGCTGCTTCTTCAACGGGTGCTGCTTCGGGCAATCGTGCAGCCTGCCCTGGGCCGTTACCTTCCCGCCCGGGTCGCACGCGCACTGGGTTCTGGGTGATACCCCCATCCATCCCTCGCAACTCTATCTCAGCGTGGCCAACATCCTGCTTGCCGTCGCCCTGGCCCGCGTGCGTCTTCCGCTCCGGCGCCCCGGCCGCCTGCTGGCGGGCTACCTGATTGGCTCCTCGGCCATCCGCTTCCTGGTCGACTTCACCCGCTACTACGCCCCCCAGGACCACCTGTCGCTGATGGGCGTGACCCTGGCCCACAGCCAGTGGCTCATGCTGGCCTTCTTCGCCCTGGCCGCCTGGCTCTGGTGGGGCGCCCCGCGCGAGCGGGCCATCGGGGTGCGGTAGGGGATCGTGGCACGGCGCCTGCTATGGCCGAGCGGCATGAACTCCCTGAAGGCAGCGCGGAAGGTGGCGCGGAACGTGGCGCCCATGCTGAGCGGGGCAGCCAGCACCGTGCTCGAGCTGCTGGCGCCTGCCTGCTGCCCGGTGTGCGGGCGCGGCAGCGGGGGGCCGGCTGCCTGCCGGACCTGCCGTCTGCCCAGCCGGCGCCTCGTGGTCCGCCAGCTGCGCTGCGATGCTCACGGTCCCTACTTGGTGCTCTCGGGCGGCCTCTTCCGGGGTCCACTGCGGCGGATGATTCATGCCTACAAGTACCGCGAGGATCCCTTCGCCGAACATTTGCTGCTGCGTCAGCTCGCACACGCGGCTGGGAGCAACCTGGGCTGGGGGGCGCTGGTGCCGGTACCGACCCATCCCGTCCGGATCCGGGAACGGGGCTTCGCGGCGGTCGAGCGACTGGCGACCGGACTTGGCGGCCGCCTCGGCCTGCCGGTCGATCCACTGCTGGTCCGGGCTCGCTACACCCGTCCGTTGACCGGACGCCAGGCTCGGGAGCGGCGGAGCATACTCGCGGGTGCGCTGACGGCCCGGCCGGCGCACGGCGCGCTGCTCGTCATCGACGACGTGGCAACGACCGGGACGACCCTGCACTGGGCGCGGCGACGCCTGCTGGAGGCGGGGGCCGAGGCGGTAGACCTTCTGACCCTTGCCTGGACCCCGCCCCCCGAACCCGGGGTAGGAAGGCCCACATGCCGGCAGGCCGGTTCGTGATCGTTGCGGGGAACCGGGGCCTGTGCTAGCGTGCGTCCGTCGTCTACAGCTTCCCTACCCATAGAGAGTAGTGCCGTAAAGAAAGTAGTGCCGATGTTCCGCGAAATCGTCGTCAATGCCGACCCGAGCGAAACCCGGGTGGCCGTGCTGGAGGATGCCTCGCTGGTCGAGTTCTTCGTCGACCGTGAGGAAGCCCGTCGCCGGGTGGGCGATGTGTACAAAGGGCGGGTCGAGAAGGTGTTGCCCGGGATGCAGGCGGCGTTCGTCGACATCGGCCTCGAGCGCGCCGCGTTCCTGCACGTCTCGGACATGCTGGCCTCGATTCTGGATCTCGACGCCTTCGATCTCGATGATGAGTCCGAGCGGCGTCCGCCGCGCACGCGGGATGTCTCGATCGACAAGCTGCTCAAGAAGGACCAGGAAATCCTGGTTCAGGTCATCAAGGAGCCGATCGGCACCAAGGGGTCGAAGGTCTCCGGCCGCATCAGCCTTCCCGGTCGCTATCTGGTCCTGATGCCGGGTCTCAACCGGATCGGGGTCTCGCGCAAGATCGCAGAACGTGAGGAGCGCCTGCGACTCAAGAAGATCCTCCGCGAGCTGAAGCCCCGCAACGCGGGCGTGATCTGTCGCACGGTGGGCGCAGGCCGTTCGATGAAGGACTTCACCGCCGATGTCAAGTACCTGACCGACATGTGGGGGGAGATCGAGAAGCGCGCCTCGGAGGTGGCTGCGCCGGCAGCGGTGCATCGCGACATGGGTCTGGCGACCGGGCTCATGCGCGACATCTTCACTCAGCAGGTCGACCGCGTTGTGGTGGATTCGAAGGATGTCTACAAGGAGATCCTCCGCTACCTGCGGTCGGACGCCCCCGAGCTGAAATCGCGCGTGAAGCTCTACACGGGCGAAGGGCCCATCTTCGACGAGTACGGGATCGAAGGCGAGATCACCAAGAGCTTCGAGCGTAAGGTGTGGCTCAAGAAGGGCGGGTACATCGTCATCGAGTCGACCGAAGCAATGGTGACGATCGACGTCAACACCGGTCGCTTCACGGGCAAGAGGTCACAGGCCGATACGATTCTCAAGACCAACATCGAGGCGGCCAAGGAAGTCGCGCGTCAGTTGCGCCTGCGCGACCTCGGCGGCATCGTGGTGGTCGATTTCATCGACATGGAGGATGAGCGCCATCGCCATGCCGTCTACGACACGCTGCGGACAGCCCTGGCGCCGGACCGGGCGCGGACGCGCATCTATCCGGTGAGCAGTCTGGGACTGGTGGAGATGACTCGTCAACGAGAAGGCGAGCCGCTCCTGAACTACTTCAGCGAGGAGTGTCCCTGCTGCCGGGGGACGGGCAAGATCCTGAGCCTGCCGGCCGCCGCCATGCGGCTGGAACGTAGTTTGCAGCGTTTGGGCGCTCGCTCGAAAGAGAAGGACGTGCGGATTACCCTGGAACCGGATCTGGCCGCGTTCGTCTTCGATCACCGCGGCCATCGTCTCGAGAGGCTCGAGCGCCAGTACGGCTACCGGCTGGACATCCAGGAAGATCCGCGATTGCGGCGGGATGAGGCGCGTATCTATTTCCCGCGCACGAAGAAAGACGTCTCGGCCGAATTCGAAGGATAGGCCCGGTACCCGGTTGGTGCGCGCGCCTGCGCGTCGGAGGCCGCGTCGCGACTCGGCGGCTCGCTGGCATGGGGCCGCGTTCCGGTTCCCTGGCACCGGGCCATGTTCGTGCCCCCCCGGCACCGGGGCGCGTTCCGCCAGCGGGGTGAGTGAAAGGCTTGACGATA
>CAZZIF010000106.1:0-4062 GCA_964654025.1 uncultured bacterium
GGCCGCTTCGCAAGCCGGGTCCTCCGCAGACTCGATCTGCTCGCGACCGGGAAAGACGATCATCACCGGTCCGCCAGCGCGTCCCGGGCTCCCGGCTTCGCCGGAGCCGGTGTTGCCGGAGCCGGTGTTGCCGGGGCCGGTGTTGCCGGGGCCGGCGAAGGCGGAGGAGGTTCCATCGCCGAATCCCACCGGCCCGGGCGGTTCCCAGGCCGTGTAGGTGCGATAGGCGCGATCCCCCGCATTCTCCGATAGGGTGAGTTCGAGTTCCCGCGCAGCGGCTCGCCACCGAAACCGCCATGCCCGGATCTGGTCGGATAACGTCAGGCAGTAGGCCGTCCCGCCCTCGTACGGGCGGATCTCACGCAGGCAGGCCCCGCGCCGCGACAGCACCTCGGGACGGGTCAAGGGATCGAACCCGACGCTGTCGATCTCGACAACGATGCTCGCCACGCCGTCGCCGAATAGACGCGTCACCGGCGCCCGCTCGAGCCGCCAGCGCAGATACGTGCGGCGGCCGAGCTGCTCGATCACCGGAATGCCCGCGGGTGGCAGAACCGGCCGTTGCCGGAGAATCCGATCGAGGGAATCGTACTGGTAGCGGCCGGGCAGCACCTTCTCGACCATCACCTCCGCCAGATCCAGTGGGAACCAGAGACGGTTCTCTGCATAGAGCACGGGCGCGCGCATCTGCCAGGCAAGCGTGTCGCAGTGGATGACCTCGCCGCCGACGATGAAGCTGCATCGCACCGAATCGATCTGCCACTCCCCGCGCAGATCCGCAGGGTCCCACCACAGTTCAGCATCGAAGGCGCGGCACGCGTCTTCGGCGCGCCAGTAGAGCTGGTTACCGAGGACGGTCAGCGGGTCCCAGTGGGCTGGACGTCCATCGCAGTGCACGACCCCGAGTGCCGGCCCCACCGGCACCGGACCCAGGCGATGGGGCCCTCCCAACTCCTGTGGGCAGCGCGGATCGGCCAGCGCGGGAAGGAAGCCGGCGATGGGGGGCTGAAGAAGCACGAAGGTGACCAAGACCAGCCGTAAGGAGCGCAAGAACAGGAGTGCGCGCGGGCTTGGCTGACCGTCGAGTGGCCGGACCCACCTGCGAGGACCGATCCTTGGCCTATCCGATCCGACGTCCACCATCAGTCTCCACCCCGGGCGGCCCGAGCCCGATCCATGTCCCGCCGGGCATCGCGTTTGGCAAGGGCCTCGCGTTTGTCGTACTTGCGCTTACCCCGCGCCAGACCGAGCTCCACCTTCGCCTTGCCGTCACGGAAGTAGATGCGAAGCGGGATCAGGGTGAGCCCCCGCTCCTGAATCCGTCCCAACAGCCGCCGGATCTGCCGTTTATGCAGGAGCAGCTTGCGCGATCGTTGTGGCTCGTGCGGATCCACCGTGGCCTTGTCGTACGCGGCGATGTTCAGATTGAGCAGGAACATCTCCTCCCCGCGGGGGGAGGCATAGGCATCGGTGATCGTGACCTTGCCCGCGCGCAGGCTCTTGACCTCCGACCCCATGAGCACCAGGCCGGCTTCGAAGGTGTCGAAGATCTCGTAGTCGTGCCGCGCCTTGCGATTGCGCACGACGAGCTTGACGCCCTCTTCCTCCTGGGTCTTCTTCTTGGCCAATCCGCATCTCTCCAATCTCGTTGGGCACCATGCATCCGCAGGCGCTTCTCGGAAAGCCCCCATCGTACCGTCCGCGGCCGGTAGGCTCAAGCCGCTGCCTCTGCTGCCGCATTCTAGAGCGTCGCGCCATCAGGAGGCATTGACAATTTCGCAGCAGTCTGGCAGGATCGTGTGTCTGTCAGCTTTGCGGAAGTGGCGGAATTGGTAGACGCGCTAGGTTCAGGGTCTAGTGGTCGCAAGGCCGTGGGGGTTCGAGTCCCCCCTTCCGCAAGATCGGCGTCCGGGGATCACTCTCCGGACGCCGTTTTGCTGGGCTCCAGCGGGACCATCATCAGCGTCAGATGACCATCGGCAAGATGGACTTCGAGGGGCGTGACCGAGCGGCGCAGGAGCCGCAGGATCTGCAGCCAAGCACAGGCATCCTCCCGCTTCAGAGTCCGGATCTCCTCTGAGGGTTCACCGGCGTCAGTCACGGTAATCGGTGACTCTCCGAGCACGTCGGCCCGCAACGCCTCCTGAACGCCAAAGAAACTCCCCAAGCGCCGAAGATCCCCGGCAAGAACCTCGGGCCGGGGGGGTGGGACCACGAGTAAGGTGTCGGCGATGCGAAACCGGCCCTCTTCGAAATCGGCCGCCATGTAGGTTCCCGGACCGAACGTGCGCTCATAGGGCCCGTTGCGATAGACAAGGCGGTTTCGTCCGCGGATGGCAATTTCGGCTGGGAAGTGGCAGTCGGTGGCCTGTTCAGGGGTTGCGGACGGCACGCCCTCCAGGATGGGCGCGCATTCCTCCCAGGGAGGATCCACGATACCGTCTTTGGCCAGACAGCGTTCGAGGGTGGTCAGGCGACACTCGTTGCCGATTCTGCAGAGCACCATCTGAGTGGGATCGACCGGCACAGCATCGGTGAGCGTTTCTGCGTGGACGGGTACGGCTGTCGAGATACCCGAAATACCCGAGATACCCGAGATACCCGTGAGTACGACCCAGACGGCCAGCGCGCACGCGGGCGCTGCATGCACCATGGCCGCTCCAATGCAATCGGTTGGCCTTCCCGGCTGCCGTTGTGTCCGTCCCATGCAGTTGATCCCCCTACCCTTCAGAATAGGGGATCATACCGACCCACCACGCCCCGCGCCACATCGCACGCGGATAGGCAGCGGCGTCCCAGTCCGCTGCCTATCCCCCGCCTACTACCTCCCGACCACCTCCCTATCCGCTAGCTATCACTTCCCTATCACCTCCCTATCCGCTAGCGATCACCTCCCGACCACCTCCCTATCCGCTAGCGATCACCTCCCCATCACCTGCCCATCACGTGCCGCTCGCGTGCCGCTTGCGGCCTCGTCACAGGCCTGTCATGGGCCGATCAGCGGAACAGTGCCTTCACGTTCCCCCAGGTGGCACCGCCGAGCTTGACGGGAGGATCACCCATGTTGGGCCACCCCGGAGACGGCGGCAAACCATTCCCCAACGGAGGGTTCGAGCCGTTGTAAGGATTGAGCACATCGAAGATCTCCCAGTCCCCGATGCCGTCGGGATTGCGTCCGGTGGAGCGGTCGTCGTCGGCCTCGTAGGTGTTGAACGTGTGGCTGTCGACCAGAAGCGTATCGCTGCCGGCGAACTCCCACAGCACCACCGTGTCTCCATCATTGGACATCGAGAAGCCGTAGAGCGAGTGCCCGTGAGCATCCTGCCACGCCACCGACTCGCTACCGAAGATCACCCGGGTCTCCCCCGGATTCAGCAGGTCCCCGGTCTCGAATCCGAACGTCCAGAGACCCGCGTCGTCGGAGAGGCCGAAACGTCCCAGGTCGAGCGGGTCGGCGCCGTCGTTGCAGATCTCGACCCACTCGTCGTCCTTGTAGTTGTACTCCCCGTCGCCGTCCCAGTCGCTGGCCGGGTCGGCCATGATCTCGTTGATCGAGAGCACCGCTTCGGCCGGGCTCCCCATCCATGCCATCACCGCCACGGCGATGGCCCAGCACAAGATTCGTGTCATGTCGCCTCCTTCTCACAAAGGTCTCCCGCCCCTCGGACCACCGGAGCCTTTCTCCGGGGCCGGGACCGGGATTGGGTGAGATAGCGAATTGGAGGCCAAGCGATCCGCTCTGGCGTCAGCTCTTCGGGCGGAGTATCGTCTGCCGGTCCCAGCCAAACCGGATGGATCTAGCGGACCAGACGCGCCAAGAGGAGATACGAACACACGATGCGCATCGCACTAATGGGCCTGCCCCAGGCCGGGAAGAAGACGTTGTTCCATCTGCTCACCGGGCGCATGGTGCCCGAGAATCGCAAACCAGGTGAGACGATCGAAGGCCAGGCATCCGTTCCCGATCCACGCGTGGACCGGCTCTCGGCCCTCTACGAGCCGCGCAAGACCACCTACGCGCAGAACGACTACATGCTCTGCCCCGACATCGAGGTTTCCAGC
>CAZZIF010000106.1:4072-11705 GCA_964654025.1 uncultured bacterium
GGGCTTGGCTCAAGGCCGCTCGTCAGGGCGACCTGCTGGCTCTGGTCGTGCGGGCCTTCGAGTCCGATCAGGTCTACCATCCCGCCGGATCGGTCAACCCGGCGCGCGATCGCGCCGCCATCGAGACCGAGCTGATCCTGGGCGACCTCGAGGTCGTGCTGAACCGGCTCGCGCGGATCGAGAAGGAGAAGAAGGCCGGCCGCAAGGCCGAACTCGCCATCGAGGAACGAGCGCTGCGCAAGTGCGAGACCGTTCTCGAGGATACGCGCCCGGTACGTGACGCCGCGCTCGATCAGGACGATGTCATCGCCGTGCGCAGCTTGGGGCTCATCACCATGATGCCCATGCTGTGGGTCTACAACGTCTCCGAAAGCGACCTGTCCCGCGAGCTGGCCCCGGGTTCGATCAACCTGTCGTGCCAGATCGAACAGGAGATCGCCGGCATCGACGACCGGGATGAGCGAGCGGCCTTCCTGGACGACCTGGGGATCGCGGCACCTGGCTCGGACCGGCTCAACAGCGCCGCCTACGACGCGCTCGGTCTGATGTCGTTCTACACGGTCGGCAAGGACGAGGTACGGGCCTGGACAATCCAGAAGGGAGCCGTTGCGCCGCGGGCCGGCGGAAAGATCCACAGCGACATCGAGCGAGGCTTCATTCGCGTAGAGGTGATCAAGTACGACGACCTGCTGGCGGCCGGATCGGAGAAGGCCGCGAAGGACAAGGGCCTGGTGGCGCTGAAGGGACGCGACTACGTCATGGAGGATGGCGATATCTGCCACTTCCTCTTCAACGTCTAGCCTCATGATCGGCCGCGCTGGAGTCCGTCGGTGCGGATCATTGGCCCTGGGGGCGAGAGAGTGCCGGTCCGCCACCGGAAGCCGACAAGGACGCCGCCGGGAGCGGCAAGCATGCCACCGGGGGCGGCGGGCTTCGGATCCTGACAAGGCCAAATCTCATAACCCATGAACCGAGAGGATGTTAGGCCAAGACTCCAGAATCCTAAACACACCCCAGAGATCACACGTATGGCACGTATCGCACGTCTCGCACGTCTCGCCGCTCCCTGCCTCTTCTTCCAGCCCCGGTCCACGCTCGGTCCACGCGCTCGGTCCACGCGTTCAGTCCACACCCGCTCGGTCCACCCGCTCAGTCCACCCGCTAAGTCCACCTGGCGACCCGCCCCCGCTCGGTCCACCCGCTCGGTCCACCTGGCGACCCGCCCCCGCTCGCGCTAGACTAGCGGCTAGGGCTGTCGACGAGCGCAGTCCGTCCCGCCGCCAGGGGAGACCCTTGCTCGAACGAAAGGGATGCCCTCATGACCAGATGCGCCGCATTGTTCGCCGGCAGCGCCCTTCCAAGGCCGGCACGCTGCAACCTGCCGAGGTTCGCCAAGACAGCAGTGCTCCTCATTGCGGTTCCCGTCACGGCGCGGCACACCACAGCAGCCCTCCTGGTCGCAGCTCTTGTCGCGGCTCTTGTCGCAGCTCTTGTCGCGGGAACGGGACCGGCCGCTGGCCAGTGCGTCGACTACGCGGACTACCTGCACCCGGTCGCCCGGATCGAGACCGCGGGGGCCGTGCGCGATGTGGTCGTCGACGGCAACCGGGTCTTTGTGGCCGAACAGTTTGCCGGCCTGCACATCTTCGAACGCCAGGGACAAGACGCCGACACGCTAGCCACCTACGCCTTCGAGGATCTCATCGAGGGCATGGTCTACGACCATCCCCACCTCTACGTGGCCGCGAGAGCCCAGGGTCTGGTGGTGCTCGATGTCAGCGATCCGGATGACCCGGTTCTCGTCGATGAAATCGCCACCAGCCATTCGGTCGGAGGACTCGACCTTCACGGCGGCCTCGTCTTCCTGGCCCAGGAGGGATTCGGTGTCACGGTGATCGATGCGTCCCACCCCGATGACCTCCGTCTGGCTGGCTCGCTCGCCATCGATGGCGGCGCACGAGCGCTGGTCGCCGACTTCCCGTTCCTCCATGTGGCGAATCAACACGGAGTCCTGGTGATCGATATCCTCGACAGTGCCCGCCCAACCCCACTTGGGCACCTGCCTCTCGAGGATGGTGCCTACAGCTTGGCGCAGGCGGGAGATCGCCTCTTCGTCGGTGGGCGGAATCTTCACCTGGTCTCGATCACCCAACCCCAGGAACCGACGCTCATTGCCTCGGACGCCAGCGGCTCGATCGTCACCAGCGTGCGGGCTGCCGGACCATGGCTCTATGCCACCGACTACGAGGACGGGCTGGCAATCTACGACATCAGCGGAGGTGGCACGCCTGTGCCCGTCAGCCAGTTCCCCACGCTGTTCGCCGCGCTGGTGCTGGCGTACGAGGGTTCGCAGGTCTACATCGGTGACACCTCGGGCCTGGGGATCTACGAAACGGCCAATCCCGAACGCGTGGAGCGAGAGGTTGTCATCGATCTCGGCGGCGAAGCCAGCGACATCCTGTTCGCCGACCCGCACGCCTATGTGGCCGATGCGACGCAAGGTCTCCTCGTGCTCGACGTGCGCGAGCCGGCAAATCCATTCGAGGCCGGCCGCGTCGAGGTCACTGGCGGATTGGACGCGCTGGCCCTCGACGGCCAGCTGCTCTATTCGACCGGACCGGACGTGGGACTGCTGATCCTCGACGTAGGTGATCCCCTCGACCCCGAAACGGTGGCCCGCCTGCCCTTTGCCACCGCACGCACCGCACTGACGCTCGATGGCGATCTTGCCCTCATTGCCTGTCACGACGGGCATGGTACCGGCAGTATTCAGGTCATCGATGTGGGCGATCCGAGCGAGCCGCAGATTCAGCGCGATGTGCCCTTCTTCTTCTCCTACCCTACGCAGACGGTACTGGGTGGCGAACGCCTCTTCGCATCGAGCTGGGAGGATGGCCTCGTCGTATTCGATTACCGGGATCGGTGGCATCCGGTGATCAGCCACACGCTACAGATGCCCGGAAAGTCCCGGGGCCTGCTCTACGACGAGGATCGCGTGTTCCTGATCAGCGGGCGCACCCTGCAGATCATCGATGTCACCGAGGACACCGCTCCGGTGGTGCTCGGGCAGACACTGTTGCCGTCGGTGGCAACCGGCCTCGACGTGCGCGGCTACCACGCCTACGTCAGCACGGCGGCCTCCGGTGTCCAGGTGATCGACGTGCGCGATCCTGTCCGGCCCGTCCTCGTCGGTGCCGCCCCCTCGGGGCCTTCTACCACGCTCACGCTGCGGGAGGACGAGCTGTGGGTGGGATGCGCCCCGCAGTCTCTGCAGCGCTACCCCGCGCAATGCTACGAAGGGGACCTCCCCTTGCCGGGACGCACCGATCTGCACGTCCTACTCAGTCCCCGGCCCAATCCATTCCGTCATGAAGCGGGGCTCGGCTTCGACCTGCCGGCGCCGGCCGATGTGGATCTATCCGTCTACGACCTGAACGGCCGCCGGATCATCCAGCTCGCCCACGGCCTCTTGCCGGCCGGCCCGCAGCGGTACCTGTGGGATGGCCGCACCGCGTCGGGCTTGCCCGCCGCCTCGGGATTCTACTTCGTGCGCCTGGCATATGACGGCCAGGTGGAATCGCGCCGGCTGATTCGCTTGCGGTGAGCTACGTGCGGTGAGCAGTGCGCAGGGCTGAGCTGTAGCGATGATAGCGCGGCGGCCACACCGGCTACTTGACGATGCGGGTTCCCGACTGACCGCGCAAGGCGCCGCCCAGCGAACGCGGCGAGGTGATCAGGACTTCTTCGCCGCCACCACGCAGAAAGCGAACCGCCCCGCTGATCTTCGGCCCCATGCTCCCGGCCGGGAACTGCCCCTCGTCGAGATAGCGCTGCGCTTCGGCGCAGGTGAGCCGGTCGAGGGCTTGCTGGTGCGGGCTGCCGAAGTGAAGGAACACCTGGTCCACGGCCGTCACGATGATGAGCCGACTGGCGCCGACAGCATCGGCCAGCACGACCGAAGCCAGATCCTTATCGATCACCGCCTCAACCCCGCGGTAGATTCCGGGGCGTACCTCCTCGACCGGGATCCCCCCGCCCCCGGCGGCGATCACGATATGGCCTTGAGCCGCCAGGTCGCGGATCACTTCCACTTCCACGATGCGTACCGGCTCGGGCGAGGCCACCACTCGGCGCCAGCCGCGCCCAGCATCGTCGACCATCGCCCAGCCGCGCTCGCGCTCGAGCGCCCTGGCTTCCTCTTGCCAGTAGAAGGGGCCGATCGGCTTGGTGGGATTCTGGAAGCCGGGATCGTTGGGATCGACGACCACCTGGGTGACCACCGTCGCTACCTGTTGGGGCAGGTTGGCCGCGCGCAGGACGTTGCCCAGGACCTGCTGGAGCATGAACCCGATGCCGCCTTGAGAATCCGCGCCGCAGATGTAGAGCGGTGTCGGTGGAATCCGGTCGGCGGCCGATTCGTTGCGGATCAGGATGTTGCCCACGATGGGTCCGTTGCCGTGAGTCAGGATGACCTGATCCCCGTCGCGCAGAAGCTCGACCACCTCGCGCATGGTGGCCTCGGTGATACGGAATTGCTCTTCGATCCTGGCCGGGCCCGTGGCCGGCAGGATGGCATTACCGCCGAGTGACAACACCGTGCGGGCCGACATTGACCGCGTCCTCCCTAAGATGCGCGCTTGCCCAAACTCCCCCCACCGCTGGACCACGGGCGGCCCGAACGGCCGATTAGACAGGAAACAACAAGGGTATCGAATTCGAGCGCAACCTGTCCAGCGATTAGCGCCCCGGCAGGTTCGGCCGACGCCGGGGCCGCTGGCCCGTGCGCCTAGCGACAGGACGAGCCGAGCCTGGGCCGGACCGGTGCCGCGTGCGCCTAGCGACAGGACGAGCCGAGCCGAGGCCGGGGCGGTGGCCCGCGCGCCTAGCGCGCCGACCGGATCCAGGCGGGATCGCCGGCGGAAGGAGAGGAGGCCGCCGGCTCCGATGCGATCCGGACGATCGCCTCGGCCACCGACGCATAGGTGGGGAAATCGGTCATGCGCAGGACCGCGCCCGGACGAGCCTGCGCCTGGAACCAGCGGCGCGCAAGCTTGCGTTCGGGGCCGGCGACTTCGGGAAGCTGCTCGCTGTCGCCGCCCTCGACGTAGAAGCTACGCAGGGCAGCACACAGCGCCTCGGCCGCGGCGCCCGGCGCAACCCGACCAATCGCCAGACGTTCCCCGCAGAGGGCGAAGAGACGATGGTCCTCGACCGCCGGGATGAGTACGATCATCTCCTCGTCGGCCGCTGTTCGCGCTTCCGCGCCGGCCAGGGTCTGGATCTGCGTGTTCCAGGCCGGGGACTCCGCGCGAATGGCGGCCGCCTCGCGGATCAACGCTTCCAGCTCGGTGCCGGTAGTCTCGGTGACCAGGGAACGGATCTTCTCCAGGAAGGCCGCCCGACGCGAGGACTTCCCCTCCAGCGGACGGAAGTAGCTCGCTACCCTGGCCCTCAGGTTCTTGGCCTTGCCCACGTAGAGGATCTCGCCTTCCTCGCCCAGAAAACGATAGATGCCGGGCTCTTCGGGTAACGCATCCAGATCGGCCGGCGTGAAGTGCCACGCTTCGTTCCAAACCGCTTCGCGACCGGCGGGGATCTGCGTCTGTGGCCAGAGCGCCACCTCATGCCAGGTGCCGAGACCGCGTTCGGCCGCCACCGCGGCGATACGGTCGAGTCGATCCGCCAGTGGTTTGAAGGCCGCCGCCACCGGCTCCTCGGCAACGGGCTCTTCGGCGACCTCCCCGGGCGACCATCCTGGAGCCTGTTCGGACACCCGTCCCCCCGCCGCGCCCTGGGGGCGGCGGGATGGTCCATGCAGGCCGCCCCCTTCTTCGGCCACTCCGGTCGCCGGCTGGAGCCAGCGTGTCCAGGCCCTGAGATCGATCACCGGCTGAAGCGGCTCGCTGAGCGCGTGGATCCGCTCCTGCGCACCCATCCAGCGCGTCAGGAGCCCCGGCCGGTCGCAGGCAACCGGATACGAAGCCAGCCAGGCCCACAACGCCCGCAAGGTTTCCTCGTTACGTGGATCCTGGTGGGTTCGTGCGGGGGCATGGCCGCCCCACAGAACGGCACTCACGCGCCATTGCCATGGTTCCCGCTGCGCACCGGGGGTCACATCGACCGAGCACAGCACCACGGGCGGTTCCAGCCGGGGGCCGCCGGTCGCCAGGCGCCAGATGCCGGGAGAAGACTCTTCGAACCGCTCGTCCTTCGACAACATGGCGCGTACGAGCGAGGCCGAGGCTGCCGATCCGGCTCCCGAGAGCTTCAGGTGCTCGTGCGCGATGTCCTCGGCCGGCAGGTCCTCTTCGCGGTCGCGCAGCTGCGCCGCAATCCGATCGAGTAGGTCTTCTCTCACTCTGATGTCCTCATGTTGATGTGGTTCCGGCACCGGAGGCCGGCGGGTCGGCCCACCCGGCGCGGACCGCTGCCCAGCGACCTCCCGGCTCCATCGTAGCGTCACTTTCCAAACGCGGCAATGCGTGCGGCAATCCGCAAGGCTCACTATTACGGCGACCGCCACCGCACCCCAATCGACACCTGCACCTCCTGCGCTTCCTGCGTTTCCCGATGCGGACGGGCAATCCACTCCACCGCGCCTCCGAACCTGAAACCTCCCGCCGGACGGGATACGTGGAGCTGCATGAGGTAGGTCCCTTCACCAAGACCCTTCCACACGCGGTAGCCTGGCAAGCGCTGCAACGGCACATAGCACGTGCCGTACCCACCGGCCCGGGTGACCACCGCGGTCAGTCCCCAGCGCCAACGCTTCACCGGGGGACCGGCAAGGCGCAGCGCAGTGGCCCCGCCCGTCTGTTCCGATTGCCAGGGGCCCGGTGTCATCAGGTCCTCTTCGGTCTCCGACCACGCGCTCGGGCCTGTCCTGGCACTGTCCCCCGGCTCTATGGGCGGCCATGCGGGTTGCGCCGGATCCCCATCGATCACCTCATTCTCGGCGGGCTCCGCGGCGGCCTCTGCGGCGGCATCCGCGGCGGGCTCCGCGGCGGCCGATGCCCAGCTACCGCTTCGCCCCACCGTGAGCAGAAGCCGCACCGACGACTCCCACCCTCCGGCGGGATTCCAGCCGGCACGAACCTCCAGACTCGTGCGCCCCCGCCGGCCCAGCGCTTGCCCAACCTCCCGCTCGTCCGCGGGCAGGGCCGCGAGTGTCTCGCTATGGCGTAGCCGGACCTCGGCCGCCCAGTCCGGGCCCAGAAACGTGGCCAGGCGGATTCGGGCATCGCGTTGTTCCAGAGATCGGCCCAGTGCGTCGGGACTCCGGTGCAGCACACTGAGGCGCACCTCCCCGCGAGTTCCGGCCCGGCGGGGCAGGTCCCAGATCAGTTCCCAGCCCGGTTCGAGCGCGGTGCCCCAAACACCGGCGCCGACGTCCCGCCAGGTCACCAGTCCCTCGGCCGGCCCGGTCCACAATCGGCCGCGACAGACGCCCAGCGCGCGCGAGAGATCCAGTGTCCAGACCAGGCCCGCGGCCAGTTCGGGACGGGTTGTCCGCGCCCGGTCGTATCGGCCCGCGGCCTCGACCATGACCACTCCGGGATCCGTCTCGCGAGAGGACGAGATGCCGACTACCGATCCCGCCCAAGAGGACCCCTTGAGATCTTCGAGGCCCCCC
>CAZZIF010000107.1:0-2633 GCA_964654025.1 uncultured bacterium
TCTTTCGACGATTGCCTTTCGATGAACGTCTTTCGATGAACGTCTTCTGATGAACGCTCAATGAGCGTTCAGTCATCGTGCGAGGATCCCTGCCCCGTTCCCCGGCTGCCGGGGGCCGCCACGATCGGCCCCCCATCGGCCCCCCATCGGCCCCCCATCGGTCCCCATCGGCCCCCATCGGCTCCCCAGCGCCGCGCCATTGGCTCCCCATCGGCTCCCGAGCCGGTGATCGGCAATCTCCCCAGGCCCTGATCGACGAACCACCCCTGTGACTTCCGGCAAGAGTTTACAACGATGAAGGCCAGTAAGCGTGACGCCGACCTAGAGGTCTTCGGCTCCATGGAAAGGAGATTCGCTATGCATTCAAACAGGAACCTGCGGCGCCCCTGGCCCGCAGCATTGACTCTCCTGCTTCTGGTCGTGCCCGTGAGCACGATGGCTCAGGCTCCCTATGAGGAAAACCTGTGGCCGCGGCTTTTCTGGGCTGGATTCTATAACGGATACACTCACGGGATGGCCGACTATCCCACCAGCGGCGTCTGGCAGGGCCGGGGCGACCTCGACTGCTACGAGGCCCTCGCGGGAGACTTCGAAAACGGATGGGCTCGTTCCTGGGCAGGATCGGGCACGAGCTGGGACAACTACATCCTGCAAGCACGGGTGCTCGCCGTCGATGGCGAGGATGCGAACGTGGGACTGGTGTACCGGCAGATCGATCGTGACAACTTCTATCTCTTCGTGCTCGAGAACCGGTCCACCGCCCGTCTCATGAAGTCGGTCGACGGGAACCTGAGTGAGATCGCGTCGGCGGCCTTCGACTACGCGGCCGACGAGTGGCACGTCCTTCGAGTAGCGACGGTGGGCATCGACCACTATGCCGCCATTGACGGAGAGCTCGTGATGATGGCCAGCGATGGTACTTTCATGCGGGGGACCGGCGGTGTCGCCGCACGGCTCACCGATGCCCACTTCGATGACGTCTGGTGCCTGCTCAATCCGCACATCGGCCGTGACATGGATGGACCGAAGGGACGGGCACTGGCGGAGCATCCTTTCGATCCCGACGAGCATCCGGATGCCTACGAGCATCCCCTGTTCCATCCCATGCGTGCGAGTGCCTGGCAGGCTGCACCAGGTGCGCAGCCCGAAGTGACCGTGTTCCCGAATCCGTTCGTACAATCGACGAGCTTGAAGCTGCGCATCCCGAACGCATCGGTGAGCGAGCTGAACGTGTATGATACCTCCGGACGGCTCGTGCGAACGCTGATCAGTGCGGAAGCGCTCGAGACCGGCCAGCACTTCATGTCCTGGGACGGCCGGAACGCCGGTGGGCAGCCGGCGCGCGCGGGAGTCTATTTCTGCGTGCTGCGGACGGAACAGGGTGAGGCCACGGCCAAACTGTTCTTGCAGCGCTAGCATGGGCGCTAGCGATGGACGCTAGCGCTGGGCGGTATCGAGATGCGGCTGGGGACGGCATCCCGGCGGGCCGCCGTCCCGTGCTGCGTGCACGCGATCCTTCTCGTGCGGCGTGGATTACGGCTCCCGCAGAATTCGAACCGAATCCCCCCGGATCTCGAGCACCTCGACCGGACCGCCGTAGGCATCCGCCATGCCGACGTCAATGCACCAGACCGCGTCATTGCAACGGCTGGCAATGCCGTCGCTCTGGACGGTATGGCCGACGACCATCCGGCGCAGGTCCAGAGCGGTGAGTACCGAATCGAGCGTGGCGCAATCGTTGCCATCGACCTCCTTCGAGAAGCGGCGGCTCCAGACCTCGCTGTCACCGCGCAGGATCTCGTCGGGCCGAGGGCCTTCCCCGAGAAGCCAGGCGCGCACCAGGGCGTTGTGTTCGTCGAGCCCGGCGGCCACATGCTCGGGCAACACGCCTCCGTGGACGAACAGGTTCCCATCCAGGATCAGGGTCAGATGCGCATCGGCCAAGATGCGGGCGTACGGGCCACCCGGCCTGAAAGCCGCTGCCCGAGCGCGCTGGTCGGGATCCAGGTCGGCCAATGACGAGTCGTCCGGATCGAGTTCGATCGCGTCGTTGAAGTCCTCGAACCCACCGGGTGTGACATAGCGAAAGTCGAGGGCGGTGTTCATCAGCTCGTGATTGCCGAGCAGGCGGTAGACGGCTCCCCCGGCCTCGGCCGCCTCGGTCGCGAGACGGACGAACAGGTCCAGGATGGCTTGCTCGCCGTCGCCTCGGTCAAGGATGTCGCCGGTCTGCACCAGCACGAGGTCGCCGCCGATCCAGTGCCGCCGGTCGTCGATGGCGCCGGCGAGGCGCAGCGCTCGCTCGGTGGCCTCCAGGTCGCCGTGAAGATCCCCCACGGCCACGATGCGCCTTGCCGGCGTGGAGTGCGCCACCTGGGTGGAGGCAGCTGCATGATCGGCCATCTCCGGTCCCGCGCACGCGAGCCAAAGGCCGAGAGCAATCGTCCCTGCCAGATGAAGCTTGGTCACAATGCCTCCTTCTGTTGGCAACCGCACTCGAACACGACGTACACGCTTGCCGTCAGGGTCTCAAACAGAACCCAGGTATTCGTTGCCGGGCATCAAACAGGACCCACGTGTCGGTCGCCCGGCCTCGGACAGGACCCACGTGTCGGTCGCCCGGCCTCGGACAG
>CAZZIF010000107.1:2733-6425 GCA_964654025.1 uncultured bacterium
GTCGGTCGCCCGGCCTCGGACAGGACCCACGTGTCGGTCGCCCGGCCTCGGACAGGACCCACGTGTCGGTCGCCCGGCCTCGGACAGTGCTTAGTCGTCCGCCGTCAGGAACTCGGCCAGCAACTTGGCCATCGCTGCCTGATCGGCCGTCCCGGCTGTCTCGCGGATCGAGTGCATCGCCAGCATGGGATTGCCGATGTCGATCGACCGGATCCCGAGGCGGGTCGCCGTCATCGGGCCGATCGTGCTGCCGGTACCCACATCGGTGCGGGCCACGAAGTGCTGCAGCGATATCCCGGCTCGCTCGGCGCACGCCTGCAACAATGCCTGCGCCTCGAGCTGGGTGGTGTAGCGTTCATTGGCGTTGACCTTGATCACTGGGCCGCCGCCCAGGACCGGGTGGTGGTGCGGCTCGTGAGCCTCGGCGTAGCTGGGGTGCACGGCGTGTGCCCCGTCGACGGAGACGATGAACGAGCGCGCGATAGCCCGGTACAGCGCCTCGCGGGGGCGTTCGGTGCTCTCACACATACGTTCGAGCACCATGTCCAGAAAACGTGACCCGGCGCCCTGCATTGTCTGTGAACCGACCTCCTCGTTGTCGAAGAGCGCAATGATTTGGGTGTGGCGTTGCGGTGGGCTTTCGAGCAACGCGGTCAGCGCCGCGTGGCAGCTTGCGAGGTTGTCGTAGCTGCGCGTTTGAATGAACTCCTCATTCACTCCGCCGAGCGCGCCCGGCTGCAGGTCGTAGGGTTCGACCGTGAAGGTCTGGATTGCTTGGGGGTCGATCTCGAGCGCCTCGGCGATCAACTCGCGCATCCGGTCGGCGCCCGCATCCTTCTCGCCGCCCAGACCCAGGATGGGCGGCATGTGGGTTTGCTTGTTCAGGGTCAGGCTGTCTTTCTTCTCCGGTTGGATGTGCGGCGCGAGACTGGGGATCCGGCAGAGGGGGCGGGCCAGGTCGTAAACACGGGTTTCGGGTGGGCTGTCGCCCGTGGCGACCACCGCGCGTCCGGCCAGCCCGAGGTCGCGATCCGTCCAGGTATGCAGCAGCGGGCCGCCGTAGATCTCCACCGACAACTGCAGGTAGCCGCACTTCGAGTAGACACCTCGGGGCTTCAGACGCAGCCCCGGAAAGTCGGTATGCGCGCCGGCGATCCGGGCGCCCGACTCCCAGAGTGGCTCGCTTCCCAGGCGCACGGCAATGACCGAAGTGTGGTTGCGAGTGACGAAGACGCCCTGCCCGGGCGACAGACTCCAGGCATCGGCTTCATCGAGGCTGGTGAATCCGCCCGCTTCCAACCGCCGGGTCGTTTCGGTGACCGCGTGGGCGGCGCTGGGTGAGGCGTGGATGTAGGCCAACAGGTCGAGTGCGACGTCCTTGGAATCCGGGTTTGCCATGGGTTCCTCCGAAACGGATGTGGGTGAATCACCAGTTTCCGAGAGACTACCCGACCGGGCGGCGAACTTCTACGGCCGGGGACGATCGGAGGCCAGCGGCCACCAGGTCTCCTGGAGGGGACGCAAGGCCTCCATGCCGGCCCGATACCCTTCGGCGATGGCCTCCTCTCCCCGGTCGAACTCGTGACCGCGGATATCGCCCACGCGGGGCCGGATGAGGAGATCGGGCTGGTCGATCTCGAGCCGGTAGTCGCCGATGCGGGCCTCCATGATGGCGGTGGAGGTGAAGATGACCTCCAGGATCGAAGGCGTATCCTCGCGCTCGAAGGCCGCTTTGAGCGGTGCCAGATCGGGAAGATGGATCTTCTCCATTTGACGGTTCAGGTAGGCCAGGGCACTGTTGCGCTTGATCACATCGTCACGAATCAACCGCTTCAGGTCCTGCAGAAAGTGGGGCAGGGCCGGCTTCTCGCCGTCCCCTGTAGCCTGTGCCCCGTTCGCTTCATCTCGCAGCGCATCGTCTCGCTGGGCCTTGTCGCCTTGCGCCTTCCCGGCCGGCGCGCTGCCGGTCGGCGCGCTGCCGCCCTGCGCCTTCCCGGCCGGCGCGCTGCCGGCCAGGGTGCTGCCGCCCGGCACGTTCCCTGCGGCGGTTCTGCGTTCCTTCGCGCGAGCGGCCCGCTCCACCAGCAGGTGATGGTTGACGTCGACCGCGATCACGAAGTCAGCCCCCAGGGCGCGTGCCAAGCTGACCGGCACGGGGTTGGTAAGCCCGCCGTCGACGAGCAGGCGATCGCCGCGGGCCACGGGCGTGAACACGCCGGGAATCGAGATGCTGGCGCGCACGGCCTCGATCACATCGCCGCGATCGAGCACGACCTCTTCGCCGGTGTTCAGGTCGGTCGCAACCGCCCTGAAGGGTAGATTCAGACCCTGGATTTCGGGTTGGCGGATCTGCTCGCGCAGTTCATCGGCCACGCGCTTGCCGTCGATGAGGCCGGCGTGACGGAGTCCCACGTCCAGCAGACTCAGGAGCTGACGCCGGTCGAGATGGACGACGACCTCCTTGAGCTGCTCGATCCCGCGCGAGGCGTAGACCGCGCCCACCAGCGCGCCGATGCTTGAGCCCGCCACGCAATCGATGCGGATGGCCAACTCCTCGAGCGCCTGTAGGACTCCAATGTGTGCCCACCCGCGTGCGGAACCGCTACCCAGCACGAGCCCGATCTTCTCGGGCCGTTTGGAGGGGATGACAGGATCGTGATCCATCGCCGCATGAGTCTCGCTATCCGAGCTGGCATTCATGGGAGGGTCCTTCTCGCGTGCCGCGTTCAGTCCTAGAAGCGCCAGCCCACCGCCAGCCCCAGCGAGCCGGAAGGGCCAGTCGTGGGTACCACGACGATCTCACGTTGCTCGTGCAGCTTCAACAGCTCCCGGGCCGTGAAGTGCCCCAGGAGGTAGGCGGCGTAGACATCCGACGACCAGTGGGCGCCCGAGGTCACGCGTTGGAAGGAGATGGCGATGGCGGTTCCGTAGCAGAAGATCTGAAACGGCAAGAAACGGATATGATGGGAGAAGATGACGGCCAGCTCGGCGACGTTGATCGTGTGGCCCGAGGGAAAGGACGTGCCGTCGTCGTAGTGGCGCGGTCCCAGGTCTGCGTTGGGACGTTCCCTGCCCACGGCGAAGCCACTCACGTTCTTGATGGCCCCGGACACGAAATGCGCTTCCAGGATTTGGGCCGAGAGCGTCGTGAGCGGACGCAGGCGCAGCAGGTACCCCAGAGCCAGGCCCCCGAAGTAGAAGCGATTCATGTTGCCCATGTGCGCGACGTACTCGGTCGCATCTCCGTACTCGTGGAACCAACGGTAGCCGTCGCGTTTCTTGGCGCGCAGCAGTTCCTCGTAAATCTCCTCATCGTACGCATAGAGAACGCCTCCGACCGCGGCCAGGCCGGCTACCCACAGCGCACTCCGCCAGCGAAGATCGAGCGGTTTCGTGTAGACATGCCACGAGTCCTTCACGTACGTGGTCGCAACGTTGCGAAGATCCTGGACCGGCCGCTGGGGCGGCGCCCAAATGGGTCGCGCCAGCAGGGGAATCCGGCGGGTGAGCGCAGACCCGGATCCCTCCGCTCCGGATCGAGCCGACACGCTTGCGGATCGAGCCGACTCACCTGCGGATCCTGCAGACTTGCTTGCGGATCGAGCCGACTCGCTGGCCCAGGCCACTGGAAGCGAAGCCGTGTAGAGGAATGCGTCCCGGCGGCAGTCTGCGTCCCGGCGGCAGTCTGCGTC
>CAZZIF010000107.1:6525-8763 GCA_964654025.1 uncultured bacterium
TGCGTCCCGGCGGCAGTCTGCGTCCCGGCGGCAGTCTGCGTCTCCGGTGATGGCTACGTTGCCCGGCCGTGACCCGGTCGGGTTCCGGCTCAGCAGTCCGGCGACGGCCGGCTGATGGAGAACGCCGACCAGAAGACCCAGGCCGGCGGCGATGGTGAGAAGCTTCATCTGTCCCATAGGGGGATCGTAGGGGGGCGCCCGGCTGGCGGCAAGCCCTCCCGGCAGCAAGCTCCTTTGGGAAGCGAGCCCTCCCGGAAACAGGTCCTAGCGGGCCGCGCTTTGGGGGGCGCTTTTTCGTTGGCACACCTCGAGAAACCGGCTTCCTACCAGAACCGGAACGCGCGCCATACGCGTTCGCATGGCTTCGGTGGCCTCGCGGAAGTCCGCCCAGCTCTGATCGGATTGACCCGGCCGGCCGTCGGCTTCGCGATTGGCAACGAGCCAGTTGGGCCCGATCTCCATCCCGGGCGTTACCGCTTGCAGGGCGAGGGCCTCCTGACGGCAGTAGCGATCCGGGCTGTCGTAGCGCGGATCCAGTCCCGTTCGCAGGATGGCGTTTCGGGCGATGCTCGATCCCGCTCGGCCACCCTCGCGCTCCCGGGTGACCGAGATGCCACATGCGCCGGTGTCGAACACGGCGTTGCCGGTGATACGCGCAAAGGGCAGGCCCCGGCCGGCATCCCACAAGGCGATGCCCCAAGTGAGCATCGATTCAACAATGTTGCCCTCGACCTCGGCCTCCGCGTCGACAAAGAGGCCGATGCCCTTCCAATACCGGCGAATGAGGTTCTCGCGGATCTCAGCGCGCGCATTCCACGTCACGCCGACGGCTACGCCGCGGCCTCCACAGACCGGTCCGGGGCGGCCTCCGTCGATGCCGTCGATCAGACAGCTCTCGATGCGCGCGAAGGCATCCCTGTAGAGTGCGATGCCGTCCCATGAGTTGCGCAGGATTCGTGAGTTGCGCACGTGGAGGCGGGCCCCCTCGCGGCCACAGATTCCCATGACCCCCGAAACCGTGCCGGCGACCACTGATGAGTCGCCCAGATTGGGGCCGATGGTGCAGTTCTCGATCGCAAGCTGCGAGCGGCGCACGACGATCGCGGCACTCGTCGCCATCGCGGCCGTATCCCGCACTGTGCCGGTCACGGTCAGGCCCTCCAGACGGCAGTCCTCGCAGTCCTCGATGAGCACTCCGTAGCCGGCGTGCGTGTGGATCACGACCGAGTCGGGGTGGCTTGCTCGCAAGGTGAGTCGCGGGGCGCTCAAACGGAGACCGACGGTGGCCGGCACCGGTTGGCCCGGATCCTCGCAGTTGCCGCACGTGGGATCCAAATAGGGCGAGGGCGTGAGGTGATAGTGGCCCGGGGCCAGCTCAATCGTCACCGCGCCGGCAGGTTCGCTCTCGGTGCGGGCAAGCAATTCGGTCAATTCCGACACGCTGGCCACCTGAACCACGACGGGCTTCGTGTCCGCGACGAAAGCGTGCGCAGGGCCAGCTATTGCCAGTACTCCCAGTACTGCCAGTACTCCCAGTACTGCCAGTATTGCCAGTACTGCCAGTACTCCGAGTCTTGCCAGTAAGGATGCGGCCAGCAGGATCTTCGTAGAGAAGGCCCCGGATGGCAACAACGAGGTTCTCGAGGGCGAGTTCTTCGAGAGCGAGGTTCTCGAGACCCAGAAGGGCGAGCGCGAGGTTTTCAGGCGCGCGCTCTTCAGAGGCGCAGTCCGCCAGTGCATCGGGTCACCACACACGTGTCTTGTCATCGCACCTCCCGAGGAGCCGTGATCAGCGCCTTGGTCGCCACCAGACGCGGGGACGCCGGCGCAGGGACTCCGACGCAGGGACGCCGGCGCAGGGACGCCGGCGCAGGGACTCCGACGCGGGGACGCCGGCGCAGGGACTCCGACGCAGGGACGCCGGCGCGGGGACGCCGGCGCAGGGACTCCGATGATCGATGACGCCGACCGCCCTCGCAAGGTTTGGATGCTCCGGTTCGGCCTCACCGCGAGCGGGGCTTCCAGGGGGCCGAGCGGGATTCCTCAGCCCAATGGCGCAAATCCGCCAGATGGGTAGGCAAGAGCCTCCAATGCCGTATGTTTACTACCCGTGAATGCATGGGTTCAAGCCATGTCGCTTCGCAAGGTTACTTCAGTAGGCACCCCGATCATCCGAAAATGCTTACTGGATAGCCGCTAGATGGACGCTCGATAGACGTCCGATCGGTGCTGGATAGA
>CAZZIF010000107.1:8863-11701 GCA_964654025.1 uncultured bacterium
TAGACGCCCGATGGACGTTGGATGGGTGGCTAGATCGGCGCCTCGGTCTGGTGGCGGAAGAACCGGCTGAGTCCAGGGAGGAGACTGCCCCGTGTCCGAGAAACGCAAGCGCTTGGGCGACCTGTTGGTTGAGGTGGAGGTCCTGACCCCCGAGAAGCTGCGGGAGGCGCTCCAGGAGCAGCGAACGAGTCATAAGCGCTTGGGCGAGCTGCTGGTCGATAATGGGTACTGCACCGAATACGACATCGCCGTGGCGCTGTCCACGCAGCTGGGCCTCGAACTGCTGGATCTGAAGCACGCGAGGATCGATCCGGCCGTGCTGCAGAAGCTCCCCGAGCCAGTGGCTCGCAAGCATCTGGCGATCCCGGTGGCCATGAATGAGGAGGGGTACCTGAAGGTCGCTTTCGCCGACCCTCTCAACCTGGATGCGACGGCCGACCTGCAGTTCGCCACCGGCATGCAGATCGAGACCTGTGTGGCGCTGCGTGAGGAGATCCTCATCGCCCTCGACCGGCAGTATCGCGCGAGGAAGACCGAGGCCGCCCGCCAATCCACCAATCCCGAAGACCTGCCCGGTACCGCCATCCAGTACGTCGTGGATGCCCAACAGGATGGGGCCGATGCCCGCGAACTCGAGAAGCGGGGCCAGTCGGCACCGGTGGTTCGGATGGTCAATCACCTGCTGGCCGAAGCGGTCGAGGCAAAGGCGTCGGACATTCACGTCGAGCCCGAACGTGACAAGGTCCTCGTTCGCTATCGCGTGGACGGTCATCTGCGCGAGCATCTCGAGTTGCCCAAGTGGATCCAGGGCGCGGTCACCTCGCGCATCAAGATCATGTCGCAGATGGACATCGCCGAGAAGAGGGTGCCGCAGGACGGGCGCATCGGCCTCAAGGTGGCCGACCATGCCATTGACCTGCGTATCTCCACCCTGCCGACCAACTTCGGCGAGAAGATCGTGATCCGTTTGCTCGACCCCGCGGGCATGCCGGGCACGTTGGGCGAGATCGGCTTCGGCGAGAGCACCCAGAAGGCTTTCGAACGGTTGATCCGCATGCCGCAGGGCATCATCTTGGTGACCGGCCCTACCGGCAGCGGCAAGACCACAACCCTCTACGCCGCCTTGGGACAGATCAAGGACGTGACGAAGAACGTCACCACGATCGAGGACCCCATCGAGTACGGCCTCGAGGGAATCAACCAGGTTGGCATCAATGACAAGGCCGGCCGCACCTTCGCGTCGGTGCTCCCCGCCATCCTGCGCCAGGATCCCGACGTCGTGATGGTAGGCGAGATGCGCGACGTGGAGACGGCGACCATCGCGATGCAGGCCTCGCTCACCGGCCACCTGGTCCTTAGCACCATTCACACCAACAACGCAGTGGCCACCATCTCGCGCCTGCGTAACCTCGGCGTCCCCGCCTATCTGATTGCTTCGACGATCTCCGGCATCCTGGCTCAGCGCCTGGTGCGGGTGGTTTGCGAGGAGTGTAAGGAGCCGCACGCACCCACCGAGGCCGAGCTCAGTCAGGTGGGTCTCACGGCGGAGCAGGCCAAGTCGCTCACCTTCTACCATGGCCGCGGTTGTGAGGCGTGCGGCCATACCGGATACGTGGGGCGCACGGCGGTCTACGAACTCATGACCATGAGTCCGGGCCTGCGCGAGCACGTCGCCAAAGACGCCAGCGAGGCCGCCATCCGGCAACTCGCGGCCGCCGAAGGCATGAAGACGCTGCTCCACGAAGGGCTCCAGAAGGTCTTCACGGGCATCACCTCCATCGGTGAACTCGCCCGGGTCACGCAGATGGACGGTGATCTGGGGGCGCTCTGTCCCGAGTGCAACTACGGCATCAGCGCCGGTTTCGTCGTCTGCCCACAGTGCGGCACCGAACTCGTCCATCACTGCTCGCATTGCCAGGCCGTCGTGGATGCCTCCTGGGCGTACTGCCCTTACTGTGCCCGAACGCTGACGACCGATCTGGATGAGGTGCGATCACGCGCGGAACTGGCTGGATGATGTCTGAAGCGTGAGCGCAGCCGAACCTCGCTCCTGGCTCGCGTCCGCGCCACGCTCCAGTGGACGCCGACAAAGAAGGCAGGCCCCTTGAGGGACCTGCCTTCTTCGTGCTCCAAGCGCTTGCGGGATGTGCGGCCCACGAGACACCCGGCTGTGAAGCCGGGTTGCCGTGATCAGGGCTGGCTCGTCTCGCCCCCCATCTCGGCCACTGCCGCGACCAGCGGCGAGACGTTCTCACGGGGTTCGTACTCGATGATCCCGGCTGGGGTCTCCCAGGACAGCGAGTAGGAATCCCCCCGGTACGTGTAGCGGATGCCCGGCTCCTCGATCCCGAGCTGACTGAGTGTGGCCGGGTACCGATCGTGTTCCTGCTCGTAGTCCTCGATCGCGGCGGCGATCATGTAGAGGTTCACTCGGGCCGCGGTGGCCTCTTCATCGGGAGAGATTGTTCCCCCGGCGTGATTCGACATCAGTAGGTTGGCGACGGTCATCAAGACGAGGACGGGTGCCAGGTAGTACAGCTTGCGCGCCTGAGAGCGTTTCTTGGCGAGCTTGCGCTCGACGCGTTCCTGGGCCGCTTCGCTGCGGACACGCCGTTCATCGCGCTCCTGCTTGGCGTCGGCGAGGATCGCGCCCACCACGCCGTGGGAATCGCCCTGCGACGGGGTGCGGGGATCACCTTGCGCCGGGGCGTGGGAATCGCTCTGCACCGGGGCGTGGGAATCGCCTTGCGCCGGGGCGTCGTCACGCGGCGACGGTTGGGGGGCGTTCGCATCGCCTGGGTGTTGTTTGGACGCATCATCCATGGTGCCTGTTCTCTC
>CAZZIF010000108.1:0-11665 GCA_964654025.1 uncultured bacterium
CCGCTCTCCCCACGCGCACCTGCTCAGCTCTCGCCGGAACCCCGCTCGCCCTTCGCACCAACGTAGTGAGCCGCTCGGCCGATGCCAGAACATCTTCATGGTTCTTCGTCCAGACCGTGTGAATCCTCGCGAGCAGTGCCCGGAAGCCGGTTCGCCCCCACCGATCCTCGGGAGGGAAGTAGGTGCCTCCGAAAAATGGCTGACCCTCCGGGGTCAGAAACACGGTCATCGGCCACCCGCCGCTACCGGTGAGGGCCTGAACCGCCGTCATGTAGATCTGGTCCAGATCAGGTCGCTCCTCTCGATCAACCTTGATCGACACGAAGTGCGCGTTGAGCAGCCGCGCGATCTCGACGTTCTCGAAAGACTCACGCTCCATGACATGACACCAGTGACAGGTCGAATAGCCCACGGAAAGGAAGATGGGCTTGTTCTCCAAGCGCGCTTTCTCAAGGGCTTCAGGCCCCCAGGGATACCAGTCGACGGGATTATGGGCGTGTTGTCTTAGATAGGGACTCTTTTCGTGAATCAGCCGATTGGTCTCGTCGGACTTGGTGTTCACAGTACTCCCCTCATCAAGCGTGATCGGTCTTCTTCGAGTTCCCTCTGGCAACAGCGACGCCGCGCTTCAAAGGCGAGGCCAGACACGATGCCCCATGGCCGCACTCGGTGCCCCATGGCCGCACTCGGTGCCCCATGGCCGCACTCGGTGCCCCGTGGCCATGCTCGGTGCCCCGCGGCGACACATGGGCACACGAGATGCGCACGCCTTCGCAGACAACTGCACATGGCGTCCAAGAGACGATGCCTTGAGCAGGCAAACAGATTGCGGTGGGGAGGGTTCCGGATGGCGAGCAATCGGGCTCTCGATGGTGTTCGATTCCAGATGGAGGGTGTGCGGGCTCTCGATGGCGTTCGATTCCGCATGGAGGGTGTGGGGGCTCTCGTTGATGTTCGATTCCGCATGGAGGGTGTGGGGGTTCCAGATAGTGCGTAACCGCGCGTAGTGGCAGGAGTACCGATTCTCGATGCTACCCGCAGGATGCGGACGGGCACCAACTAGGGGTGCCGATTCCAGCGCCGACCCGGGGGTCGCGGAGGCGACGAGCCGACATGCCACGGCATTGCACGGAAGTAGGCCTTGCGCTGATCCTCGTCGAGATGCCTCGCTTCCTTCAGTATCGTCTCCGCGACGAGGGAGTCGAGGCGGGACTGGGTGTGGCCGAGTTCGGCAACCAGGGCTCTTACACGATCCTGCTCGATCTCGGGTTCCTGGATCTCATCGAAGATCTGACGCCGGATCCTGTTGAGTTCGGCGCGTGATTCGAGAATCGCCGGCATGGTTTCTTCAAGCACTGCCTTGAGATCGGCCTGCTGATCGGGTCGCAGGTTGAGCCTCTCATCCAAGAAGTGCATGCGGAAGTCGCGCAAGCTATCGGAGAAGGCAGGCAGCGGGCGCCCGTCCGAGCCGATCTCTCGCGCGCTTCCGGGCCTATACCCGGGGCTGCTCCCTGGTCCGCCGTTTGGGTCGCCTCCAAGAGGACGCTCGGGACCGCGCTCGCGATCGCCTCTAGAACCGCGCCTGGGACCAGGCCCGGGACCAGGCCCGGGACCAGGCCGTTGGATCGGATCCCACTGGCCGCGCATACGAGTGTATTCTTCCGTGTAGCGGTTCAGCATCTCGCGCGGGCGCGCACACGGCGCATCGGCCGTCGACGCCTCCCGGCCCGGCACCCGCCCGGTCAAGGTGACGTATAGGAGGGCGGCGTTCAGACCCAGCGAAAGCGCCAGCAGCAGAATCCAGGCTCGCCTCATCGGGAAGCTTCTCCTTCATCCGAGGCCAGGTCCCAGTAGATCGTGTCGAGATTCCCGTAGCTCGAGGGATCAGCCAGGAGCGAACCCATCTCCGACCAGGTATCCTGTTCCCAGGCTGCTGCCGAGGGACCGCTTTGCCAGGGCACCAGATTGAACCCAATGAACAGGCCGGCGGCCACGGCCGCCGCCGAGCCGAGCGACAGAGCGACCTTTGCCCACGGGGAAGTCCGCTCACGAAGCCTCGCCTCGACCGCCGGCCAAACCGAGGACGTGGGCTCGACCGTGTCATCGGCCAGAAGCTCGTCGAGCCGCTCGTAGTCCTGCAGCAACTGCCGACAGTCAGGACAGGCCCCACAGTGCTCGCGGACTTCGGCTTCCCGAGCCCGCCCCAACCGCCCCTCGGCGCAAGCCTGCAGCATGCTCTCGGTGAAGCAGTCCTTGGCGTTCATGACAGCAACCCCTTTCGATTCAACCGCAGACGCAGGGTCCGCATCGCCCGCTGGAGCAACGACTCCACCGCTGGCAAGGTGATTCCCATCGTATCTGCGATCTCCTCGTAGCTCATCTCCTCATAGCGGCGAAGCAAGAGCGCCTGCCGCTGCCGGTCTGGTAACTCCAGGATAGCGGCTCGCACCTCCGCCTGCAGATGTTCTCGTTCGAGCCGGCCAGCCGGACCGGGGTCGTCTGAGACCGGATCATGGGTACCGACGGTGAAGCTGAGCCATCTCAACAGATTCCGGCGTCGCAAGTGACTGCGCGCCAGATTACCGGTGATGCGAAAAAGCCAGCTTCGGAATCGGCCCTGGCCGCGATATCGCCCGGCCTGGGCGTAGACCTTGAGGAAGACCTCCTGGCTGAGATCATCGGCATCGTCCCGGTTGCCAAGCATCCTTTGAAGGAATGCGTGCACCGGGCGTTGCCAGGCCTGGACGAGGAGACCGAAGGCCTCCTCGTCTCCATTGGCGGTCCGTTCCATGAGCTGGTCATCGTCCACGTCGCTCAGCAATCCATGATGACCTTGGGTTACCGGTCCCACGGTCTACCGAGCACTTGCCGGTGTTGCCGCTGCTCGGCGTGCCCGGTGTACCCGGTGTGCGTGGTGTGCCCGGTGCGCCCGGTGTGCCCGGTGCGCTTGGTGTGCTCGGCGTGCCCGGTGTGCCCGGTGTGCTCGGTGTGCGTGGTGTGCTCGGCGTGCCCGGTGCGCTTGGTGTGCTCGGCGTGCCCGGTGTGCTTCTCGTGCTTCGGGTGCTGCGCACGCCCTGTGTGTCTCGCACGCCCTGCGTGTCTCGCACGTCCTGCGTGTCTCGCATGCCCCGCGCCTCTCGCACGCCCTGCCAGTCTCGCATGCCCCGGGCCTGTCGCATGCCCTGCACGGATGGCATATCTTGCGCGTGTCGCATGTCCCTCATCCCTTACGCGTTACGGAGGCTCCGGCCATTCCGAACTCTTCTGATGCTACCGCGGAGCTTAGTCCTCGACCGAGGTGGAGTCATCGTCATTCCCCTCCCAGCGCCACCATCCGTGGCCGGATGAGTATCCTCGGCCAGGGCCAGGGCCATGGCCGGATCCGTACCCCGAACCATGCCCGTGACCGCGGCCGAGATTGTCGCCGGGACCACCGCCACGACCGAATTCCGGGCCGGGACCAACGCCACAACCAAACTCCGGGCCTGGACCAACGCCTCGACCGGAATGGTACGCGGGACGGCAGCCACGACCTGAACGGGGCGCCGGACCAGCCGGACCAGCCGGACCAGCCGGACCCGCCGGACCAGCCGGGGCGCCCCAACACCTGGCAGATTCCCGGTCGAACCCTCGGGCCCCCTGGCGGCCAGACCCCAGGAGCATCCGGTCCCGCTGATCTGGCGTCAGGACTCCACGGACGGCAAGTCGAGTCTCCAGTCGGTGAATCTGCAGCTGGGTCCGGATTTCCCCCATCTGCTCCGCCAGCCGACGTAGCTTGCCGGCGTCGGGATCGTCTTCGAGCATCTCGCCTCGGATGTCGTGGCGCAAGCGCAACATGCTCTTGCGAAGGCCCGCCACCTCGTCGCGAGCGGCCTCGTGGATACTCTCGATCTGCTCGCGTTGTTCCTCGCTCAAATCCAGTCGATCAGCCCGGCGCTCCACACGCGGGCGCTTGTCTCCGTCCTTATAACCGCCTTTTCCTTTGGCAGTTGCGTCACCCACCCCTAGGGCGACGCCCATCAAGACCATCAACCCCCAGATCATCATACGCTTCATCGTTCCACCTCCTGGCTGCGAACCCATCGGGTTCCATCCCACTCCAAAGCGTGGGATCGGTTGTCGGATTTCTGAGCGGCCGGCCGGTGGCCCGAGAGATCGCCCCACCGTGGGATGTCGGTGTCGGACGGCCGCGTCATTTGCCTCTCCATTCAACCGGCTTAACGCAGCGTCTTCCGGAATCCAGCGGATTTTCGGTTCGCACAGCGTCGACCGGCCGCCCATGTCTTTCCGGCTGGCCTGGTGTCGTCACGGCGCCCGCTGCCACACTGGCGGAAATCAGCCAGGGCCACGGGGCGGCCCGCCAGACTCAATCGTTTGAAACCACATCCGTTATCAATGCCCATCCGCAGCCGATAGTTGAAAGGGGTGGTGCCCGCGAAGGGGTGCGTACCAGGGGTGGTGCCCGCGAGGAGGTGCGTACCAGGGGTGGTGCCCGCGAGGAGGAGGCTGCGTATCCCACCTGCCGGACGCGCCCACACGGGAGAATGCTGCCTTTCGGGAGCCAACCCGAAAATAGTATGATTATCGGTCTTGTTGCGATGTCCGTATCGCAGCCCGGGGCGAGTCGTGGAAACGGGTCCGACTCGTGCCGATGACCTTGGAGAACTTCGATCCGGAGGCAGAGTCATCATGAAGCAGATCACTCCTCACGGCGGCCGTCTCATCAACCTGTTGGTTCCCGAGTCGGAAGCTCCCACCCTGGAGCAGAAGGCATCCGGTCTGACGCGGGTTACCCTCAACGAGCGCGAAACCGCCGACTTCGAAATGCTCACGACCGGCGCGCTGAGTCCACTCGAGGGATTCATGACGCAGGCGGACTACGAAGGCGTCGTCGAGAAGATGCACCTGGCCGTGGGCCCTGCCTGGACCATCCCGATCACGCTTTCTGTGACCAGCGAGGAGGCAGCGGGCATCGAAGAAGGAGAGGATGTCGCCCTATTTAATGAGGGGGGCATCTGTCTGGGTGTGATGGCCGTCCAATCGAAGTTCCAGCCCGACAAGAATCGCGAGGCCGAGCAGGTTCTGCGGACCACCGACGAGGCCCATCCGGGCATGCAGTACCTGAAGAGCATCGGCGACTGGTATCTGGGCGGACGCATCGAGGCCCTGCGCAAGCCCTCCCACGAGGACTTCAACAACTTCCGCCTCGATCCGATCGAAACCCGCGTCCTCTTCAAGGCCAAGGGCTGGCGGACGGTGACCGCGTTTCAGACGCGCAATCCGATCCACCGCGCGCACGAGTATCTTCAGAAGTGCGCCCTCGAGATGGTCGACGGCCTCTTGATCCACCCCTTGATGGGTGCCACGAAGGCCGACGACATCCCCGGGCCCGTGCGGATGGCCTGCTATGAAGCGCTGCTGGAAAACTACTACCCCAAGGACCGGGTGGCCCTGTCGATCTTCCCGGCTGCGATGCGCTATGCAGGACCGCGGGAGGCCATCTGGCATGCCATCATCCGTAAGAACTATGGCTGCACTCACCTGATCGTGGGCCGCGATCACGCGGGCGTGGGCAGCTACTACGGCACCTACGACGCTCATCACATCTTCAACGAGTTCGAACCCGGCGAACTCGAGATTACGCCAATGTTCTTCGATCACTCCTTCTACTGCAAGCGCTGCGGGAACATGGGGTCGATCAAGACCTGTCCGCACGGCAAGGAAGACCACGTCTTCCTGAGTGGCACGAAGGTACGGGAGATGCTGAAGGAAGGTCTCGACCTGCCGGTCGAGTTCACCCGGCCCGAGGTGGCCGAGGTCCTGCTCAAGCACACGCAGGGCAAATAGGTACGGGAGTGTTGTTCGGAATCCAGGGGCTTTTCGCACTTGGATGAAACTTGAGACATGATATAAGGTTTGTAGTGGAGGAGCCGAGGATGAAGGGTTTCACGGTCTGGTTCACGGGTATGTCGGGCGCGGGGAAGTCGACGCTGGCCGAGGCACTGGCGCCGGAACTCCGCCAGAGGGGATGCAAAGTCGAGATCCTCGACGGAGATGTGGTGCGGACGAACCTCAGCAAGGGTCTGGGCTTCTCGAAGGAAGACCGCGACATCAACATCCGCCGCATCGGCTTCGTCTGCAACCTGCTCACCCGCAACGACGCCGTCGCCATCGCGGCCGCCATCTCGCCGTATAAGGCCATCCGCGACGAGAACCGAAAGTTGATCAATAACTTCGTCGAGGTCTACTGCGAGTGCGAACTCGACAAGCTCATCGAGCGCGACGTGAAGGGCCTCTACAAGAAGGCACTGGCGGGCGAGATCAAAGGATTCACGGGCATTGACGACCCCTACGAGCCCCCGGTCAACCCCGAGGTCACGATCGATTCTGGTACCGAGAGCCAGGAAGAGAGCCTGAAGAAGATCCTGCGCACGCTGGAGTTGATGGGCTATATCCCACCCGATCCAGAAGCTACGGCGATCTCTGAGGACGAGGAAGAGAAGATAAAGGTTCGCCTCAAGGAGCTCGGCTACCTCACCTAGACGTTGCCACGAGGTGAAAGCGCCCGTGGGAAATGAGTTCACGGGCCGGATCTCCCGGGCACCATGAGTCGTTTTTTCAGATGGGGTAACGGCATGATCACTCCGTTGGTGAAACGCATGCTCCGCCGCCCGGCCTCGAGCCGGGTGGCCGGACCGGTGGCGCCACTCTTGCTGCTTCAGTTGCTTCTGCTGCTTCTGCTTCTGCTGCTTCCGGCAACCGCGCATGCCTATGTGGGCCCCGGCGCCGGATTCGCGGTCGTGGGCTCGCTGGGAATCCTCTTCGTCACCTTCTTTCTGGCGCTTTTCGCCTTTCTCACCTGGCCTTTCCGGGCGGTCTGGCGGCTGATCCGCTCGCGCCGGATCCGCGAGCGCACGGACACGAAGCGGGTACTGATTCTGGGGCTCGATGGACTGGATCCCGGGCTGCTGAAGACGTGGATGGACGAAGGCCACCTGCCCAACTTCCAAAGGCTCGCGAATCTCGGCTGCTTCCACAAGCTGGCCTCGTCGGTGCCACCGATTTCACCGGTCGCCTGGTCCTCGTTCGCGACCGGAGTCGATGCCTCGAAGCACAACATCTACGACTTCTTGGGGCGCGACCTGAAGAGCTACCTCCCGGTCCTTTCCTCGACGGATATACGGCCGCCCCTCCGGGTCCTGAAACTCGGCAGGTTCGAGATTCCCATCAGCAAACCGATGGTGCGTCTGCTGCGCAAGAGCAAGCCGTTCTGGAAGATCCTGGGCGAGCACTACGTGCCCTGCCATGTGATTCGCGTGCCGATCACATTCCCGCCCGAGAAGCAGCCCAACGGCGCCCTGCTCTCGGCCATGTGCGTGCCGGACTTGCGTGGAACTCAGGGGTCTTTCACGTTCTTCACGACCGACAAGCAACGCGCGGCCGCTTTTGAAGGCGGCAGCATCATCCCCATCGAGATGCTGGGCGACATCGCGAAGACCGAGATCCCCGGACCGCCCGATCCACTGACCCAAGCCCATGAGATCCTCACCCTCCCGCTCGAGGTCAAGGTGGATCGCGCTGCCCAGAAGGCCCACCTCAAAGTCGGCAAGGAGACCTTTACCCTAGGGCTTCGCGAGTTCAGCGACTGGATTTCGCTGCCGTTCAAGCCCCCCGTGGGTAAGGCGGTCAAGGGCATCGTCCGGTTTCGTATCATCGACTTCGAGCCGCATTTCAACTTGTACATGACGCCGATCAATCTGGACCCCGAGGACCCGGCCATGCCGATCTCGTCCCCGGGCTTCTACGCGCAATATCTGGCCCGTTTGATTGGCCCCTACGCCACACTCGGTCTGGCGGAGGACACCTGGGCGCTCAACGAACGCATCCTCGACGAGGAGGCCTTCCTCGATTACACGTGGCTCATTCACGAAGAGCGCGAGAAGATGTGGTTCAACTCGCTCAAGAAGAACAAGCGTGGGTTAAACCTCGTCGTCTTCGACGCCACTGATCGTATTCAGCACATGTTCTTCCGGTACATCGCCGGCGAGCATCCCGCCAACGCGAACAAGGACACCGAGCGGTTCAAGACGGCGATCTTCGATCTGTATCAGAAGGCCGATAGCGTGCTGGGACAAACCATGGACTACGTCGATGACAAGACCACACTCTTCGTACTTTCCGACCACGGCTTCAAGCCGTTCAAACGGGGCATCAATCTCAACTCCTGGCTGATGGCCGAGGGCTATCTCACCGCCAAGAACGGTAAGGTGGATCGCTACTTCGATGGCGTCGACTGGTCGAAGACGAAGGCCTACACCTTCGGACTGACCGGACTCTACATCAATCGCCAGGGACGAGAAGCCCAGGGTACGGTCTCCGACAGCGACTACGAGCACGTCAAGCGCGAGCTGATCGAGAAGCTCGCCGGCTTGAAGGATCCCGAGACCGGCGAGGTCGGGATTCTCCGCGTCTACGATGCCGATGAAATCTACCGGGGCCCCTACCGTCACAACGCTCCGGATCTGATCATTGGGTACAACGTCAACTACCGGTCGTCGTGGGACGCCGCTGTGGGCATCGCTGACGAGACGATCTTTGAGGACAACATCAAGAGTTGGAGCGGGGATCATTGCATGGATCCAATGGTGGTTCCGGGCATCTTCCTCTGCAACCGCAAGATCAAGACCGAGCATCCCAGTCTGCTGGATATCGGGGCTACTTCCCTTGAGCTATTCGGTGTCAAGCGACCCGGATACATGGCGGGGATCTCGCTCTTCAACGAACGGGACTGCGCCAAGCGGGACACCTTCGCGCACGCTTGCTTCCCGGCCTCGCTGCCATCGAACCTGAGGGCTGAAATCGCCGCTGCGGCCGAGACGACCCGGACCGGCGGGGAGAGCCCAGACGCTCAGCACAGTGTTCCCGCCAGCGGAGAGGGACTCCCGGCCGCTCAGAGCAGCATTCCCCCCAGCGGAAAGGAGTAGGAGAGTCGCCATGATCGGGACGTACAGGCCTGCACCGATCGTCGATGGTCGCGCAGCGCATCACAGCCAAGCACCTCTCTCAGGCACTCGCCCTGCGCCACTCTCAGGCGCTCGCCCTGCGCCTCGCATAGGCACGGGCCGGGTTTCTCGAGCAGACACGCGGAGGAGCCCTCGCCTGAGCACATGGCGGGCCTTCCACGTTACCGCTCGCGGGGCCCTGCTGGGCTCTCTATTGCTCCTGGTGAGCTTCGGCCTGCTGATGGCCACGCCAACCGCCTCCGGACACATTCCCGAGAGCGCCCGGGTCAAGCGGATCATCATTCTGGGAGTTGACGGGGTCGATCCCGGCTTGCTCGACAACTGGATGCGCGAGGGCCGCTTGCCCAGCATCGAACGCCTGAGCAAGGGCGGGACCTACATGCCCCTGGGCACGAGCATGCCTCCCCAGAGTCCCGTGGCCTGGTCGAATTTCATCACTGGCCAGAACTCGGGCGGGCACGGCATCTTTGACTTCATCCACCGGGATCCACAGACCTATTTCCCGTATTCCTCGATGTCGGAGGTGCTGCCGGCGGAGGAGAACACATCGTTCCTGGGAATTCGCCTTCCCAACATGATCCGTCTCCCGTTCTCCGACTATGTGATCCCCCTCGCTGGAGGAACCACGAAGAACCTGCGTAAGGGCAAGGCCTTCTGGGAATACCTCGAGGAAGAGGAGATTCCCGCCATCATCCACCGTGTTCCGGTGAACTTCCCTCCCATCGGCAATGGAACCATCACCCTCTCGGGCATGGGCACACCGGACATTCAGGGCACGAACGGCACGTACTCCTATTACACCGACGCCCCCCCGCCCGACTATCAGTCCGCCACCGGCGGGAAGATCTTCATCACCGACGTGATCGGCGGCGTGGCCAAGGGCAAGCTCTACGGACCGCCAAACGACTTCGTCGACTACGATGGGATCCAGAGCCGCACAGGACGGAAGATCCCGTTTCAGGAGAAGAAGGCATCGATCCCCTTCACGGTCTACGTCGACGAGACGAACCCCGTGGCGCGCATCGAGATCGACGGCCAAGAAATCTTCCTCGAGGAGGGCAAGTTCAGTCCCTGGGTCGAGATCAACTTCAGTCTGCTCCCCACGCCGGGCTTCATCCGCTGGCTCTGGCCCGACGTGGTCAGCGTGAAGGGCCTGGTTCAGTTCTATCTAAAGTCGGCGCAGCCCGACTTCGGACTCTACATCACGCCGGTCCAGATCAGCCCCTTCAATCCAGCGCTACCCATCAGTACACCTCCGGAGTACGCCACCGAGCTCGCGGAGGCGATCGGCGGCTACTACACACAGGGGATGCCCGAAGACACGAAGGCCCTCGAGAAGGATGTGTTCGGCAACGCCGACTTCATGACGCAGGCGATGATCATCGCGGATGAAGAAATCCGCATGGCTCGCTACGAACTCGATCGTTTCGAGGAGGGGTTCATTTTCCTGTACTTCTCGGTCGTCGACCAAGTGGGCCATGTGATGTGGCGGACGATGGAGGGCCAGGAAGAGCACCCTGCGTATGTTGCTGAACTCGACAATGAGTTCAAGGATACCTACGCTGATCTCTACGCGCTATTCGACCGGGTGGTCGCCAGCGCAATGGAGTACGTGGACGACGAGACCTGTTTCATCGTCATGTCCGATCACGGTTTCTCGTCGTGGAAGCGTTCCTTCGATCTCAATCGATGGCTGTACGACAACGGTTATCTGGCGCTCAGGCCCGGAGTCGCACCGAGCAGCGTGCAGTATCTGCAGGGTGTCGACTGGCAGAACACGACCGCCTACGGACTCGGCATCAATGGTCTCTACATCAATCAACTCGGCCGCGAGAAGCACGGGGTCGTGCCGCCAGGCCCTGCCAAGGAGCGGTTGCTGCGTGAGATCACCGAGAAGCTCAAGGCCGTCGTGGATCCGGCCACCGGCGCCCACCCGATCCAGGAAGTCTTCAGTAGCGAGGACATCTACTCCGGTGAACACCTCGACATCGGGCCCGATGCACAGATCGGCTACGATTTGGGCTATCGCGCTTCCGATGAATGCGCGGTCGGAGAAATCACCGAGCAAATGCTCTCGGACAACACGCGTCGATGGAGCGGTGACCACTGCCAGGATTTCCGGAAGGTGCCGGGCATCCTGCTCACGAACCTCCCTGTGCAGCTGCGCGATCCGACACTCATCGACCTGGCGCCATCGATCCTTGCGCTCTTCGGTATGGAACCGCCCGACGAGATGCAGGGGCGCCCGATGTTCTAGAGGGCGGATGCGTGGTTGCCTGGACAGGCAATGCTCAGATGGTGGGTTTGCGGGTCATGTCAACCAATGGGAGTTAGATCCTATGTTTGGTGGGAAGAAGATCAAGGTCGAGAAAGAGCTCTATGACCGAATCGCCAAGTTCGCCGAGTTGGCGGGCTATTCATCGGTCGACGAATTCGTGACTCACGCGCTGGAAAAGGAACTTGCGCAGATCGAGGACGCAGCGTCGGACGAGGAGATCAAGGAGAAGTTGAAGGGATTGGGCTACCTGGCCTAGATGCGTCTGGGCGTCCTCGAGTCGCATCCGAGGATCCCGGTAGCTTTGCCGGCCTCGACGGCTGTGACGGCTACGACGGCTACAACGGCCACGGCGGCTACGACGGCC
>CAZZIF010000109.1:0-3227 GCA_964654025.1 uncultured bacterium
CCGACGGGCCGTCCCAACAGCGTCTCGGGCGTGGTGTTCTACACCTCGAAGAACCAGACACTCACCGCGCTTCAGCCCCGGCTCTACCTCGGTTCCCGGTGGCTGGTGCAATTCGATCTGGCCTACCGCAAGTTTCCCTTCGTCACCTACGGGCTGGGCAATGATACCCCCGAGGATGCCGAGGAGGACTACGTCACCGAGGTCTTCGAAACCCTGCCGGCGATCCTCTACCGTCTCACCCCTGAACTTTCGCTCGGAGCAACCTACCACCTCCGCAAGCTGGCCGTCCTCGAGTACGAAGACGGCGGCTTCGTGGCCGCGAACATGCGCGACGCCAACGGACCCGACCGCGGGTGGACGTCCGGATTGGGACCGGTCCTCGAGTGGGACCGCCGCGACAACCTCTTCTCGGCCGAACGTGGCCAGTATCTCCGGCTGAGCCACCGCCTCTACCGGGACGCCCTGGGCAGCGATGCCGACTACGAAGAGTACGAGGTCGACGCGCGCCAGTTCTTCCCACTGGGCAACGGACACGTCCTGGCATTCCAGGCGGTGGGCACCCGGCGGACCGGCCGGCTCTTCTTCACCGACTATGCTTCCTTGAGCGATGTGCAGCGGGGTGCCCCGGTGGGTCGCTACCAGGATCGCATGCTGGCGATGGCCCAGGCGGAATGGCGCCTGCCGATCTCCCGCCGTTTCAGCGCGGCTTTCTTTGCGGCCGGAGGGCAGGTGGCCGGCGAGTGGGAGGGATTCGGTCTGGCCGAGACGAAGGTGACCGGTGGGGCGGGCCTACGCTACATACTCAGTGTCGAAGAGCGCACGCGCCTGCGGGTGGACTTTGGCCTGGGGGACGCCGGCATGGAGGTCTACTTCCAGTTCGGCGAAGCGTTCTAAGGCGTCTCAACCCGCGGACCCGGCCAGCCCAGCAGCGTCAAGAGTTCGGCCGTCATCATCGCCGTCGCTCCCCACAACCAGGCCTTCTCCAGCGGGAAGTAGGGCACTTCATGCCACAACCCGTCGTGGCTGCGGGCTTCGCGGACGATGACACCGGGACGGAGGAGCCATCCCAGCGGCACCTGAAACACGCGGGCCACCTCGGCCGGATTGGGAACGAGTGCGGGGAGCTCTTCGAGAACCGCCACCGAGGGGCTGACGGTGAAGCCGGTGGCCGGAATCCACAAGGGAGAGAGCCCACCCAAGACGCGGGGCTGGGCGGGATCGATCCCCAGCTCCTCGTGCGTCTCGCGCAGGGCCGTCTCGACGACTGTCTCGCCGGGCTCGCACGCCCCTCCCGGGAACGAGACCTGACCGCGATGAACCTCCAGGTCCTTCGTGCGTTCGGTGTAGAGGAGGGCGGCCTCGCCGTCATCGCCCGCGGGAACCAGCAGGGCCAGCACGGCCGCCGCCCGTCCCCGGGGGGCCGTCCGTTCGGGGTCCCACCCCGGCCGGGGTTGCGGAGCCATCAAGCGATGCGCCGCGGGCCCCGGCAACGGACCGGCCAGTGCGGCTTCCAGGCGGGCGCCAACCTCACCGAGCTTCATCGCGCGTCCGCCTCGCGGGCGCCAACCTCACCGAGCTTCATCGCGCATCCGCCTCGCGGGCGCTCCTGGCGGGGCCCCCTCTCCGGACGTCATCGCGCCGGGCGGAATGGCGAACATGCCGACCCCCTGCAGGGCGGTATCGCGGGCGCTCGTCCGCACGAGACGATTGCGCAAGCCCTTGGTCCCGTAGGTCTCGAAGACCGTGGGCAGCTGCGCTCCCCGGCGCACCTGGTGCCCTCGCAGGCGGAAGTCGCCGACCCGCGGACCGATCGGTGTCTGCGCCACCGTGATCAGACGCAGCACGGCGCCACTCGCCTGATCGAAGTAGATCGCCGGCAGCGCGCGTGCCGGTTCAGGCACACCGGCGCGGCCGGCCACCGATCGACTCCACTCCGGATTGCCGAGCGTGTCGCGTTCCCCGCCGCCGATGATGATGCAGGTACGCCCATCCCAGTTGACGTCCCGCGTGATGCGCGATGTGTCTATGCCCGCCTCGGTCAGGACCGCACCCAACCGCTCAGCGCCCATGAAGGGCAGCAGGTAGGTGAGAAAGAGGGTCCGATCCACCGGCATCTCGGTCGCCGGTTCGGGATGGACCTGCACGGTGCGCCCATGGTTGTAGACGACCGAGTAACTGCCGGCCGAGGGCGAGGCATCGAGTCGCGCCAGATCGCCACTGCGCACGTGCGCCGCCAGCCACAGGCCAGACGGCCCGGCGCCCTGGGACTCCCAACGGTCCTCGAAACCCAGCGAATCGCCGTCGACGCCGGTCACGAGCGTCCACCAGTCGACCGGTTCGGCTTCCCGCTGGCAGCCGCCACCCAACACGACGGTGGCCGCCAGGCCGATGGTGGTCGCCAGAACGCTCGCCCACACGCCCGTCCGCCAAGCCCTCATAGGGTCTCCCTCCCTGTCTCTCACCCACTGCGTGATGGGGGTTTCTGCTTCAGGCGACCTGCCCGCCTACCACCACTCGAACCACCAGCGCAGACCCGCGGTGAGGAGAACGTGGCGGCCTTCGAGCCGGTACCCGTAGCTGGGGGCATGAACCCCTTCGCCCTGGTCGGCCGGACGGAAGCTGACCTCGGTATCCATGACCACGACGGCCACACCGAGCTCGGCGGCCAGATCCTCGGTCAATCGCGCCTGACCCGTCGCCAATCCTTCGAAAACAAAGGGGTTTTCCTCGGAGATCCGGATCTCTCCACCACCAACGCTCCGCCAGGCGCCCTCGTAGCCGGACCGGTCGAACCAGACCGACGCCATACCGAGGCCGACGCCCAGGTAGGCGCGCAGCCGGTCGGCGGCCGCCCCAGCCCGGTACCCGCCCGTGAGCACGTAGGGCAGGACGGTGAGCGTCCCCATCCGGGGGTCGCTCCCCGCACCCACGCTCAGATGGTGGATGCGCCCTCCGAAGGTCCAGCGCCCGCTGGGAGAGAACGTGGCGTCGGCCCACCAGGCGCCCGAGGAGAACTTGCCAATGTCCTTGTAGCGAGTAACTTGTCCGGTGTATTCCTCGTGGCGGAGGCCCCCGACACCTCCGCCGATCCCGACGCTGAAGAGCGGAAACTCCGCCCAGGCGGGTTCGGGCGCAAGCGCGAACCCGCCCGCCAGAACAAGGCCCAGCACGAAACTGAGCACGCGACAGCGGCACGGGAACAGCGGCCGGGAAGGCTCCCGGCGAGG
>CAZZIF010000109.1:3327-8997 GCA_964654025.1 uncultured bacterium
GTGGCGCGATGCCATGGCGTCGCGAAGCGTCCGAAGCGGTCGCCCACTGCCCCGATTCGGGGAACGAATGGCTGTCTGCGGGGGTAGGCCATGGCAGCATGCTAGGGCCAGTCCCCGCCGAGCGTCAATCGGTCAATCGTTGAAGAGGACGCCGGCGATGTCGTAGCATGTGGACCTTGCATCCTGCTCATCTTCGACGAACAACCTTCTCTTAGGAGTAGATATGGCGAAACGGCTCTTGGTGACCGACACCATCCTTCGTGATGCCCACCAGTCGCTGCTGGCCACCCGCATGGGCACCGAAGACATGCTGCCCGCATGCGAACAACTCGATGCGATCGGCTATCACTCGCTCGAGGTCTGGGGCGGCGCCACCTTCGACTCGGCGATGCGCTTCTTGGGCGAGGATCCCTGGGAACGTCTCCGGACGTTGCGCAAGGCCCTCCCCAACACCCCGCTTCAGATGTTGTTACGCGGCCAGAACTTGGTGGGCTATCGGCACTACCCGGACGATGTCGTCGAGGCGTTCGTCAAGCTCGCCGCCAAGAACGGCATCGACATCTTCCGCATCTTCGACGCGCTGAACGATGTGCGCAACATGCAGAAGGCGCTCGAGGTCGTCAAAGCCTGCGGCAAGCACGCTCAGGCCACGATCTCCTACACGCTTTCTCCCGTGCACAGCAACGAGAGCTTCGTCGCCCTGGCACGAACCCTGGCCGAGATGGGTGCCGACTCGATCTGCATCAAAGACATGGCCGGGCTGCTGAAGCCCTACGAGACGGCCGAACTGGTAGCCTCGCTCAAGAAGAACCTGGACATCCCCGTTCAGCTTCACACGCACTACACCAGCGGCATGGCCAGCATGGTGCTGCTCAAGGGGGCCGAGGCCGGGGTGGACGTGGTCGACACCGCCATCTCCTCGATGGCACTCGTCACCTCGCAGGCGCCGACCGAGTCGATCGTCAGCACCTTCCAGGGCCACGATCGCGACACCGGGCTCGACCTTACGAAGCTGGCCGAGATCGCCCGCTACTTCCAGAAGGTCCGCAAGCGCTACAGCCGCTTCGAGAGCGGCATCGCCGGCGTGGACGTCAACGTGCTCGAGTTCCAGATCCCCGGCGGCATGCTCTCGAACCTGATTTCCCAGCTCCGTGAGCAGGGCGCCGAAGACCGCTACATGGACGTGCTCGAGGAGGTCCCGCGGGTGCGCAAGGAAATGGGCTACCCGCCGCTGGTCACCCCTTCGAGCCAGATCGTCGGCACCCAGGCTACCCTGAACGTCGTGCTGGGCGAGCGTTACAAGGTCGTTCCCGAGGAGGTGCGCAACTACTTCCGCGGCTTCTACGGCCAGCCGCCGGCCAAGATGGATCCCGAGATCCTCGAGAAGGTCATCGGCGATGAGGAGCCGATCACCTCCCGGCCCGGCGATCAGATCCCGCCGGGCCTGGAAAAGGGACGCCAGGAGATCGGCTCGCTGGCCACCTCGGAGGAGGACGTGGTCTCCTACATCCTCTTCCCCCAGGTGGCGCGCCCGTTCCTCGAACGGCGCCGGGCCGGTCTCGAGCGCCAGGAACTGCTCGTGGCGGCCGTGGCGGCGAAGGTTCTGAAGGAGTACGAGCGGAAGGGCAACGGCCGGGCCTCGGGCAACGGGGGCAATGGCGACGGTCCCGACAACCCCTGGAAGTACGCCGGGCGGCGGATTCCCGCCGGGATCCCCTGGGGGATCGACTAGCGTTCGGCTGAGATCTTTCGGTTGAAATCGACGAACAAGGAGCAGGAGCGACAATGGCGACGACGTTCACGTTGCGAATGGGCGGCCAGGAGTACGAGGTCCGGCGGCAGGGTGCGGCTCTGATCATCAACGGCAAGCGCTACGAGCCCGAGATCGACGGCGACGCGATCAAGGTGGGACCCACCACCCACAAGGTCGAAATCGATGGTTCACAAGCCTATGTCGACGGGATCGCCCATCCCTTTACGACCGAAGGCCTCGAGCCTCGAACCTCCATGCTGGCGGCGGTCCAGTCCAGCCAGCAAGGCGGCGACGGCACCGTCAACGCCATCATGCCCGGCCTGATCATCAAGGTCCTCGTCCAGACCGGCGACGAGGTCAAGACCGGCGAGGTGCTCGTGATTCTCGAAGCCATGAAGATGGAGAGCGAGATCTGCTCACCCATTGACGGGGTCGTGAAGGACGTCTTCGTGGAGAAGGGCGTCAACGTCTCCCAGAATCAACCGCTCGTGATGGTGGAGTAGGACAACCGGCACCCGGTACAGTGGGTGCCGGTCGCCTCACCTACATCCTGCGGTACACGGTGGGCCGCACATACTTGAACGGATGCTTGGTTCCGGTCAGGCTCTCCGAATGTCCCAGGAAGAGGTAGCCCCCCAGCGCCAGGAGTTCGTAGTAGCGGTTGACCAATGCCTCCTGGATCGGCTTCTCGAAGTAGATCATCACATTCCGGCAGAAGATGATATCGAAGGGACCCTTCATCGGCCACTTCTCCATCAGGTTGAGCCGAGCGAACGTGACGAGCTTGCGAATGCTGGGCTTCACCTGATAGGCGGGCCCATCGATGTCGTGTCGCCGGACCGGATCGAAGTACCTGCGCACGAGCGACCCGTCAACGGTCTTGAGGCGCTCGGCCGGGTAAATGCCCTGCGCAGCGCGTTGCAAAACGACCGTCGAGAGGTCGCTGGCCAGAATCTTGATGTCCCAGCTCCCCGCGTTCGGCAGCGCCTCGCAGAGCGTGATGGCGAGGGTGTACGGCTCCTCGCCTGACGAGCAGCCGGCGCTCCACAAGCGGAGGCTGCGTCGGCCGGTCTTGTTCAGCACCTCGGGCAATGCTTCTTGTCGCAAGAAGTCGAAGTGGGCCGATTCCCGGAAGAAGCTGGTGAGATTCGTCGAGATCGAATCGAGCATCGTCACCAGCTCGTTTCCGGTTCGGTCGCGCTCGAGCATCTCCAGATACTGCCCGAAGCTGTGCAAGTTGAGAGTCCGAAGTCGCTTGTTCAGCCGCGCCTTGACCAGTTGCTTCTTGCCTTGATGAAGGTTGATGCCACACTGGCGCTTCACCAACTCGCTGATCTTCTCGAAGTGGGCGTCGGTCAGCTCCGCGCCCAGGTGCGGATTGCTCATGCGGCCTCGCTGTCCGCCATTCGCTGGAATGTCTGGACTTCGGACGTGGAGAACACCTTGTCCAGGTTCAGCAGAATCGTCACCCGGTCGGCCGACTTGCCCATTCCCAAGATGTAATCGGTCTCCAGCCCCTCACCCAGCGTGGGCGGCGGCTCGATGTCCGCGGCGTTGATGTCCTGCACTTCCGAGACCTTGTCGACCACGACGCCCACCTCCATCTCGCCCATCTCGACGACGATGATGCAGGTTTCGTCATCAACCTCTTTGCGTTGGAGGCCGAATTTCGCGCGCAGGTCCATCACGGGAATCACCTTGCCCCGCAGATTGATGACCCCGTCGACATAGTCGGGCGTCGTCGGCAGCGAGGTGATGGACATCATCCCGTTGATCTCCCGGACCTTCAAGATCTCCAGTCCGTACTGCTCCTCACCGAGGAAGAACGTCAGGTACTTGCCCGCCAGCTGATCGGCGGAGAAGGCATTCACGGCCGCTTGGTTCTCGTTTCGGACTCGATCACCCATGATGGTTCTCCTCTCTCCGGGTCTCTTCGTGCTGGCCACGCGGGCCAGATTCGTTCGTTCGGCACAACGATCGCGGGACTCCCTACGCCGCCGCCTTCGCGTGCTCCTCCTGCAGCTTCTGCTTGGCCGCCGCCAGGCGTTGTGAGCTGCTATGGGTGCCCGCATTCGCGAGCTTCAGAATGCCGGGGATGTCCAGAATGAGGCCCACACGTCCATCGCCGAGGATCGTGCCCCCGGAGACGCCTGGAATCTCGCCTAGCCCTTCACCCAGCGACTTGACGACAACTTGGTGCTGGCCGAGAAGCTCATCGACCATGAGCGTGCATCGCTTGCCCTCGGCCTCGACGGCGATCAGCAGGCCTTCGTTCATGTCACTCAGCGCGCCCTCGACCCCGAACAGGTTGCCGAGGCGTACGATCGGGATGATCTCGTTGCGCAGCATCACGACCTCGCCACGGCCCTCGACAGTGAAGAAGGCTTCCTCGTTAGGGCGGAAGCTCTGCTCGATCGAGACGGTCGGGATCAGGTAGCGTTCCTCGCCCACCCGCACGAGCATGGCGTCGGTGATGGCCATCGTCAGCGGCAGATGGAGCGTGAAGACCGAGCCCTCGCCCACCTTCGAGGTCACCTGCACCCGCCCACGTAGCGAATCCAGACTACGCTTGACCACGTCCATCCCCACGCCACGTCCGGAGACATCGGTGATCTTCTCGGCGGTGGAGAAGCCCGGCTGGAAGATGAGGGCGAAGGCATCCGAATCGGTCAGGCCCTCGCCGCTCGCGATGAGGCCGCGCTCGATGGCCTTCGGGACGATCTTGTCGCGATCCAGCCCCTTGCCGTCATCACTGAGCTCGATGACCACATTGCCGGCGGTCTGGTAGGCGCGCAGGCGGACGACGCCGGTGTCGGGTTTGCCGGCGGCGCGGCGGACGTCGGAGGTCTCGATGCCGTGGTCGCAGGCATTGCGGATCATGTGCACCAGCGGGTCACTCAGGATCTCGACCATGTTGCGGTCGATCTCGGTGTCCTCGCCCTCGGTCTGGAACTGCACCGATTTGCCCGACTTGCGGGCCAGGTCGCGCACCAGGCGCGTCATCTTCTGGAAGGTGCCCTTGAGGGGCACCATGCGCAGCGCCATGCTCAGATCTTGCAGCTCGCGCACGATCTTGCTCGAGTGCGACACGCTCTTGGCCAGCCGGGGATTGGCGCCCGAGACGACCTCGGGATCCTGGGACACCATGGAGTGGGCGATCACCAGCTCGCCGACCATGTTGATGAGATTGTCCAGCCGGCCCGTGCTGACCCGGATGGTCGACTCGCTGCTCTGACGCGCACCGCTACGGGCCGCGGTCTTGGCGGGGCCTTCGGGCGCCGGTTCGGCCAGCTCGCCCGTCGCGGTGGGTGCCGCCGGTTCGGCTACCGGCTCGACCGCTGGCCCGGCCGGTGCTCCCGCTTCCGGGGTGTCGTCCCCGGTCGCGGCTGCGCCCATCGAATCCTCCGAAGCCCCCAGCGAGGTCTCACTGGTCACGCCGGCGGCTTCCGGATCGATCAGGTGCGCCAACAGGGCGGCATAGCTCTCCGGAACGACGAGCGGGTCCCCCGGCGTAAGGCCATCGTAGCTCTGCACCATTTCCTTCAAGACATCGCAGGAAGCCAGTGCCAGGTCCGCGTAGCCGCCGGTCAGGCGGATTTCGCCCTCGCGGGCCCGAGAAAGGATGGTCTCGGCCTTGTGGGCCATTTCCTTGGCCATCTCCAGACCCAGAAAGCCCGAGGTGCCCTTGATCGTGTGAAAGGCGCGGAAGACCGTGTTGAGCGCTTCGGTGTCTTCCGGATTTGCCTCGAGTTCCAGGAGCGCGCTCTCGGAGGAGGTGATGTGATCCAGGGACTCGGCGATGTACTCGGCCAGCAGCTCGGCATCGGCGTCCTCGGGCAACACGCTCGCGAACTGCTCCATGATTTCCTCGGACGGCGGCGGATCACCCGCAGTAGCAGCCAGGGCAGCAGCCGGGG
>CAZZIF010000109.1:9097-11637 GCA_964654025.1 uncultured bacterium
CTCCAGTCCGGTCTGCGCAGGCATCTTCCCGGCGGGATCCTCGGCCCTCTCCTCGGCCCCCTCCTCTGCCCCCTCCTCGAAGCTCTCTCCATTCTCGATGCGCTGGATGACCTCCACGGCGCGTTCGAGCCCTTCGACGGCCCCTGTCAGGACCGACTGCGCCTCGGTGGCCTCGCCGTCGACCACCCGCGACAGCGCATCCCGGACCGGACTCAAACGCTCGATCCCTTCCGGAGGAGCGAGTTCGAGATCGATCATGCCGGTGAGCCAGTCGCGCAGCCGGGCGAGAAGATCGGTGTCCTCGGTGGTGGCAAGCTTCGTTGCCGCGAGGACATCTTCCAGGGAATTGAGGGGCATCTGCATGTCAGTCATCGTTACTCCGCATCGTTGTCCTGTCCGGGGCGGCCGGTGCGGCCATCTCCAGCAGGCACACCTCCCACGCACGATCTACCGTTCGCTGCTTCCCAGCCACTTCACGCCACTCGCGCACGTTCTGCACTTCCACAAGCTGATCCCCGCTCGCCGATCGCGAGCGTGGACCGGAGACCTCTCGTCGGGGACCTCGCGTTATCCTTCGACCGCGAGCAGCCAAACCTTTAGAGCCCAACTAGAACCCAACCAGCGAAGGTGCACCCAACGGCTGCACTTCGGCGCTTCTAACCGCCGGCGCGGTCAGCGGCTCAAGCCGCCGGATCACCCGGGGCCGACAGAGGGGGCCGGCCGTCGCCGGACTGAATGCGCATCTGGAGCTTCGGCGAGAGGAAGTCGCGGGACGGCGCGCCGCCGGTCTTCGCGCGACATCTCTCTAAATATATGTGCGCCAATGGGTTGGGTCTTGCATCCGAAGCCAGGAGGGTCAGTACGGCGGCGGCCTTGTTCCATTCGCCCTGCCGGTAGAGTTCCAGGGCTCCCTGCATGGCCATTGCCGCCCCCATGCGATCGGGGGAGACTCGGCCTCGGGGACCCATCAGCTCGTGGACCGCCTCGCACGCGCCCTGATAGGCGTGCACTTCCTCCAGGGAGAGCATGGTGACCTTGCGAGCCTCGGGTGAGAACAACAGGGCGTCCCCATCGCTGGTGAGCCGGTCGATCTCGCGGATCTGCATGTGGGCCGAGCCCACGCGGGCGCTCGTATCGTCAAGCAATACAGGGGATTGGTAGAACAGACCGGCTCGTTGCAGAAGGTGGGCGCGGTCGATCACCGACTCGGGCCCTTCTTCCACGCGGGAGCGTCCACGCTCGCGGGAGTTCTCGTTCGTCATCGCAATCCCGAACCGGGGGGACATGGGCAGTCCCTCCTCGCGCAGGAAGCGCTCCCGCAAGGCTTCCATCCGGCCCAGCAGATCCCAGACGGCTTCCACCTTGCCGATCGCGTCTTGGGGCAGACCGTCGCTCTCGCCCCAGATGATCGAGAGCCCGCGGGCATCGAGCGGCAAGATCTGCCCCTCGGTAGCCACGGCGATCTCGGCCACCTCCCGGTAGGCTCGAGACAGAAGCACTGCGAGGCGCTCGGAACCCACGGCCATCAATGCCGCACGAATGCTGATCAGGTGGGCCGATAGGGCGATCATGTGGTTTTCTCCTCACGCAAGGTGGATGCCGCCCGACGCCGGGGAAGACCGCCGCGGCCTGTCCGGGATGAGAATTCCCCTTTGGTCGTAGAGAGCGCTTTGCTACGCTTCTTCGTTCGCTGTCCGGAAGGCGATCCCGGATCTGCTACACCTATCGGCGGCGCGCGGGACTTGCTGTGCGAATCTCTGCTCCGCGCGGGCGGGAACCGCTGGGACCCGGGCTGGGTTTCTGCAGGAGATAGAAGATTCGGAGCCATCATCCGCGGAGGATTCGTCGTGAGAAATCGCTTTTCATGCACCTGGATGTGGCCCTCCCTGGTCATCGCGCTTTCCACGGCCGCGCTCACCTTCCCGCTGTGGTGTTGCGCGGACGAGGACCCGGGCAGCGCGCGGCACACCGGAACCGAAGCGGCGACGGCCTGGCTGGAGAACACCGAGCTCAGGGCGGTCCGCAGCACGCCGGGAGGAAACGGTGCTCCCGCCGAGGAGGATCCGGCGCCGGTCGCCGAGGTCTTCGACAGCACCGACTACCAGACGATGCTGGTCCTCCAGCGCGCCTGGCCGCGGGCCTATACACTCGACCTGGTCACCGGAGAAGTACGGGCCCACCCCACCGAGGAGATCGTGGCCGAGACCGGGCAACTGCGGCCGGCTGAGAGCGGCACCTCCACCGGTAGTTTCGTGTCCGACACCGAGGGACGGATCCACTTCAGCACGCTGGAGCATGAGTTCGTGGTCGAGCCGCTCCCGCCCATGGTCGGGGAAATCGGCCGGGAGGAACTCGATCGCCGCCAGCCGGTCTACGCGCGCCGGGCCGCCGCCTACGATCCGGATCCGGCCATGATCCGCGCGCTGGCCGAGGTCGAGACCGACGTTGAGATCGTGGCCTTCTTCGGCACCTGGTGCCTGGTGTGTAAGCACACGCTCCCGGCCCTGCTGGGCACGCTGGACGCGGCGGACAACCCCCAT
>CAZZIF010000110.1:0-3333 GCA_964654025.1 uncultured bacterium
AGCAGCGCGCGCACGGACTGCTGCAATTCGGCCTGGGTGGCATACAGGTACATCAGATCGCGATAGGCCTTCAATGCCCTCCGGAACGAAGCGGCGATGGGCCGGCCGGTGGCGAAGTACTCGTACAAGTTGAGACCGCGCACGACCTCCAGATGGGGTTCACGGCGGAAGGGCAGGATGAGGGCATCGGAAGCCCCCACGATCGCAGCGGCCTTCTCGGGTCTCAATGCTCCCAGCGGGCGGATGCGATCGCTCGGCAGACGCTGCAGGAGCGAGAGCCCGTCCGGACGCACCTGACCAACGAAGACGAAGACCGCCTCGGGCGCGGTTTCCATCATGGTCACCAGATCCTCGTAGGAGATGCGAGCATCCACGTGGCCAAGGAAGGTGATCGCCGATTGTCCGGGCTGCAGCTCCAATCCCCGCCGCAGTACGCTGGCCCGCTCGTTCGAGGTGGGACTGAAGAGATCGACATCCACCCCGTGTTCGATGACCGTGCGCGGTACATCCTCCCCCAGATAGCGATCCCAGGACTCGATGACGTAACGGTTATGGGCGATCAACCCGTCGGCGAGGGGGAGCGCCGTGCTCAACGCCTCCCGGTAGGCTTCGATGGCCGAGCGCGAGCCGGTCTGAGCCTCGAAGTCCTCACTACAGTCAATCACAACCGGCGCGGAGGCCGCCGCCTTGATCGCCGGCAGCAGGCTCGGGTGGTCGCAGCAGACGACATCGGGCGCAAACGCGTCCTCTCCAGCGGGGGAATCGCCGCTCTCCAGCTGACGCACGTGACGAGCCGCCAGCTCGGCCCACCGCTCCCAAGCTTCCTTCAGACTCCTGACCGGGTGAACGGCCTCCACGCCATCGAGTTCACGAATCACGAGGCCGGCGGGCAAGTCCATTCCGATCGCCGATCCCTCGGAATCATGCTCGGATACGTCAGGAACCGCCTCGCGCCCGCCCCCGGGAGCCGACCCGGGAGCCGACCCAAGAGCCGACCCGGAAGCCGACCCGGAAGCCGTTCCGGCCCCCCCCACGGGAGCTGCCTTGAAAACCGCACTGGGAGCCGCCCCGGAAAGCCCGTGGATGGAATCCACCGTCTTGCTCTCGTCAAAATCATACGCGTGGCGATAGGCGGTGGTAGGCGCCAGGTAGAGCACGTCGTGTCCTTGGCGAGCCATCCCGATCGCGAGCTGCTGGGGACGATGCAGCAGCCCGGCAAAGGGCGTGTCCGTGACCATCAAGACCCGCATCCCGATTCTCCCCTGTTGTCAGGATTCTCGCGAACGTCTCCAAGGCGGCAATGATGAGGCAACTCCCGGCCACGGTCCAGGAGGATTCTGACGAGTACGCGATCAAGGCGGCGCTGGATATGGCGACGCTGGATGTGGCGACGCTGGATGTGGCGACGCTGGATATGGCCGCGCCGGAAATGACGACGCTGGATATGGCGGGGGAGGCAATGGAGGTGTCGCGGCACCCTACGGACGTTCAACCAACTCCAAGAGGGTCACGCCCCAGAGGTGGCCCTCATCGGGTTCGGCGGCGTTCCAGTCGCCGAAGGAGTGCGAGCCGTCGGTTTCGAACTGGAGGGCGTAGGCGCCCGGCCCCAGGGTCAGCGTTTGCTCAGCCCGACGATTCTTCTTGGCCCCGCCCGCGTGCCAGGTGTCCTGGTAGGTCATCTTCCAGACCGTCTCACCGGTGTCGGTGCGTTCGAGCCATCCGTAGTCGTGCATCCGGCCGCCCGTTCCCTCGCCCAGGGCGATGATCCGCACCGGTGTCGGTTCCTTCACACTGAACTCGACGCGGCGATGTGCATCGTCCTTGAGCGCGGCCAGCTGAATGAGCGTGACAGGTCCATCGCCCGGACCGAATCGGTGCACCGAATCGGGAGAGAAATCCTGGCCGATCCCGCGCAGGGCGATGCCCCACCCGGCGGGGTCGAACGGGGCTTCCTTGGCCCAACCGTCGAACGAATGGGCATAGTCGGAGACGTAGCAGAGATAGTAGTCACCCGGCGCCAGGCGGAGGGATTCCTGCACCAGTCGGTTGCGCGCCTCGCCTCCCGCGTACACACCACGTTCATATCGCATCGACCACAGTTCCTCGAGTGTGACGGCGTTCTCGATCCAGCCGTAGTCGAGACCGTGGTCGTCTGAGAAGGACCATTCGCCCATGCCGCGTACACACACATCCACGTGCCCGGTGACCGTGAAGCCAACGCGGCGGAACTCGGCGTCTCCCACCCGCTCGATAACCACGAAACGATTCTCCTCGGGCGGATCGACCCGGACGGTGAATGCGTCGGCGGGCAAAGGTTCGGCGGGAATCAGACGAATGCCCCAGGACTCGGGATCGAAGGGAGGATGCATGTTCCAGCGGCCATAGGCGTGGGTGTCGTCGGTGGCGTAACAGACCAGGTAGCGCCCGGCCCTGAGCGTCACCTCGTTGTCGAAGATGCGGTTCTTCTTGGCACCGCCAGCCGGCTCGGTGTTCGTGAGCGTCATCTCCCACAGGCGTCCACAACCGTCGAGAGTCTCGATCCAGGCGCCATCGGCGAAAGTCTGTTCCCGGGCCCAGTACTCGCCGACCGCCAAGATGCGCAGGCGCGCATCCTGGCGCAACTCCAGCTCGGCCCGCAAATAGCTGTTCGAGGGGACACGCTCGAAGGCCAGAATCTCCGCGTCGTCGCCAGGCCGCGCCGGTGAATGGAATGCCGTCAGCGGGAAATCGTCCATCGCGGCACGCACCGACACGAACCAATCGTCCGGGTCGCCGTAGCGGTCCCACGGCACCATGACCCCACCACGCACGTCCACTTGCCCCAGTTCGAAGAGCTTCAAGAACTTGATCTTCTTCTTCAGGGGATAGGGTCCCCCATGGGCGGTGAAGTAGAGTCCGTAGTTACCGGCTGGAAGGGTGAGCCGCGCGCGGATCTCGAGGTTGTCCCGGCGAGCCTTCTCGGCATCGTCGATCTCCATGCGCCAGACCACACGGCGGGTGTCGAGGTCCAGCAACCACGGGTAGCTGAAGAGGAAGCCGTCGTCCTTCGAGCCGGCCGACACCGCCTCGATCTCCACCTCGGCGGGGCGGTCCAGAGTGAACGACTCGCGGTAGAGCCCTTCATCCGGGATGGACTTGATCGCGGCCATCACCGGTCCTGCGGCCGATGCCGCGGTAGCACCCGCGAGATACGCACCCGCGATCCCGGCCACGGCCAGTAAGGCAACGCCCAGCCTGCAGACGCCCGTCCTGCGGACGCCCGGCCTGCGGGCGTCCAACCTGCGGACGCCCAACCTACGACCGATTCGTTTCGCGTACTGCCTATCGCCCACG
>CAZZIF010000110.1:3433-11309 GCA_964654025.1 uncultured bacterium
ACCGCATCTACGACCGCGCCTGTGGCATGTTGCGCCCGGACGACCGACCGGCGGCCGGGGATCCGGCCCCAGCGGCCCGCATTGCCCGCAGCGCTTCATACGGGCAGTCCTCTGGACGCCCAATCCCCTCCAGGCAAAGCACTTCACGCCGGCGTCCGTTGCGCCGCTGTGTGAGGTCCTCCACGTCGACGAGCGCGCCACGCTCGCAATGCAGGCATCGCTCGGGCTGCCCATCCAGCCGGACCGCCCCAACACGGTCGAGCAGGGCCTGCTCCCACTCGGCCGCCGGCTGCCCCCCTCGTTCCTCGATGTAGATCCGTCGCGGGTGGGCCACGACCAGCCGGCCACGGCTCAGGTGGATCTCCCCTTCGGCCTCCATCCGATCGCCCTCGGCCAGGCGAAACCGGCGCTGCTGTCCTCCGCTGATGCGCAGAAAGATCGGATCGGCGAATCCCTGCCGCCCCGCAAAGGAGGGGCACAGACGCACCAGGAACCCCAACAGCCGCAAGCGGCTGCGGCGACCGTCCTCCTCGCGCACCAGGCGGGGCCGGACCGAGCTCACCGTACCACCGACTTCGAGTATGCGTCCGTGCCGGTCCTCGAGCCATTCGTCGAACTCGCGGCATTCGTCGAGGAAGGCTCGATACGCCGCGTCGCTCAACTGGAGTTCGGGCAGGTGCTGGACCTTCTCCTCATCGTAGAAACGGCAGTGGTTGCAGTTCGTCCCCACGTGCTTGTAGCCCTTCGGGCACGCGCCACCTTTACCCAAACGCTGGCACCGCCAGCGGAACTCCAGGCAGCCCTCGGGGAAGCAGTTCTTCTCGACGAGTACGTGGTAGGCCGAGACGGTGTGGCCGAACCCGCGGTGAGCCTCGTGGTGGCAGACAAAGACGTCTTCGCGCTTGTAAGGATTGCGCATCATTTGGTGTGGCCCCCCTTTGGCCTGACTACCCAGTCCGGCTCCACTGGGTCCTCCACTGGGTCCTCCATCGGGTCCTCCATTGGGTCCTCCATTGGGTCCTCCATTGGGTCCTCCATTGGGTCCTCCATTCTAAGGGGTCTGAGACCAGATGCCACCTCGGTCTCTCCAGAAATCGGGCCGAGCGGGCGGGCTAGACGCCGCTCGGCCCGATCCAGTATCCTCAAGAGCTTGTAGCCTAGTCGCATCGGCCGGTCCGGGCTCGGGGCCCGGCGTATGGAGGCCGGTGGAGGTGTCCCATCACTCGCAGTGACGCGACGGAAACGTGAGGAGGAGCCATGGGGGATCAGGCGTTCGCCGGGCGCGAGGCCAAGGCGGATCTCAAGGTGGTCATGCACAGGGGCGGACCACCCGAGAATGAAATCGTCATCCAGAGTTCGGCCGAAAGATTGTTCGGCAACCGCCTCCGCGAGGTCGTCGAGCAGACGCTGTCGGCTCTGGGCGTGCAGAAGACCCGGGTGGAGGTTGTCGATCGCGCGGCCTTCGACTGGGTCATCATGGCCCGCGTGGAATCCGCCGCCAAGCGGCTCTACCCCGATCTCACCGGCGAGGCGCTCCCCGAATGGGCCTGCGATCCAAAGCCCACGGGCCGGGATCGCATGCGCCGCTCTCGGCTCTACCTGCCCGGAAACAACCCCGACCTGATGCTCAACGCCGGCCTCTTCGGCCCTGACGGCGTCATCCTCGATCTGGAGGACTCGGTGGCGCCGGCCGAGAAGGACGCGGCCCGCATCCTCGTTCGCAACGCGCTGCGCGCGATCGACTTCGGCGACGCCGAACGCATGGTCCGCATCAATCCCTACCCGGAGGGTGTGAAAGACCTGCCGGCGATTATCCCCCAGAAGCCAAACCTGATCCTGATCCCCAAGGTCGAGCAAGCTACCGACGTGTCGGAAGCAGTCAACGCCATCCGGCAGATCACGACCCGGCACGATCTGCAGGATCCGATCTGGATCATGCCCATCCTCGAATCGGCCAAGGGTGTGTGGCACGCCTACGAGATCGGCTGTTCGTCCGATCAGGTGGCCGCGCTCGCCTTCGGTGCCGAGGACTTCACGCGCGACGTGCAGGCCGCCCGCACGGTTCAGGGGCACGAGAGCTTCACGGCCCGCTCGATGGTCGTCCTGGGCGCCCGTGCATCTGGCGTGCAACCGATCGACACCGTCTTCTCCGACGTAGAGGACGAAGAAGGGCTCCGCAGTTCGGTGATTGAAGCCATTTCGCTGGGCTTCGAGGGCAAGGGCTGCATTCACCCGCGGCAGATCGAGGTGATTCACGAGGCGTTTCGGCCCAAGGACGAGGAGATCACCCACGCCCTCAAGGTCAAGGCCGCCATGGAGGAGGCCGAACGCACCGGTTCGGGCGTCATCAGCCTGGGCTCGAAGATGGTGGACCCGCCCGTCGTGGCGCGGGCACTGCGCGTTTTGCGGGTGGCCAAGGAGATGGGGATCGATGTGAGCGCCCTGGCGCCGGAGGAGGTGTAATCATGGCAGAGATGGTCAAGAACGCCGTGGGACGTCTCGTGCCGACCGAGGCCAACGGGTACACGCACGTCCCCTTCCAAGGTGTGGGTCAGTACGAACCCGAGGGACGCAAGGCCGCGCCGCCGATCCGCGCTTGCCACCAGTACGGGCTGGACAAGCGCGTGCCCGACCTCAAGGCCGCGATTGAGAGGGTGGGCCTGCGCGACGGCATGACCGTCGGGATGCATCATCACATGCGCAATGGCGACATGGTCGCCGTGCCCTTCTTCGATGCGGTCGCCGAATTGGGCATCAAGGATATCGTCTTCATGCCCTCGGCGGCCTTCCCCTGCCACGAACCGCTCATCAAGCATCTCGAAAGCGGGGTCATCCATCACATCGAGGGCTCGATGAATGGCCCCATCGGCAAGTTCGCCAGCGAAGGCCACATGCGGGGCATGGGCGTGCTACGCTCGCACGGCGGCCGCTACCAGGCCATCCAGGATGGGGAAGTCCACATCGATGTGGGACTCATCCCGGCGCCTTCGGCCGACATGATGGGCAACGCCACCGGGGCGTACGGCCCATCGGCCTGCGGTTCCCTCGGGTTCGCGCTGGCCGACTCGCAGTACGCCGACCAGGTAATCGTCGTCACCGACAATCTGGTCGAGGTTCCCTGCCTGCCCTGGGAGATCCAGGGCATGAATGTCGACGTGGTCGTCGAGATGGAGCGTATCGGCGATCCGAGCAAGATCGTCTCGGGCACGACGCGCCTCACCAAGAGCCCGACGCGGATTCTGATCGCCAAGTATGTAGCCGACTTCATCGAAGCGGCCGGGTACCTGGGCAAGCCCTTCCAGGCCGGCGCCGGCGGCATCTCGCTGGCCTCGCTGGCCTTCATCGCCGAGCGGATGCGCGAGACGGGCCTCAAGGCGCCCTTTGCGCGGGGCGGCTCGACCAAGGTCCTGGTGGACATGTTGAACGAGGGCCTGATCGGCGCCATCTTGGATGGTCAGACCTTCGACCTGGACGCGGTCAAGTCGATCGGTGAGCATCCGCGCCACGTGCCCACCACGCCGTTCACCAGTTACAACTATCATGGCAAGGGCAACTGGGCGCCTTACGTCTCCACGGCCGTGCTGGGCGCCACCGAGGTCGACCTTTCCTTCCAGGCCAACGTGGTCTCCCACTCCGATGGGTATCTGCTGCACGGTATCGGCGGTTGGCAGAACACGCTCTTCGGTGAGTGCTCGATCCTGGCCTTCCCGCTCTTCCGCGGCCGGATCCCGATCGTGATGAAGGAGGTCACCACCGTCTGTGCGCCCGGCGAGATGATTGGCGCGGTCATCACCGAGCGGGGTATCGCGGTCAATCCGAATCACAAGAACGGACCGGCCATCCTCGAGCGGCTCAAGGGCACCGACCTGCCGCTCACGACGATCGAGGAGCTCTACGAGATCGGCCAGAAGATGTGTGGGACACCGCAGCCGCCGGATATCGATCGCGATCGTCCGATCGCTATCGTCAAGTGGGTCGACGGCACGGTGATCGACACGGTGTACAAGGTCAATTACGCGAAGTGATGCTACTACGTGGCGACATCCGGCACGCCAGCCACAGAGAGTGAACGACCTCACTCGCGTGCTGTACAACTCTAACCCCGTCCCCTCCCAGGGGGCGGGGTTCTTGCCACCCGAACGTTCTCCTCACACACCGAGAACCAAACCCTAGGTCCGGTCTCATCCATCCGTGACGCTTCATCCCTATCTTGCCGCCACGAGGTACACAGCCTCGCATCACAGCAACCCAATCGCACCTTGTATGGGCGACTATGAGTGACAAGGAGGATGACATCATGTTTCGACATGCTAGCGATGCAAAGCTCATCTCTGGCAGGACCCTGGTTCTGGGTTTGCTGCTGGCCATCGTCGCCGTTTCACCGGCTGAAGGCCGCAGCGAGAGCACACGTCCCACCGACTTCACATTGACCCTGCTGCACTGCAACGATGCCGAATCCCAGTTGATCAACCTGGGTGGCGAGCTTACCGAGTTCGGCGGCGCGGCCCGCTTTGCAACCCTGATGCAGGACCTGCGCGATCAGGCCGCCTCCCCCAGCCCGCTGCCCGAGGACGAGGGCGTCATCGTGCTCACCTCAGGCGACAATTACCTGGCGGGCCCGGAGTTCAACGCCAGCCTGGAGAAAGGTCAGCCCTACTACGACACGATGCTCTACGACTATCTCGAGTTCGACGTCATGGCGATCGGCAACCATGAGTTCGATTTCGGTCCGGATGTCTTCGCCGACTTCATCGACGGCTTCCGCCTGGGCGATGCCGAGTCGGTGCGGCGGTACAACTACCCAACCTTCGTGAGCGCCAACTTGGGCTTTGAAAATGAGCCCCGCCTCCAGGAGATGGTTGAGGAGGGTCGCATCCAGAAGAGCACGGTGATCGAGGCCGGCGGCGAACTGATCGGCATTGTCGGTGCCACCACCCCCAGCTTGCCGTTCATTTCCAGTCCTCGGTTCGTCGAAGTCATGGACGATGTGGTCGGCCTGGTCCAGGCCGAGATCGACGAGCTCGAAGCCATGGGTGTCAACAAGATCATCTTCATCTCGCACTTGCAGGCGGTGCAGGAGGATCTTGCGATCGTCAGCCAGCTGCATGGTGTGGATATCGCAGTGGCGGGCGGCGGCGACGAGGTGCTGGCCAACCCCGAGGACTTGCTGATTCCCGGTGATGAGCCCTACGGTTCTTACCCCCTGTGGGTCGAGTGCGCTTCCGGTTACGAGGTGCCCATCGTTACGACCGGTGGTGGCCTGGCCTACATCGGCCGCCTCGTGGCCGAGTTCGACGAGAGCGGGCTTCTTGTTGAGATCGACACCGAGCTCAGCGGACCGCAGCGCGTCGCCGGTGGCAATGAGCCCGACGCCGTCGAGCCTGATCCCTACGTGCAAGCGCGGGTCGTCGATCCGGTCGTTGCCTACCTCGAGGATCTGGCCAGTAACGTGATCGGTACCAGTGAGGTGGCACTCGACGGCGTTCGCGAGCACGTCCGCACCATGGAGACCAACCAGGGCAACCTGATCGCCGATGCCCTCTTCTGGCAGGCCGCGGAGCTGGCCGGCGGATTTGGCGTCCCCGAGCCGACCATCGCGCTGCAGAACGGTGGCGGTATCCGTAACGACAACGTCATCCCGGCCGGTGACATTACTGAGCTGGTCACCTTCGACATGTGCCCGTTCTCGAATTTCGTGACCATCGTGCCGGACATCCCGGCCCAGCAGTTCAAGGAGATTCTCGAGAATGCCGTCTCGCTGGTCGAATTCACCAACGGCCGTTTCGCCCAGGTATCGGGCTTCAGCTTCGTCTACGATCCCACGGGCACGGCACAGCAGCTCGATGACGAGGGCAATGTCATCGTCGAGGGCACGCGGGTGCGTGACGTGGTTCTCGGAGACAGCACCTTGATCGTTGCCGATGGCGCGGTTGTCCCGGGCGCGCCGAACCTGCACATCGCCACGATCAACTTCCTGGCCGCCGGCGGTGACCAGTATCCCTTCCGAGGCGCCGAGTACTACCAGGTGGGGGTGACCTATCAGCAGGCCGTGGCCAACTACATCACGGACGGTTTGGGCGGCTTGATTACCGCCGCGGACTACCCCGAGGGCGGAGAGGGCCGAATCGTCGCCGACACTGGTGATCTCTTCCTGGCCGGCACGATCGACCGCAGCCAGGCAAGCGGTGCGCTCCATCTGCGTGCCGCCTACTCTACAACGGAAGGGTACTCGTTGCGCTACCATCTCCAGCAGGCCAGCCATGTAGTCGTTACCCTGCACGACCTGACCGGCCGCACGCTGGCCCGTCTCGAGGACGGCTTCCAGAGTGCCGGTACCCATGAGATCTCGCTCGATCACGGATCTCTGAACCGTTCGCTGACCGGCAGGCCGTTGACCCAGGGCATCTACTTCGGCCGGATCCGTACCCAGGACGCCAAGGACGCGACCAAGATCATCTTGACCCGATAGTGTCTTCTGGTGCCGGATACCAGGCTTGCATGAGACCTGCAATGGATGGGTCGGCGGCCCGATAGCGCCGTCCGGCCCGTCCATCCGGTTCGAGCCCACAGCACTCGTGGGATTCAGATCTACGGAAGCCCCCCCATTGAGCACCCCGCCGCTCTCTTCTACTCGATCCCGGTAGCCAATCGGCAATCAGGAAGCTATCCTGCTTGGATTCCAGGCGCCATCGGGAGAAGGAGACGCTGTCGTGACCATGGGACCCGGCCACACTCACGCCATATTCGGCCGCCGGCTGGCTGCTTGGCCGCTGGCTGCTCGTCTGCCGGCCGCCTGTCTGCTGGCTGCTCGTCTGCCGGCCGCCTGTCTGCTGGTTGCCGGCCTCATCGCCTGTTCTCTTGCAGGCTGTGATGGCGAATCACCACCGGGCCGGGACCAGGGTTATCTGGCGCGGATCGAATCCTGGCACGCCGAGCGGGTCGCGAACCTGAAGCGTCCGGATGGATGGCTCTCACTGATCGGTCTGCATCGGCTGGAGGTGGGCGCACGGCGCATCGGCTCGGGCAGTCGCGCGGACATTCCGCTGCCAGAGTCGGCACCGCCCGAGGTCGGGATGTTCGTGGTGGGCCCCGATCAAGTCACCTTCGCGGCGCACCCGCGGGGACGGGCTGTCGAGTGCCTGACCGCCGAAGACGGGACCGAACGGACCCACCCTGTCAAGGGCCTGCCCGTTGTCACCGACGCCGCGGGCGACCCGACCGTGCTGGGCGTCGACGACCTGCGCTTCCATGTCATCGAGCGAGGGCGTGAGCGTTTCGTGCGCATCAAGGACCTCGCCCATCCACGAATCGCCGAGTTCGAGGGAATTGATCGCTTTCCGGTAGACGAACGGTGGCGGATCGAGGCCCGTCTCGTGGAGGATCCCGAGCGTCGCACGATCTCGATCCCCAATGCACTGGGGCAGAGTGAACCGTCGCCATGCCCGGGCCGTCTGGTCTTCGAGGTCGGCGGTACACCATGCACCCTGATTCCACTGGGAGAACCCGGAGAACCCGGAGAACCCGGAGAGAACCTCTTCATTGTCTTCGCAGACGCAACCACCGGCAACGAGACCTACCAGGGCGGACGGTTCCTCTCGGCCGCCGCCCCGGACTCGAGCGGAATCGTCATACTCGACTTCAACCGCGCGATCAATCCGCCGTGCGTCTTCTCGCCCTACGCCACATGCCCCCTACCTCCGCCAGAGAACAGGTTGCGCGTACCGATCGCGGCCGGCGAGAAGACGTGGGGCTCAAGCCACCACTAGGTGAGAGACGTCACAACCGGCGGAAGGCATCCGATCGCCCCCAAGTGACACTGAACACGCGCGAACCGCGCCAATCACCACCGATCACCACCAATGGACGCTGAGCACGC
>CAZZIF010000111.1:0-11267 GCA_964654025.1 uncultured bacterium
CTTGGGGATGCCGATGCCCGTATCGCACACCGAGAACCGCAGGTGTAGAGGCTCCTCGTCGCGGTCGCTGGTCGCGAGGTTGCCGGTCGCGGGGTCGCCGGCACCGTGGCCGGCATCGGCGCCTTCGGTAGACGGTGCTCTGGTTCCAGAAGCCGCCAACTCCACGCGGATGACGACCTCACCCCGATCGGTGAACTTGATGGCGTTGCCCGCCAGGTTGACCAGGATCTGGCGCAGACGCCCCGGGTCGCCCTGCACGGCCGCCGGGACCTCCGGCGCGATCACCGAGTTGAGCGCGATGCTCTTCTCGTGCGCCTTGACGGCCAGCATCTCGGTCACATCTTCCACGGTGTCCCACAGATCGAAGTCGATCGTTTCGAGATCGAGCTTCTTGGCTTCGATCTTCGAGAAGTCAAGGATGTCATTGATGAGAGCGATCAACGTGGCGCTGCTCGAGCGCACGACCTCGGCGTATTTGCGTTGTTCCTCGGTCAGCTCGGTGTCGAGCAGGAGGTTGGCCATACCCACCACACCGTTCATCGGCGTGCGGATTTCGTGGCTCATGTTGGCCAGGAACTCGCTCTTCGCCGCGTTGGCGAGTTCTGCCTCCAGGGCCATGCGGTTGGCGCGTTCGATCGCGCCCACCAGCTCTTCGTTGGCGGCCTCCAGATCCTCTTTGGCTTGCTGAAGCTCCTGGCGGATCTGCATTCGGTCGCTGATGTCGGCATGGGTGCCGTTGATGAGAAGGGGTTGCCCGCCGGTGCCGCGTTCGACCACCATGCCGCGCACATGGGCCCACATGTAGTGGCCGTCCTTATGCCGTACGCGCAGCTCGGCGTCGATGCGCTCGGATTTCCCCTGCAAGTGGCGCTCGATCTGCTGCATCATGATCGGCAGATCCTTCGGGTGGCATATCGACCTCATCCGATCGCTGCCGAACGGTTCGAGTTCCTCCAAAGCATAGCCCAAGGTGGTTGCCCAGGTTTCATCCACCCGCATCGTATCGCTCGGAATGTGCCATTCCCAGGCCCCGATCTGGGTGGCTTCGATGACGCTTTGCAGCCGGTTGGTCTTGGCCTCGAGTTCCTGTTCGAAGCGGACGCGGTCGGTGATGTCGACGAAGACGGTGGCGAAGCGCCCTTCGGCGATGGGGAAGCTGTTGATCAAGAAGGAACGGCCGAGAACCGGAACGTGTTGCTCAATGGTGAGCGCTTCGCCTCGCAGAGCGGCCGCCGTGGCCCGCTGGATGAACCCGCTCTCCCGCATTCCGGGAATCGACAGGGACGCGCGCGTGCCGATGATCTGATCGACCGGAACGCCGGTCAGACGCTCGAAGGAGCGATTCGCGGTGAGGACGATGAAGTCGGTCGGCTCCCCGTTCTCATCCAGTACGATCTCGTGCAGGGCGCTGGCGGCGACATCGTTCTCATAGAAGGCGCGGAGCTGTTCCTCGTTTTCCCGGAGCTGGAACTCCAGCCGTTCGAGTTCGGTCACATCCCGGTCGGCCCCGCGATAGCCGATGAGAACACCGGCCTCGTCGAATACGGGGAGTCCGTTGGTCAGCACCGAACGAATCTGCCGATCCTTGCGCACGATGCGGCTGCGGGCGTTTTCGAGCGGTTCCCGCCGCTCCATGATGCCGAGAAGCGACCACAACTCGTGGCGGTCTTCCTTCGGGCGCAGATCATCGATGCCGCGCTTGCCCACCAGCTCATCCGGCTGGTATCCGTAGACATCGAGAGCCGCCGGGCTCACGTAGGTGAATCGCCCCTGCGGGTCGACCTCCCAGATCACCTCGCGGCTCTGCCTGGCGATCTGCGCGAAGCGTCTCTCGCTCTTGGCACGGGCCTCCATGGCTCGCGCGAGCCTGCGGTTGGTGCGAAGCAGATAGGCGCCCACCCCCGCCGCCGAGAGCGCGAAGATCCCCGCGACGACGACATACTGCTTGAGCTTATCGAGCGCATCGCCGAGCGAGACCCTTCCGGTCTCATCGTAAGGAGGTACGCCCAGATCCTGAAGGCACGCATGCACGTCCTGGTATCTCTGCGCGAGAGTCCATCCGGCGGCGTGGGCGGCCTGGGCGGCGGGGCAATCGGAAGGCATGCGCATGAGAGCCGCGCCCGCTTCTTCGGCGAGGGGCCCCGGAACGTGGTTCAGTGCGACGAAGGGCCATTCGGGATAGAGCCGCGTGGAGACCTGGTACGGGAAGGACGGCGGTGGTTCCCAGCAGGGGATGACCCGGAAATCGTCGAGGTCGATGTCGCCGGCGGCGACGAGGCGTTCGAGGATGTCGGTGCGCACACTCCCGGCATCCACCTCGCCCCGGGCCACGGCTTCGACGACTGCATCGTGCGTGCCCCCGAAGGTGAGACGGGTGAGGTCATGCCGGACATCCAGGCCGGCCGCTTGCAGCTCGCGCCAGACCGTGTACCAGCCCCCGAGGGACTGCTCGTCGACGGCCATCAGCGTCTTGCCCCGCAGATCCTGGGGGCTGTGGATGTCGTGCTGATCAGCCCGGCAGAAGAGCACGCCGCCGAAGACCGACACAGCGTGGTTGCCGTGCCCATTCTGCAGGGTGGCGATCGCGCGCAGATCGTGTTCGAACTCGAACCGGGCGAATTGGGCCGAGTTGGTCAATAGGAAGTCGATGCTGCCGGCGCCCAGGGCATCGCCGACCTCATCAAAGCCAAGCGGCAGGAGGCGGACGCTGTGTTCGGGCAGCGCCGCGGTCAGGTAGTCGGCCGTGGCGGACCAGTGCTCCCGGCAGAGCCGCTCGCCGCGCTTCGCGAGCACCCCGAGGGTGATCTCCGTCGAGGGGGCGGCCGTGTACACGAGCGCGTTCCGGCGGCGTACCCGCGATCCGACGGGAAGATCAGCCAGAGGGATGCCGTGGCGCTCGAGGGCGTCGGCATCGAAGAGCGTGCGGTTGGGACTCTCGCGCAGGACCGGCACCGATGTGACCGGGGCGCCATCGGCGATGCGAAGTGCCATTGCCGCGGCAGTGGCGCCCTGGTGCTTGGCATCGGTCAGATGCCCTCCGATGACGCCGGTTCCCAGGTAGAAGTCCCAGAGACCGTAGACCGGAGCCGGTGAAGCCTCCGCCAGACGGCGGGCGCTGGCTTCGTAGGTGTAGTAGATGCCAGCGCCATCACGATTGACCACGGTCAGGAGTACGGCGTCCCCGGGCCGGTGCTCCTCGCGCAGCCGGCGAGCCATCTCCTCCAGACTGAGCGTGGTCCAGTACTCGAACTCGACCCGGCCGCCTCCGGCTGGGGTCCAGAGGTTGCCCATCTCGGCGCAGGCCGCGGCCACTTCGGCCCGGCCGGTCGGCGTCTGATCCCCGATCACGATGCAGCGCCGCATGTCGGGATGGAGTTGGTACATGAGTTCGACGGTCTTGCGAGGCGATGTCTTCTCGACGACTCCCGTGTAGAGTTCGGGGTCATCGATCAGGTCGTCGGTGAAGTTGTTGATTCCGCAGAAAACGATCGGTACGCCTGGGAACAAGGCGTCTCGATGCCGGCTGGTGAACTCGAGGGCGTTGTTGTCACTCACGATCAGAACACGTGTGTCGTGCCCGTCATACTTCGAAGCGAAGAGTTTGACCAAGCGAGGCTCGATTTGCTCGAGGCCGTGACGCTTGGTGTCGAGATACTCGACGTGCAGCTCCACGTCGGGTCGCGCCCCGATTGCCTCGCGGAGCGCGCCATCGAGGTCGTCTGTCCAGGAGAGGCCTTGGTGATAGGAGTGCAGCACGACGATGCAGCTGTGGTCCCCGGTGGCGGCGGGCGTGGCGGCCACCGGGATGCCCGCGCCCAGCCCGCAGACGGCGGCGGTGGCGAAGAGGACGAAGCGGTTTCGGAGTCCGCCCCGCAGCGCCCCAGGAACGGGGATCTGCAGATTCCGGAGGCTAGAGAAGATCATGCCAGGTTTGCCTCTCCCATAAGCAGCCTGGACGTGGCTTCATCATCCAATCAGGCCCAGTCCGATCCAGTGCCACGATCACGTGTGCCGGTGAATCTCATGCGTCCGTTGTCTTGGTGTTGTCCTCTTCATGTCTCAGTGACCACGCAAATAAATTGCACGGCAGCGATGCTGCTTCTGGTTACAAGAATCGGACTTCGATGCGATTGCTTTATGCGGTAGCGGAATCGAGTAGGGATTGGGTTGGAGGATTCCCGCCTCCTGGCCAGTCATCGAGTGCGGCCGGGAAGGACGGCTCCGGTCTGACCAGACTGGTCGAGCCGCCTTCCCGGTCCGCTCGCTACTCGTCGGTCTGTCACCGCGCTCCGCGGGATTGAGCGATCACTACGGTCATGCCCCCCGGTCGCTTGGGCTACGGCGCGCTTCTAACGGTCGCTCGGGCTACGGCGCGTTTCCAACGATCGCTCGGGCTACGGCGCCCTCCTAGCGGAGTCGGATCAGGCGACGAGTCTCCTGGCGGTCCGGCGCCTGGAGTTTCAGGAAATAGACGCCACCGGCAACCGGCTGGCTCATCTCATCCATTCCGTCCCACGAGAACCCGTAGCTCCCGGCGTCATGCCAGCCCGAGGCCAGGCTCTTGAGCCGGCGTCCCCCGGCATCGTAGATGTCCAGCTCGATCCTGCCGGACTGCTTCAACTCGAACCGGATGCTCGTGTCCCGGCAGAACGGGTTCGGGCGGGCCGGGTGGAGCCGGGTCATGCGCGGCTGCCCGTTCGGGCCGCGGGGATCGGTGGGGTCAGCGGGATCGGCCGGATGGGTGTCCGCGCCGGGAACGTCCGGATCCGGTACCTCGGCGAACCCTTGCGTGTGGATCATCCGTGCGATCCGGGCGTGCAAGATGAGCTCGTCGTAGGTCTCGCCGCCCACCACCGCGAAGCAGACGCGGCGCGACTCGCCTGGCGCCAGCTCGTAGGGCCCGGCCGATGCCAATACGCTGTAGTCGTCCGCCGCCGACCCGTCGGTGATGACGTACTGCGAGCCGCCCGCCGACAGGAACCCGTACTTGTCCGCATCGAGCACGTAGCCGCTGGGCCAGACGAAGGTGGGGTTCTCGATCAGGGTGACGTTGGCCGCCGGCGGCTGCCCCTGGTCTTGCAACAGCATCACCCCGGCGTGAATCGCATCCGGGCTGCCGCTCGCGCCGGTCATGTATGCCAGGCAGTACTCCGGCGCCACGCCGCCGGTATTGACGGTGTAGTCGTCCAGGTCGAGGTCCAGGAAACAGCCCACGTAGACGTCGCTGAGCGGTTGGTTGCCGCCGTTGAGCAGCGTGTAGGCCACCATGACGTGATCGGTCGCCAGGTGATTCGAGCCCCAGGCGTAGGAGGTCTGATCCACGATTAGTCCCCGTGGCGCGCCGAGCGCGGCGTCATCGTAGGTGGCGTGGATGTCCTGGTGAGAGACGCCGTGGCCGGTTTCCCAGCAGCGTCCGTCGGGTGTCGTCGTGACCTGCCACTCCTTGGCCGGATCGGCGTTGTAGTCTCGATTTGCGACGTAGTCGGGCTCGAGGCCGACCCACAGGCTGCCGACGAAGAGCAGATTCGCTCCGCCCTCGCGGGGGTAGACGAGGCCCGCCCCCTGCGCCTGGGTGTCGTCCATGAATCCCAAAATGCCTTGATCGGTCATGGTGAGCCGGCAATCGCCCACATCGTGGTCCAGGTAGTGCACGTGGACGCCGTCGGGGACGTGGACCCGGCCCCCGTAGCCGTCGGGCTCGAGGAAGTGCCGGCCGGTGAAATCGACCACGTCCAGGTAAGGATGGCTGCTGGCGCCGATCGTGGTCGTCCACTCGCTCCAGACCGCGCCGCTGGTGTTCTGGAATTGGAAGCGGAACGTGTCGAAGATGGCGTTCTCGCAGCCGGGGTCCCACCAGGAGGCCCACCACGCATCGCCCACCGGATGGACCGCGAACTGCCAGGTGGCCGCCGGCAGGGAGACGTTCGTGTAATTGGCCGGGTCGGGGTCGAACACCTGTACATGGAAGTCGCAGCGCCCCGCGTCACCGGGCGTGACGTCGTACCAGAACGTGTCCGGGTGGGTTGGCTCCTCGCCGCCCTGGAGTTCGCAGACGACCGTGTCGGGGCCGGGATTGCCGGGTCCGACCGCGCGCAGGCCGCTTGGACATTCGGGACCGTCCCAGTAGAGGTGCGTGTCTCCGGGCTCGCCGGTGTAGATGATCTTGACGATCAACGACTCGTCCTGGAGGTTCAGATTCTCGATCAGGCCGAAGTCGTAGAGGTATTTGCCCGGCGGTGGGTTCCCCATGTAGGTGATGCAATCGTTGGTGACCGAAGCCAGCAGTGTGCCCTGGTTGCCCCAGCTTCCGCGGCGCAGTTCCAGGGTGACCGCATTGGCGTGGTTCGGGTAGTTGTTGTCCAGCCATACCTCGGCGTAGAAGCGGTGTCCAGAGTAGTCGCCGCTCAGCGGGGGCGAGCAGGCGTAGTAGGGGTTCTCCACATCCAGGTCCTGGTAATGGCAATCGGGCAGCGGGCCGTAGTCCATCCACTCCCACTTGGGCGGAGTGTAGGTCTGCCCCCAGCCGGTCACTCCGGTGTCATCGAAGTACCACGCCAGAGGGAACTCGGGTGGGCAGGGGTTCGGATCATAGCTGTACAGGTATGGATACCAGTCGCCACCCATGGCGAGGCACTCCTGCTCGATCGTGAGCAGGCAGTCGCCGCCGATGCAGCACACGGCCGGATCGGGATCACGCCAGTTGCCCACGATGCGCATCAGGTACTCGGCGCCCGGAGGCACGCCTTCTTCGAAGGCATGCCCCGGGCAGGGGCCGGGCGTTTCGAAGACCGGTGTGCCGTGCAAGCGGCTGGGGTAGTTGTTGTCGTCCCAGTAGATGCGGGTCCGGCCCGCATTCGAGCAGGTGATCTTCATGATCAGGCGCTCGTTCGAGAAGCTACTGACCTCCTCGCCCGGCCGGCCGAAATCAAACGTGTAGGCCGATAGGGTCTGGCTGGTCAGGGTCTGGGAGGCCTGCGCCAGCAGTGAGGTTTCGGTAATCGAGCCGTCGGTGTTCCAGTCGCCTTTGTACAGCTTGACCGTCACGGTGTTCGACTGAGAGGTCGTGTTCTTCAGCCAGAGAATGGCCGCGAAATCGGTGTTTCCGTAGTTGGTCGTGACTTGAGCCCCGGCGGCGTAGTAGGGCAGGCTGCCCTCGAAGAGCAGCTGATTGGATCCTGTCTGGGTGGGGGTGGTCTGGTCCATCGGCTCGACCAGGTCCGGGGCGGTGGCGTTCTGGCCCCATTTGTTGGCACCATAGGTTCCGGTGCCCGTGTCGTGGATGTACCAGTTCGTGCCCAAGACGAAGATCGGCCGATCGCCGGTCAGAGGATCCGCAACCTGCATCATGGCATCTTCGTGAGCCTCAGGCGAGACTGACCGCAGATCGGCCGCCGACGTAGTACGGCCGCTGGAGGTGGCGGTTGCGGTCAACTCGGCATGAGAGTGTGCATCCCCGGCGAACGCCACGATGACCATGGCGATCGTGAAGGTCGTGAGGATTCGTGCCAAGAGCAAGAGAACGACACTGAAGCGCATTGTGGAACGCATGTCTCGACTCCTTCCAGTACGGACACGTGGCCTCAGGGGGATCTGGGCCGCATTCACTTGGATTCATCGAAGAGATCGCCTGGCGACAGGATTGGTTACCGGAAATGTGTAACCGGATGGCGGCCAAGACGATTGGCCGGATGAGTTCGGGCGCAAGCCGTTCAACCGCGTCTGCGCCCGGGCGCGGAACCGCACCTGCGACTGCGCAGGCAACCGTGCGGCCGGCTTGACGGCCCCCGCGCCGGTGCCTAGGATGGAGTTCGCGTCTCCATAACGGGTTCGCTGATCGAACCCGCTCACCGAGGCTGCTCACCATTCGAGGCCGCCGGCCCGGGAGTCCAGGATGGTTCCCACGGATTCGCGCGATACACGTCCTGACGGTGTGACCGCCGCCGCGTTCCTCTCCGAGGACGCTCATGCGCTGGCGGCAGTCACCGGCTGGATTCGCGCCGTCGCCCGGCATCGTGCCTGGGGCTTTGATAGCCCCGAGGACCTGACCCAGGAAGTGCTGTTGGCGGTGCTCCAGAATCTGCGCGACGGACGATTTCGGGAAGACAACCTGAAGCATTACGTGCGTCGCATTGCGAAGAACATCTGCGTGAGCCGATACCGGCGGGCGCGCTTGCGCCGCGCAGAGACATCACTGGAGCAACGCATACCCAGTAAGGCCGACGCACCGGATCGGACCCCGGGCGCCTCGGTGGATGAACAGGTGATCGACCAGATGTCGGTCGCCGCCATTCTGGCCTCGCTCGAAGAGGGATGCCGCCGGCTGATCCAGCTGGCCTACTACGAACGGTTGCCCCGCAGGGAGATTGCCCATCGGCTGGGCATCTCTGAAACGGCAGCGAAAGTCAGGCTCTTCCGTTGCATGGAGCGTGCGCGGCAGTTCGCCGGTCGCTGAGGCGAAGGGACAGAAAGGCCGTGACGGCATGTGAGAGGCAGTCGGAATGACCCGATGGAATGCACGGATCGTTCGGTTGTCGGATCATGCGAGGACCCGAAAACCTGGACGGTCCCGTGATCATCCAGGAACAGGGAGACCATCGTGATGCCAGAGAACTCGGACTTCGAACCCGGGGGTGATGCGACCGACCGCTCGGCATGCGAAACGGTCCGGCTGTTGGTTCCATGGTATGCCGCGAATCGAACTGCCCTGGATCGCAACGAGCGCGAAGAAGTGGAAGCCCACGTCGGTTCGTGCGAAGCGTGTGCCCGGCGACTGAGCTTTGCCCTGCATCTGGCGGAAGGTCCGCCGCCAGTAGGCTGGCATCCGGAGGAGGTGACGCTGACCGACTACGTCGATGCTCCGCAACGTCTCGGCGCCGCGGCCCGCGCGCGCCTTGACGCTCACCTGGCGGCCTGTCCGGTCTGTGCCGAGAGCGTGGCGGCTCTACGCGAACTCGCGCCGCCGGACACGCCGCCGGAATCCGGCCCGCGCCCAGGCATGTGGGCTCGCCTGTGGCGAATCCTCTCCGGCGGGCTACTGCGTCCCGTTCCGGCGGCTGCCTACCTCGTGACGGCGGTGGCGGCCGGGCTGCTCTTGATCTCGACCTCCGGGCACCACGACGGCCTGCGCACGTCGGGAGGAGATTCCGGCGCTTCGGCCTGGATGGGTTCGCCTCGCATCCTCGTCGACGGGTCCGGCATTGATCGCTCCATTGAGCAAGCGGAAACGGGCGCGTTCGTGCGGGCCGATGCGCGCGAGCTTCTTCTGGTGGAGTTCACCAACCTCATGACGCCTCCGGACCCCGAGGGGCTCTACGGTGTCCGCATTCAACCGGCTGATCGTGACGAGGTCGTGTGGGCCTCATCGGTGGCCGGGAGAACGTTTGCCGAGAACTACACGCTGTCGGTCGTGCTGGAGGCCGGCGTGCTTTCGCCGGGCGCCTACCGGCTCATGGTGCTTTCGCCGGAGGGAGAGGTCATCTTCAGAAGCGGTTTCGTCGCTGGATCAGGGCAAGTAGAGCCGCCGGGTGATCAGAGGCCGTGAGAGGGGGGCGCCGAACGGCCGGACCTACCGCCAATCGCCTTCCGTGATGATCCCGCCCCAGGCTGACGGGTGCACTCGCCCAAAGCGCCGGCGTTGCTCTTCCAGTCGTTCGAGAGCCGCCCCGCGAACCGCATCGACAGTGTTCGTGCCATTCCAATGGAGCTCGTGAACGCGCGTCATCAGGTCGGCGGCCGGACGGTCCCCCACGCGCCAGAGTGCCATGATCACCGATCGGGCGCCGGCTAGCTCGAAGGCTCTGCGAAGTCCGAAAAGCCCTTCACCGGGCCGCAGACTGCCCAAACCGGAACCGCAGGCGCCCAGGACGACCCACTCCGTGTCCGCCAGATCGAGGCTCGCGATTTCCTCGGCGGTCAGCAGTCCATCGTGTTCCTCGTCGCCCGTTGCGTGGGTGTCGGCGGGCGATGCCGGCCGCCTTGCGCCGGCAGGTTTGGCCAGGACGAGGCCGGAGGCCAGCAACGGGTTCTGGAGAACCGTTTCGGCTAGGGCACCATCGCTGGACTCACGATCCGAATCCGGCAGCGGGGAGGCTTCACTGTACTCGTTGCAGTAGAACCCGTGGCAAGCGAAGTGGAGGGCGCGCTTGCCGGGCAGGTGGCGTAGCGCCGACTCCTCGTCGGCCTTTTGACCCAGAAGGACCGTGGCCGGTTCACCGGTGTGCTCGGCGAACGTGGCGGCGACCGCCACCGCTTCCGCCTTCGCACCGGGAAGAGGAGGCAATTCCGTGAGCAGATCGCCGCACAACGGGGGACGTGCCCCCCGATCGTGCGTCGCTGAACTCGAGCTTCCCTCCGACGGGCTCGCTTGCGGAATGGGCGGGCGGGTGGGGTTGCCCACGACCAAGATCCCACGAGACGGGCGTTGCTCTGCCGGACTCCGGTCTGTCCGGTTCCGACCGGCGCCCGTCCGAATCCGAGGCAGATCACGCGCGGAGGAGAGCCAGTGCACCCGGTGGTCTTCGATGACCAGCCGGCCCGACTCCGACATCAGCGTGTTGAAGTCGATCAAGTGCAGCCACCCATCGGGAATCACGAAGGTGAGGGCCGGCGTTCCCTGGGTGGCCCATGATGACGGTTGGATTGCGTCCAGGTCCAACGGGCGCCAGATTCGTTCGTGGAGTTGCCGGGCCACGCGGCGGTAGTCGGCTTCCTCCCGCGCCGTCGGACGCGTGTGGCTGGGGACCGTTTCGACCGCATGGCGGTAGACCCGAATGAGCGAATCGATCGGCGCTGCCGGACCGAGATCCACGAGACGGACAAGGGTGGTGGGAGGGGCGTGAAGTCCGGACCGCGACTCAGCGGGGCGTGACAGACAGAAGGCCGCGTATCGTTGCCGGCCCGTTTCGAATGAGGTGAGATCGGGGCGTCTCTGGTGACGATCCCAATGTTCCGCGGAGAGCGCCAGCTCGGGGAAACAGGTGAACTGCACCAGTGCTTCTCCGGGTTTCAACGTGCCGGCGAGTTTCTCGATGAACCCGGTCGAGTTAGGGGGCGTGGGCGGATCGGGACGCTCCGCCAGACCACCCGCGGCAGCCAAGGCACGTTCGGCCTCCTGTTTCTGCTCGCGTGCGATGCGCAGCGCCTCGCGGTAGGCGTCCTGATCGCTTTGCCGTCCGCCGGCAGGCCCGCGAACCGTGAGGTTGGCCAATCGCCGGGCGGCATGGCCGAAGGCTTCCCACAAGCCATCCGCGGAGTTTCCCGTCGAGTTT